>JBDSSY010000028.1:0-8343 GCA_039928585.1 Gemmatimonadaceae bacterium | reverse complement strand
CCGAGCCGCCGAGCGTTCGCACGCGGTTGTAGACGGCATCGATGCCCACGCCGCGGCCCGAGAGGTCGGTCACCGTGTCGGCCGTCGAGAATCCCGGCCGCGATATGATGCGGAACAGCTCCTCGTCCGACAACTCCGTCCGCGACGGCTCCACGAGCCCCTGCTCGTGCGCGCGCTGGAGGACTCGCGCGCGGTCGACGCCCTTGCCGTCGTCGGTGACGCGAATGGCGACGGCCGACCGGTCGCGCAGCGCGCTCAGCGTCAGCCGGCCGCGCGCCGGCTTTCCGAGCGACGCCCGCACTGCCGGCGCCTCGATGCCATGGTCGACCGCATTCCGCAGCAGGTGGACAATGGGATCACCGACCTCGTCCAGCATCGAGCGATCCAGCTCGACCTCCTTTCCCTCGATCACGAAGTCGACCTCCTTGTGCACCGAATGCGCCGCATCGCGCACGAGGCGCGGAAAGCGGTCGAACACCTGCCAGACGGGCACCATTCGGCTCGTCATGATCTCGTCCTGCAGATCCGCCACGAGGCGCGAGGCCTGCGTCACGGTCTCCGTGAGCGCCGCGTCGTCGATCGACGCCGAGAGCTGCACGAGGCGACCACGCGTGATCACGAGCTCGCCGATCAGGTTCATCAGGTTGTCGAGGCGCCGCAGATCGATGCGCACGCTGCGCTGCTGGCGGACACCGCTGCCGTCGGCCGGCGTCGAGGTCGCCAGCACCTCCACGAAGGTGGCCGGTCCGCTCGCCGCACGCTCGGCCCCCGCGTCCAGTGTCGCCTCCCCGATCACGACATCCACCACGTCGCCGGCGGCGCGCAGCGCACGGTCGACCGCCGTGTCATCCCGCTCGGTGACGAGGCGCAGCGCGAAGTCGTGCTCCATCTCGCCGCGCTCCATCGCGTCCGCCGATGGGCTGATGGCGCTCACGGTCCCGAGCGCCTTCGCCGCCTGCACGACGAGAAAGGCGCGCACGCCCACGAGCGGCGTCTCCGGCGCGAGGCGCACGCGCACCAGGACGCCGTCGCCGACAGGCACGGGCGCTGTCCATCCGTGGGCAGTCGCGGCAGACGAGCTCGTGGCACCGCGTCGAGGCCGCGACGACGGCGCGTCAGCCTCCTGTCCCTGCGCGCGCAGTCGTTCGACGATCGGGGTCACGTCGACCGTCGATGCACCACCCACCGCGGTCTCGATCGCCGACTCGAGCACGTCGGCCGCCTGGAAGAGCATCTCCATCAACGGGTCATCGATCGCCCGGTCCCCACGTCGCACGCGGTCCAGGAGCGTCTCGAGCTCGTGGGACAGCGAGGCCACCGCGGTGTATCCCATCGTGGCACTCATGCCCTTGATGGTGTGCACCGCGCGAAAGATCGCACCCACGGGCTCGTCGCCGCCCACGCCACGCTCGAGATCGAGCAGGGAGTGGTTGATGGCGGACACGTGCTCGCGGCTCTCCGTGACGAAGAGCTCGGCGTACTGCGCGTTATCCACGCGCCCGGGTCCACGACGAAGCGTACGGCCGGCCGATCACCCCAGCACGCGCTGGACTGCCTCCAGCACGCGACTCGGCTGGAACGGCTTCACGACAAAATCCTTGGCACCGGCCTGAATCGCCTCGACGACCAGCGCCTGCTGTCCCATCGCGCTGCACATCAGCACCTTGGCGTTGGGATCGAACTTCGTGATTTCGCGGACAGCGTCGATGCCGCCCATGTCCGGCATCACGATGTCCATCGTGACGAGATCAGGCCTCAGCTGCTTGTACTTCTCCACCGCCTGGACGCCCGTCTCCGCTTCACCGACGACCTCGAATCCCGCCTGCTGCAGAATGTCCCCGACCATGGTGCGCATGAAGATCGCGTCGTCGCAGATCAGAACTGTGTGGCTCACTCGTTGCCCCCTTAGAGCAGGACCTGCGTGACCAGCGTATGAATGTCGATGAGGACGACGACGTCGTCCCCGAGATGTCCCAGCCCCCGCACCAGCCCACCGCGGGCCTCGCCCGCGCCCTCGTTCACCGGCTCCTCGGCAATCGCCTGCACATCCATCATTTCCTCGACGGCCACGCCGACCACACGCGTGCCGTGTTCGGCCAGGATGATCGAGCCACCCGCGTCGTGCATCGGCGCCCGCGCTGCATCGAGCCGCGCCCCGAGGTCGAGCACCGTCACGATCGTGCCGCGGAGATTGATCAGGCCCTGCACGTGCGGCGGTGCACCCGGCAACCGCGTGGCAGGACGATACGGAATGATCTCCCGCACCGCATCGATGTCGCACCCGTACACGCTGCCGGCCACGCGAAACAGCAAGGTGCGAGCGGCGGCGCGCTGTTCAAGACTCGTCGTCAGCGAAGAAGCCAAAGTACTCCAGCGGATCGGTACCGGTTGTCATCCCCTCGGCACCCGCCGCACTGGCGAGCGCCGTCACCAGCTCCAGCGGAAGACGTGAGCGTAGCTCCACTGGCAGACCCGATGCCGGGTGCCGGAATCGGAGCCATGCCGCATGGAGGAAGTGACGCTTCGGCGGCATCGTGATCAGCCGCCGGCCGCCCCCGCCTCCATAAGTATCGTCACCCACCACCGGATGTCCCACCGACGAGAGATGCACGCGGATCTGATGCGTGCGCCCGGTGTGCAGGTGCGCGCGCAGGAGGTCCACCACGTCGAATCGAGCGAGCCGCACGAAGTCGGTCCGCGCTGCTCGTCCCGTAGTGACGATTGCCATGCGCTTTCGGTCTCGCGGGTCGCGGGCGATCGGCTTGTCGATCGTCTGCCGGTCGCTGTCCAGGTGGCCCCAGCAGAGCGCGGCATACCGCCGCACGATCTCGCGCTTTGCCATCGCCGCCCCCAGCGCCCGGTGCGCGCGATCCGTCTTGGCGACGAGCAGCAGCCCGGACGTCTCCTTGTCCAGCCGGTGCACGATGCCCTCACGCTCTTCGCCACCGAGGTTGGACAGCGCGCCTCCTCGCCCCTTGAGGGCGTTGACGAGCGTCCCGCTCCAGTTGCCGGGCGCCGGATGCACCACCATGCCGGCGGCCTTGTCCACCACCAGGACGTCGTCGTCTTCGTAGGCGATCACGAGCGCAATCGACTCCGCCACCACCGGGCGGGCGGCAGGCGGGACGATGTCCACCTGCACCCGTTCCCCGCTGACGGTTCGATAGCTTGACCGCTCTAGCCGCCCTTCCACGAGTACGCGGCCCGTGGCGATCAGCGTCGCGGCCGCGGTGCGGGAGATGTCGAGGGCGGTCGCCACGAACAGGTCGAGTCGGGCATCCGCCTCCGCGACCACGAGATCGTGCCGGCCCACCGTGGCGCCGGCCTCACTCACTCGCCCGTCCCCGATACTCCGGGCGGTGCGTCCGCCCGATGCGCGACGCTGCGCTCAGCCGCCACCTTCGTGGCTGCGGACTCCCGCTCCTCGCGCGAGAGCGACCACGCGAGCACGAGGGCGCCCACGGTCACGGCCGAGTCCGCGAGGTTGAACGTCCAGAATCGCACGTCACCCAGGCCGATGTCGATGAAATCGATGACGCCCAGCGGCGAGCGGAACCGATCGACCAGATTACCCGCCGCACCACCGAACGCGAGGCCGAGCGCGATGATGCGCATGGAGTCGCCAGCGCGCGAGCCTGCTCCCGTCATCCGGTACAGTCGCCAGAGCACCACGAGGGCGATGACCGCGAACGCGCCGAAGATGTACCGCGAGTACGGACCGACGGACATGCTGAAGGCGGCGCCCGGATTGTACGCGAGCGTGAACCGGAGCACGTCGCCGAGGATCCGATGGGGCACATGCCTCGGCGCGAGCAACTGCTCCGCCAGCACTTTCGTCACCAAGTCGGCGGCGACGACGGCTGCGGCAGTGCCCCAGAACAGGCGCGCCGGTACTCGCTGATGAACCGAGGGCGCGGTCAGACGAGGTCACCGCGGTCGGCCGGCACCACTCCAGCCAACGGTGGTGCGCTGGACAATGCACCGTCACGTGCGAGCGCACGATCCTCCTGCCACAGCACCCACGCCAGCAGCATGGCCCCGATGCTCACGGCCATGTCGGCGACATTGAACGTGGGCCAGCGCGAGTCTCCGAATCCGACGTCGAGAAAGTCGACCACGCCAAGATCCGATCGGAGCCGGTCCAGCAGATTCCCGATCGCGCCGGCGCACACGAGGGCGAGCGCGAGCACGCGCGGCACGTCGCCGCGTTGCGTCGAGAGGTACAACCGTCCGAGAATCACGAGGGCGATGAGCGTGAGCGCGGTGAAGATCCAGCGCGAGAGCGGGCCGACGTGCAGGCCGAATGCCGCGCCCGGATTGTACACCAGCGTGAAGCGCAGGAAGTCGCCGAGCACCTCGTGCGGCACGCGCTGCGGCACCAGTGTCCGGACCGCGATCGCCTTCGTCACCACATCCATCACGGCGACGAAGGCGAGCACGGGCCAGAACATCAGCGCATTACTTCGACTTGGCATCTTCCTCGCGAAGCTTGCACGCGATGCAGAAGCGTGCGTGCGGCAGCGCGTCCAGCCGCTCGAACGCGATGTCCTGACCGCAGTTGTGACATTTGCCGAACGAGTCGGGCGAACGGTACAGACGTCGCAGCGCCTCGTCGATGTGCCACAGGAACCGCCCTTCCTGGCTGGCGAACAGGAACGCCTTCTCGCGCTCCATGGCATCGGTCCCCTGATCCGCCATGTGAAAGGAGTAGCTGCTCAGATCGCCGCCTGAATCCTCGGAGGTGGAGCCGAACGCGTCGTCGTAATGTCCCAGCTCCTTCAATACGCGTTTGCGCTCCTCGAGGAGTCGCTTCTCGAAGTGCTGAAGCTGCTTCTTGGGCATCGGCTTCGACTTGACGCCGTTCTTCGTAACCGCGCTCTCCGACATGGCCATGCTACTCATCCTTGGTTAGGGCGAGATCCGCGTGAATCCCGTCGAGATCCACGGACTGCCTCGCCATCGTGTCATCCATGCGCTGGACCGCGGCGATCGAGATCGACGTGGCCAGCACTTCGTCGGCGATCCAGAGGCGATGCGCCTCGCACGACTCCAGCGCGAGCGCGTCGCCCGACACTCGAAGGCGGATGCGGTCACTGACCGCCAATCCCGCCTCCTTTCGCATACGCTGTACCCGGCTGATCACCTCGCGTGCCACGCCTTCCAGTCGCAAGGCTGGGGTAATGGCCGGATCGATCGCGGCGAAGAAGCCGTGCTGCTCCTGTACCACGAGCGATCCCGACGCGCGGCGAACGATCGTCAGGTCGTCGAGCGTCACTCCATGCGTCTCGCCATCCACCGTCACGACGAGCTCGTCGCCTGCTTCGAGTCGACGCAGATGATCGCTCTCGAACCGCGAGACGGCCTCTGCGGCGAGCGGGGTCTTCTTCCCGAACTTCTTTCCCAGCGAACGAAAATTGGGCTTTGCCTCCAGCGTGACGAGCGCGTCGCCGCTCGTCGCCAATTCGATCGACTTGAGGTTCAGTTCCGCAGCCAGCACGGGCAGCAACTCCTGCAGCGCCGCATCCGGAACGCCCGGCGCCACGCACACCATGCGAGCGAGCGGCTGGCGCACGTTGATGCCTGCCTGCTCGCGCGCGCCTCGACCGAGTGTCGCCAGAGTTCGCACGGCCTCCATGGCGCGTTCGAGCGGCAGATCGCTCGCCTGATCGCCGTCACGCACGTACGCCGCGAGATGCACCGATGTCCCGGTAAGCTCACGGTGCATCCAGTCGGTGACGAAGGGTGCCACCGGAGCGAGCAGCCGGGTCACGACCACGAGCACCTCGTGCAGCGTCGCGAACGCGGCGCGATTCTCCGTGCCGTCCACGTCGTAGAACCGCTTGCGAGTCTGCCGGACGTACCAGTTCGCCACGTCGTCGTCTACCAGCGCGATGATTGCGCGTGTCGCCGCCGTTGCGTCGTACGCAAGCATCAACTCGTCCACGCGGCGCTCGACTGTCGCCAGTCGCGAGAGGATCCACCGGTCCAGCACGGGCCGGTCGGCCGGCGCCGGGTCCGCGTCGGACGGGGACCAGCCGAAGTTTGCGTACTGTGCGAAAATGCCGCCATAGATGTTCCGCAGGGTCACGAGAAAGCGTCCTGCTCCCTGCCGGATGATCGCTTCGTCGAACGCGCGTGGCTCCCAGACCTTGCTGCTGCTGACGAGGAACAATCGCGTCGCGTCCACGCCATGGCGCTCGAACACGCCCCACGGCTCCACGATGTTGCCGCGGCTCTTGGACATCTTCTTCCCGTCGGCGTCGAGCACGAGATTGTTCACGACGACGTGGCGATACGGAGAGGCGGTGCCGGCCTCGTTTCGCGGCAGCGCGTCGCCCAGGCCGGTGGCGATCGCGAGCAGCGAGTAGAACCAGCCACGTGTCTGGTCCAACCCTTCGGCGATGTAGTCGGCCGGGAAATGCGCCCTCAGTTCGTCGGCGTGCTCGAACGGGAAGTGCCACTGGGCGAACGGCATCGATCCCGAATCGAACCAGGCATCCACGACCTGCGGGGTGCGGCGCATCGTTCCGGGACACCCGGCCACCGTGCACGCCCATCCGTACGCGTCCACGAGCGGCTTGTGCGGATCGAAGTCCGCCGGAAGCGGCGCTCCGCTCCGCCTCGCGAGCTCGACGAAGCTGCCGACCGCCTCGATGTGGTCGGCATTCGCGTCGCACACCCAGATCGGTAGCGGAGTGCCCCAGTACCGGTCGCGGGAGATGGCCCAGTCGACATTGTTCTCGAGCCATTCGCCGAACCGTCCCGTCCCGACCTCGGGCGGGTTCCAGTCGATGCGCGCATTGCGCGCGAGCATCTCGTCCTTGTAGGACGACGTGCGGACGAACCACGAGGTGCGCGCGAAGTACAGCAGCGGCGTCCCGCACCGCCAGCAGTGGGGATACGAGTGCGTGAGCGTGCCAGCCTTCCAGAGCACTCCGCGGCGCTTGAGCTCTTCGATCAGCTCGGCGTCGGCATCCTTGACGAACTTCCCGCCCACGAGCGGCAGGGACTCGGGAAAGCGTCCGCGCTCATCGACCGGCTGGAGGAAGGCAAGGTTGTGGCGCTGACCCGCCGCGTAGTCATCGGCGCCGAACGCAGGCGACATGTGCACGACGCCCGATCCATCGTCCGCGCTCACGAAGCTCTCGCCGACGATGATCTCGTGGCTCGTTCCCTCCGGATACTCGACCCAGTCGAACGGTCGACGATAGCGCGCGCCGATGAGGTCGACGCCCGTGAGCGTGCCGACCTGCGTCCAGCGGGTCGTGTAGTCCTCTCCCAGCACGGCGCGCGCGCGCGAGTCCGCCAAGATGATCGAGCGCGTGTCGGCGCTGCCCGTCTTCACGAGCTCGACGTACACGAGCTCGGGGTGCACGGCGAGCGCCGCGTTGGACACGAGCGTCCACGGCGTGGTCGTCCAGACGAGAATGCGCCGTGTGGTACGCCCCGGCATGCCGGCCGCGTCCTCCACGACCGAACCCCCGACCGATCCGAGGTCGAGCGCGAGGTACACGCTCGGATCTTCATCGTCCTGATAGCCCTGCTTCACTTCCATGTCGGACAGCGCAGTCCCGCAGCGCGAGCAGTACGGCAGGATCTTGTGGCCGCGATAGAGCAGCTTCTTCTCGAACAGCGTGGCGAGCGCCCACCAGACGCTCTCCACATAGTCGGGCGTGTAGGTGACGTACGGATGCTCGTAGTCGAGCCAGTAGGCCATCCGCTCGCTCAGCGTCTGCCAATCCTCGCGGTACGTGAAGACGCTCTCGCGGCAGAGTCGATTGAACTCCGCGACGCCGAGCTTCTCGATGTCCTCCTTTCCGCGAATGCCGAGGCGCTTCTCCACCTCGATCTCCACGGGAAGCCCGTGGGTGTCCCACCCGGCCTTCCGGTCGACGAAGAATCCGGACATGGCGCGATGCCGGCAGAACAGATCCTTCACCGTCCGGGCGAACACATGATGAATGCCCGGCTTGCCATTGGCGGTCGGCGGGCCCTCGAAGAAGACGAACGGCTCCGCGCCAGCCCGCGCGGCGACCGTGCGGTCGAACAGTCGTTCCTCCCGCCAGCGATCCAGCAACTCGAGCTCCATCGCATTGGCGCCGAGCTCGGCCGGTATCGGCCGAAAGCGCGACACCACGTCCCCGGCCGTCATGATCGCTCGAGCACGCCGCGCACGAGCGCGGTGAGCCGCGGTTCGGCGCGGCCCGCCGTCGCGATGATCGTCGCGATGTGAGCCGGCTCCACTGCATCCGGCAGGCATTGATCGGTTACGATGGAGATCCCCAGTACCCGCATCCCCGCGTGCACCGCGACGATCACCTCCGGCACGGTGCTCATGCCGAC
>JBDSSY010000027.1:0-16992 GCA_039928585.1 Gemmatimonadaceae bacterium | reverse complement strand
TTGGGCCGGCTCATGCTCGATGTGTACGTGACGATGTTCCTGTTCATCTTCGTCGTCCTCAACCTGATCCTGCGCTGGTACGGATTCTCGCTCTGGGAGTACATCAAGTTCATCCGGGAAGAGATCCTCATCGTGCTCGGTACGTCGTCCAGCGAGGCGGCGCTTCCGCGAATGCTCGACAAGATGGAACGCTACGGATGCTCGCGGTCGGTCGTCGGGCTGGTCATTCCGGCAGGCTACTCGTTCAACCTGGACGGCACGTCCATCTACCTGTCGATGGCAGCCCTGTTCATCGCGCAGGCGTTCGGCGTCGATCTCTCCATTACGCAGCAGCTCAGCGTGCTCGGGGTGCTGATGCTCACCAGCAAGGGAGCCGCCGGCGTCACGGGTTCCGGATTCATCGTGCTCGCGAGCACGCTCGCGGCCATGCGGGTGGTGCCGGTGGAGGGCGTCGCGATCCTGCTCGGCGTGGACCGCTTCATGAGCGAGGCACGAGCGATCACGAATCTCATCGGGAACGGCGCTGCCACGCTGGTCATCGCCCGGAGCGAGGGCGCGTTCGACGAACGGCAGCGCGAGCGCGCGGTCGCCGAGTTGCATGCCGAGCGAGTGGCTGGCGCAACGGTGTAGGGCATCCGGAAATCCGCTCGCTTCGGAAGTTTTCTTCGTTCGTGCAGCACAGTTCCTAGATTCCGACCATGCCGCAGCTTCTCGTTGCCGATCTGGGCACCCTGCCATATGCCGAGGCGCTTGCCTTTCAACGCGCCGTTGCGAAGGCACGCATCAGTGGAGCGATCGCCGAGGATATCCTGCTGCTCGTCGAGCATCCCCCCGTCATCACGCTTGGACGTTCAGCGAAGCGGCAGCACCTGCTGGCGTCTCCGACGCTGCTCGCCGCGCGAGGCGTGGAGCTGTTCGAGGTGGAACGCGGCGGCGACGTGACCTTTCACGGGCCGGGCCAACTCGTCGGGTATCCGATCCTCGATCTCAAGCGGCACAAGAAGGACCTGCACTGGCACCTGCGGCAGGTAGAGGAGGCGCTCATCCGTGCACTCGCGCCATTCGGGATCGCCGCCGAGCGTTCCGCCGGTCAGACAGGCGTTTGGACCGAGGGGCGCAAGCTCGCCTCCATCGGTGTGCACGTACGCGATTGGGTCACCTGGCACGGCTTTGCGCTCAATGTGACGACCGACCTGTCGTACTTCGACCTCATGGTGCCGTGCGGAATCTCCGGGGTGGTGATGACGTCGGTAGCGCGCGAGGTAGAGCAAACCGGCCTTCCGCTGGGTGTCCGACTGGCGAGCGATGTGCGCGCGCAAGTCGGCCTCGCCATCGCGGCCGTCTTCGGACTTGCCGCACGATGCGTCGACGTGAAGGAACTACAGGGAGCGATCGCACTGGAGGACTCGTCGTCCGGCAGCACGCGCCGCGACGTGATGGCTTGAGGATCGGATGCGTTTCGCCCGTTTGGGCTTGACCCGCAACGTCGGCGTGGCAGTCACGGGCCTGGTCGTGCTCGCGCTATTCACCTTTGCGATTCCAATCCGAACGTGGAGGACGGGCGAGCTTCCGGCGTCGGCACTGGCCATCGTCCAGGGCGGCCCCGCCGTCATCACGTCGAGCCGACTCTGGATCGACACCGATGCCGCGTGCGGTCACGGCCGCACCACCGATCCTGACGACTGTTTCGCCTTGCTGTTGCTTCTGCGCGCGAGCGGCGCCACGATCGTCGGCGTATCCACCGTGCATGGGAACGCCTCGGTGAGCGTCACCGATAGCACCACCCGCGCCCTGATGACGGTAGTGGCGCGCGATGGCGGCCCAACGCCTCCTGTGCATCGCGGCTCCGCGGATCCCATGAGTAGTGACGGCTCCGTGTCGTCCGCGCCGGCCCACGCCGCACTGCAGGACGCGCTCGCCGCGGGTGAGCTGACGCTCGTCAGCCTCGGACCGCTGACCAATATCGCCGCCGCGCTGCGCGGTCGACCCGATCTGCAACGCAACGTCGTGCGACTTGTCGCGGTGATGGGACGGCGGCCGGGTCACCTATTCCATCCCACTGAAGGCGCGGGCGGTGGCATGTTGTTCGGGCACGGTCCCGTTTTCAGAGACTTCAACTTCGCCAAGGACCGCGCTGCGGCGACCGTCGTGCTGGGAATGCGCTTACCAACGACGCTGATCTCCTACGAGGCCGCGCGCGGACTTGGCCTGAGCGAAACGGATCTCGACCGGATAGCGACTCGAGACGCGGCCGCGGCGTGGGTCGCGGCGCGATCCCGTGAATGGCTCGACTTCTGGAAGGACGATGTCGGACGGGCCGCCTTCTATCCGTTCGACCTGATGGCGGCGGCGTACGTACTGGCTCCGGGGCGGCTCGACTGTGCCGAGACGACGGGCTGGATCGCCGAGGACGACAAGCTCTGGAGCTGGCTGAGGCGGACACCGGCGCTTCTGGTGGGACCAGCGGGGTCGAATCCCGCCGATGCACTCGCGACGAGCCCCGTCGTGTATTGTCCGCACGCGAGCACCGGCCTGCACGACTGGCTCGTCTCGCAGCTCGGTGGCCCGCGTACAC
This sequence comes from Gemmatimonadaceae bacterium, assembly GCA_039928585.1. Lineage (GTDB taxonomy): Bacteria > Gemmatimonadota > Gemmatimonadetes > Gemmatimonadales > Gemmatimonadaceae > AG11. The sequence continues at coordinate 14,417 of JBDSSY010000027.1, read as the reverse complement.
GCTGACCCGTGTGCGTCCGAATGGTTCGGCACCCGTTCGGCCCGCGCCGTATATTGGCCGTATGGATGACGGCCCGCGGCTCTACCGCCCTCGCGCGCGCGACGTGCCAGCCGCGGACACGGCGCTTACCTCGTCCCTGAACCCGGATCAGGCGCGCGCCGCCACCTTCGGCGATGGCCCGCTGCTCGTCATCGCTGGCGCCGGAACAGGCAAGACGCGCACGCTGATTCACCGCGTCGCCGCCCTCGTCGAGCGCGGCATCGCCCCCGAGCGGATCCTGCTGCTCACCTTCACGCGCCGCGCGGCCGGCGAGATGCTGTCGCGCGCCGAGCGACTCGTCGGCTCGGCCGGCGCGCGAGTTCATGGCGGAACCTTCCATTCGGTCGGTCACCGCCTGCTGCGGCAGTTCGGCGCCGCCGCCGGCTTGCCGGCCGACTTCACGATCATGGATGGGGGTGACGCCGAAGACCTCATGCAGCTCGCCCGCGGCGCAATGGGCTTCGCGAAAACGGCAAAACGGTTTCCCAAGAAGGAAACGCTGCACTGGCTCTACTCGCGCCACGTCAACACGGAGCTTCCGCTCGACGAGCTGCTCCACCGCGATACCCCTCACTTCCTGGAGTACGAAGCGCAGATCACTGCGCTCTTCGCCGATTACACACTGCGCAAGCAGGAACGGAATCTCGTCGACTACGACGACCTGCTGCTGTTCTGGGCGCTCATGCTCGAGGCGTCTCCCGAGCTGCAGTCGCGAATCGCCGGCTTGTACGAGCACGTGCTCGTCGATGAGTATCAGGACACCAACCTGCTCCAGGCCCGCATTCTCCGCGGCATGTGCAGCACGCATCGCAAGCTCACCGTCGTCGGTGACGACGCGCAGAGCATCTACGCCTTTCGTGGCGCGCACTTTCGTAACATCCTCGATTTCCCGCGACATTTTCCCGGCACGACGATGGTGACGCTGGCGCAGAACTACCGGAGTACCGCGCCCATTCTCGCCCTGTCCAACATCGTCATCTCGCGCGCGGAGGAGCGATTCACCAAGGAGCTCTACACGCATCGCGAAGGGGGAGAGCAGCCGTGGCTCGTCACGGCGAAGGACGAGGCACAGCAGACGCGATTCGTGGCCGACCGTGTGCTCCAGCTGCATGAGGGTGGCATGCCGTTGCGCGAGATGGCGGTGCTCTTTCGTGCCGGCTACATGTCGGCCGACCTCGAGATCGAACTCGCCAATCGCAAGATCCCGTTCGAGAAGTGGGGTGGACTCAAGTTCCTCGAGGCGGCGCACGTGAAGGACGTGCTCGCCTTCCTGCGCGTGTCGGAGAATCCGCGCGACGAGGTGAGCTGGTATCGCATCCTGATGCTCATGCCGGGCATCGGTGACACAACCGCGCGCACGATGATGACGGCGATGCAGGAGCGGGCGTGGGATCCCGACGCCTTCACGCATCTCGTGCCGCCGCCGCGCGCGCGCGACGCGCATCGCTCGCTCTCCGTGATGCTGCGTCAACTCCGCGGCCTGGCCAACCGTGACGGCGACACGGCCGGCGCAAAGGTCGCCAGCGACATCGCCGCCGTCCGCGCGATCTACGACTCAGTCCTCAAGGAGAAATACGATCGTCCCGAAGCCCGGCTCGCCGACCTCGATCAGCTCCGCACCATTGCGGCTGGCTATCCCTCGCGCTCGGCATTCCTCGCAGCGCTCGCGCTCGACCCGCCGTCCAACACCCAGGATCTGGCGGGCGGCTCGGAGTCGGAGAACGACGCGCTCGTGCTGAGCACCGTGCACAGTGCGAAGGGCAAGGAATGGAAAGCCGTGTTCGTCATCTGGGCTGTGGACGGCTGGTTCCCGTCGTCACGCGCGGTGCAGGATCCTGACGAGCTGGAGGAGGAGCGCCGTCTCATGTACGTCGCGCTCACCCGCGCGAAGGACGAGTTGGCGGTCGTCTATCCGATGCAGGTCTACGGCTCGCGTCGCGGGGCCGAGTACAGCTTCGATCAGCTGTCGCGGTTCTTCGATCGTGGCGTGCGGTCAAACATGCAGCGCGTCGTCGTCGAGGAGCCGGGCGAGCTGCCAGTGCCGGAGCCGCTCACGTCGCCCGTGGTGGATCTGCGGGCGCTCATGCGCGGGCGATTCGGCGCGAAGAGTTGAGCCGCATCACTGCGTGCGGCCTGCCGTCGGGTCGGTGGTGACGGACAGTCCCGCCAGCCGCTTCACCACATCGAACGGCTTCTTCGTGTCGTCTGCCTTCGCGGCCGCGATGATTTCGGCGACCGTCGCCCGCAGGTCGCCGCGATTCCTCGTCAGCACCGCGTCGAACGCGTCGAGGTCGGTGAGGTACACGCGTCGTGACATGAGCACCGCGTTGTCCAGCCGGACCCGTTCCACAGATCGGATGCTGATGGTCTTGAGCATGGGCGCCAGATCGTTCAGTAGCGAAGCGCGCGCCTCGGAGAACAACAGCTGGCGAGCCGCCAGACGTTCGGCCACCGCGCGAGCTTCATCGCCGGGATGCGACTTGAATGCGGAATCCACGCGTGCGTAGAGTGTCGCCCAGAATCGGCCGAGTACCCGCTCGTCCTGCCACCGCGCCGCGACTTCGGCCGCTGCCGTCTCCTGCCCGCGACTTCGGAAGAACCGCTGCGCCCCCCGCGATCCGACGAAGTTGGCGAAGCTCTCGTTGAACACCGCCCCGCCTGCCGCGAAGTAGGTGTTGTGGAGCAGTTCGTGGATCACCGTATTCGCGAGCGTCAACGAGTCCGCACGAAGCGTCGACGGCAGCAATGGATCGTTGAACCAGCCCAGTGTACTGAAGGCCGAGACAGCGCCGAGTCGCGTGTCGAAACCGCGCGCGTTGAGGGCGCGCTCCTGCCGGCGAGCCTCGCCGAAGTCGAAGTATCCCTTGTACGGCACGCGGCCTACGACGGGAAACCACCATGTGTAGGACTTGAGTCGATCGCGATACGCACCGGACACGACGAGGGTGATCGTATCGCGCCCGGTTTCGCTGTAGGTCGAGAAGCTTTCCCCGACGCGCAGGCCAAGGGAATCGCGAGCGAATGCGCGCGCCGCCAGAACGAGCTCGACTTTGGCGCGCAGTACGGGCGTCGTGGCTGAATCCGCCAGTATTTCGGCGAGGGGACGGCGACGCGCGAGGATCTTCGCCTCTTCCCACGCTCCGCGAAGCAGGTAGCGACCGGTGGGCGCGAAGACGAGCCAGGCGACGAGCGCGATGGCGACGAACGCGAGCGCCCGCAGCGCTCGTCGCACCCACCTAAGTCTTTTATTTTCAGTCACTTCCACTGTCGCCATGAGATCGTTCGCCTTTGACGCGACGGGTCGCGGTCGCTATCCTTTCCAAGATGTCCTTCGTTCATCTCCACTGCCACTCGGAGTACTCACTCCTCGATGGCGCCAACCGCATCGATGACCTGATCGCCCGGGCGATCGAGCTCGAGCAGCCGGCATTGGCGATCACGGATCACGGCAATCTCCACGCGGCGTGGGAGTTCCAGGAGAAGGCGAAGAAGGCCGGGCTCAAGCCGATCATCGGCATGGAGGCATACGTCGCGCCGGGTGATCGGCGGACGAAGGGGCGGCCGGGACCGGGGATGAAACCCTATTACCACCTCGTCCTGCTCGCGCGGGACATGGTCGGCTACAAGAATCTGGTGAAGCTGTCATCGCTGGCGTACACCGAGGGCTTCTATTCGAAGCCTCGCGTGGACCGCGAACTGCTTGCGAAATACAACGAAGGGCTCATCGTCAGTTCGGCCTGTCTGGCGGGGGAGATCGCGGTCAATCTCGGGGCGGGTAATGCTGAAGGCGCCCGCGAGGCCGCGTCCTGGTATGCGAACGTCTTCCGGGACCGCTATTTCCTCGAGGTGCAGGCCCACGATTCAGAGGGCCAGGCGAAGCACAATGCGTTGGTGCTGCAACTTGGCGAGGAGCTCGGCCTGCCGGTCATCGCCACGAACGATGCGCACTTTTTGAAGGCCGACGATCACGACGCGCACGACATCCTGCTCTGCATCGGGCTCGGGAAGGATTACTCGGATCAGAACCGGATGCACTACGACCGGGGCCTGTATTTCAAGAGCGCCCCGGAGATGCAAGCGCGCTTTCCGGATCGTACGGACGTCCTGGAGAACACGCTCAGGATCGCCGACGAGGCGGGCTTCGCGTTCGAGAAGAAATACTACGTCCCGTCCTTCCCGCTTCCGCCGGAAGTACGGTCGGAGAACGAGTACCTCGTGCAGCTCGCCACCGCCGGCGCGCACGAACGCTATGGCGACACGCTGTCGCCCGACGTGCAGGAGCGGCTGGAGTACGAACTCGCCGTCATCACAAAGACCGGATATGCCGGCTACTTCCTCATCGTCTACGACTTCATCAAGGCGGCGCGGGACCTCGACATTCCCGTGGGACCAGGACGCGGATCGGCCGCTGGATCTCTCGTGGCGTACGCACTCCGCATCACGGACGTCTGCCCGCTCAAGTACGACCTGCTGTTTGAGCGCTTCCTGAATCCGGAACGCGTCTCGATGCCCGACATCGACGTCGACTTCTGCTTCGAGCGCCGAGGCGAGGTCATCGAATACGTGCGACAGAAGTACGGCAGGGAATCGGTGGGCCAGATCGTCACCTTCGGGACGATGAAGTCGCGCGCGGCCATCAAGGACGTGGGCCGCACGCTCGGCTTCACCCCCGCGGAAACCGACGCGCTGGCGAAGCTGGTCCCGAACGGCCCGGCGTACAACCTCACGGTGAAAGAGGCGATCACGCAGGTCCCGGAGATCAAGAAGCTCTACGGCTCCGACGATCGCTACACGCGCCTGCTCGACTATGCGATCGCGCTCGAGGGGCTGTCACGCCACACCGGCGTGCACGCCGCCGGCGTCGTCATCGCGCCCGGACCGCTCGACGACTACGTGCCCATCGCCACCGTGTCCAGCAAGGGAGCGGGCGCCGGGAGCGACGACACGGTCATCGTCACGCAATACGACATGAACTGTCTCGAGCACGCCGGCATGCTCAAGATGGATTTTCTCGGGCTCACGACGCTCACGGTCATCCGTGACGCGCTCGACAACATCCAGGCCCGTACGGGCATCCGCCCCGACCTCGATGCGGTCGACATGGCGGACTCGAAGACCTACCAGATGCTGCGCGCAGGGCGCACGATCGGCGTGTTTCAGTTCGAGTCCGCGCTGGCCACCGACATGCTGCGCTCCATCCGGTGCGACAGCTTCGACGATCTCGTGGCGTCCAACGCGCTCCTGCGGCCCGGACCGCTCGACGCCGGCATGCACAAGGTCTACCAGCGGCGAAAGCGCGGCGAGGAGCCGGTGAGCTACGCGCTGCCCGAACTCGAACCCATTCTCAGGCCCACGTATGGCGTCATCACCTATCAGGAGCAGGTGATGCGTCTGGCGCAGACGCTGGCTGGCATCTCGCTCGCCGAAGCCGACGTGCTGCGCAAGGCTGTCGGGAAGAAGGACCCGCTTCTCATTCGCGAGGAACTCGGCAAGTTCACGACGAAGGCGATCGCTCGCGGCTACGATCGAAAAATCATCGAGGAGCTCGCCGGCCAGATCGAGACGTTCGGGCGGTACGGTTTCAACAAGTCCCACTCGGTCGCGTATTCCGTCATCTCGTTTCACACAGCGTATCTCAAGGCGCACTACCCCGCTGACTTCATGGCGGCCATCCTCTCGTCGTCCATCGGCGATACGGACTCGGTGGTCAAGTTCATCAACGAGGCGCGAGAGCTCGGCATCGAGGTGCTCCCGCCCGATGTGAATGAATCCGGCTACAAGTTCACCGTGCTCGACGCAAAGCGCATCCGGTTCGGACTGGGCGCCGTCCGGAACGTGGGCAAGGGCGCCATCGAGTCGATCCTCACGGCGAAGCGCGCGAAGCCGTTCGAGGATTTCTTCGATTACACCGACCGGGTCGATCTGCGCGCGTGCAACAAGCGCGTCTTCGAAGCGCTGATCGCCTCCGGTGCGCTCGACGGACTGGGCGGGCACCGCGCGCAGTACTGGTCGTCCCTCGATGCAGCCATGCAGGAATCGTCGCTCAAGCAGCAGGAACGCGAGATGGGACAGGTCTCGATGTTCGGCGCCGCGGTCGACGGACAGGACAACGGTCCACATGCGCCGCGCGTGCTGCCGAACGTTGCGCCGATGGCGGAATCGGAGCGGCTGACGCGCGAGAAAGAGATTCTCGGCTTCTATATCAGCGGCCATCCTCTGGAGCCGTACCGCGTGGAATGCGAGCTGTTCGCCACGCACACGGTGAGCCAACTCGGCAGCTGGAACGCGGACCCAATTGTCATGGGTGTCGTCGTCACGGCCATCAAGCGGCAGCTGAGCAAACGGTCCGGCGCTGAATTCGCCCGGTTGACAGTTGAGGATTTTTCTGGATCTTCCGAGGTACTGGTCTTCCCCGAGAGTTGGGGCATGCTCGCCGACCGGGTCCGTACCGATGTGCCCGTCCTCATGAAGGGCGGCTACTCGAAGCGCGACCAGGACGCCGACAGTCCTACCTTCATCGTGGAATCGGTGACGCCGTTCGCGGAGCTGCGACTCAGCGGGCAGGTGTCGATCGCGATCGAGCTCGCGCTGGGAGATTCGCTGACGGCTGCCGTCATGAACGACGTGCGCGCGGTCATCGATGCCCATGCGACGCCGCACACGGGCGCTCCGCCGCTCGAGCTGGGATGGAACGATGGAAATGGCACGCGGGCGCGGTTGAAGTCGCGCACGCTCAGACTCGCGGCCACTCAGGCCGCACTGACCGATCTGCGGGCGCTGCTCGGCAACGAGCGGGTCCGCCTCGTGCGCGGGAGCTGACACGGATGGCGACTGCCACACTGGAGTTCGAGAAGCCGATCATCGAGCTCGAGAAGCAGATCGACGAGCTCAAGAAGCTTGCCGGGGAACGTCAGCTCGATGTGGGCAAGGAGATCGCCCCGCTCGAGGCCAAGCTTGTCGAGCTGCGGGAGGAAATCTACCGGACCCTCACGCCGCTCCAGCGCGTGCAGGTGGCGCGCAGCAACAAGCGCCCGCTCACCGAAGATTACCTGCGACTGTGCTTCACGGACTTCATCGAGCTGCACGGCGACCGCGCCTTTCGCGAAGACGCAGCCATCGTCGGCGGATGGGCGCGTCTCGATGGCGAAACTGTCATGGTGATCGGCCACCAGCGCGGCCGCGACACCAAGGAAAATCTGCGTCGCAACTTCGGCATGCCGCACCCCGAGGGCTACCGCAAGGCGCTGCGGCTCATGAAGCTGGCCGAGAAGTTCCACGTGCCCGTCATCACCTTCATCGACACGCCTGGTGCGTGGCCCGGACTGGGCGCCGAGGAGCGCGGGCAGAGTGAAGCCATCGCGCGCAACCTGTTCGAGATGAGTCTCCTGGAGACACCGATCATCGCCACGGTCATCGGTGAGGGCGGCTCGGGCGGCGCGCTCGCCCTCGGCGTCGCCGACCGCGTCAACATGCTGGAGAACGCGGTCTACTCGGTGATCAGCGTCGAAGGGGCGGCCGCCATCCTGTGGAAGGACGGCAAGCTCGAGAATCGTGAGCGCGCGGCGACGGCGCTTCGCATCACGGCGCCCGACCTGTTCGAACTACGCGTGATCGACGAAATCGTGCCCGAGCCGCCGGGAGGAGCCCACGCGAATCACGAGGTCACGGCGGCGGCACTCCAGGAAGTGCTCCTTCGCCAGCTCGACGACCTTCGCCGACTCAAGCCCGACAAGCTCACGCGCCGCCGCCGCGAGAAGTTCCTGCGGATGGGGCAGTACGTCGAGTAGCGTGGAAGTACTGGTCGAGGTCGCGTTCAAGGGCAATCGCCGGGAGTTCTTCCGCTGGGACAACGCCGACGTGCCAGCGCGCGCCACGGCCGTGATCGTCGACGTCGACCGCGGCGAGGATCTCGGCCACGTCCATTCCACCGGCCCCCAGGCGGAACAGCGCTCGGCCAAGGTGCCGCACGGTCTCTTCGGCGTGGCGCCGACTCGCCCCGTGAAACGCGTCGCGACTGAGGAGGACCTGCGCCGCCATGCCGAACTTCGCGTCGGCGACGACGAGGCTCGACACAAGGCGATGGAGCGCGTGAAGGCGAATGCGCTCGTCATGAAGATGACCGACGCCGAGTGGCAGTGGGACCGAAAGAAGCTCACGTTCTATTTCACGGCGGAGAAGCGCGTCGACTTCCGCACCCTCGTGCGCGAACTCGCGTCGCTGTTTCGCACGCGGATCGAGCTCAAGCAGATCGGCGTGCGCGACGAGGCGAAGCGGCTCGACGGCATCGGTCGCTGCGGTCGCCAGTACTGCTCGGCGTCCTGGCTGCCCGAGCTGCGGCCGGTCAATCTCGGTGTCGCCAAGGATCAGCGTCTCTCACTCAACCCGTCCCAGATCTCGGGGGCGTGCGGGCGCCTGATGTGCTGTCTCCGATACGAGCACGAGTTCTATGTGCAGAGCCGCCGGAAGTACCCGAAAGAGGGAAAGGTCGTGAAGACGTCCCGGGTGGAAGAGAAGGTCATCGGCAATGACATTTTTCGTGAGCGCGTCACGCTGCGTGGTCTCGATGGCGACATGCGCACCATCGGGCTGGCCGACCTGCGCGACGAAATGAGTGTGGCCGGCGATGCGCTCGCGCCGGCGCTCGAGGCCGCAGCGCGCGAAGTCGTGCCGTCCCCGGGGCAACACGACGACGACGAGGCGATCGAGATCGACACCAGCAAGAGCGAAGTTCACCCTCCCGTCGTTCGCCCGACCGTTGAAGCAGACGCGCCGACACTTGGTCACGCACGCTCGAGTCTCGAGACGGCGCTCGAGACACAACCGCCGATCGCACTCGATACTGAAGCGACAAGCACGCGCGGGTCACCCACGACCGACGGGTCAGACGCCGAGAAGCGAAGCCAGCGCCGGCGCGGCCGGCGAGGCGGACGCCGGAATCGTCCCGGCGGCGGCGCGCCGTCGTCTCCACCCGCCAACCCCCAGAGCGGCGATGACGCGGACGGCGCCTGAGTGAGCACGTATTTCCTGACGACCGCCATCGATTACGCGAATGGCGAGCCGCACGTGGGACACGCATACGAGAAGATCGGAGCCGACGCAATCGCCCGGTACCGACGGTTGCGCGGTGACGCCGTCCATCTCCTGATCGGGATGGACGAACACGGGCAGAAGGTGGAGCAGACGGCGTCCCAGCAGGGTGTGAGTCCCCAGGCGCTGGTGGACTCGCTCGCCGCGACGTTCTGTGCGATGTGGTCGCGACTCGACATCTCGTACGACCAGTTCATCCGGACCACCGACCAGATGCACCGCGACGGCGTGAAGGCGCTGATCGAGCGCATCTTCGAGCACAATCCGGATGACTTCTACGAGAAGGCGTACGAAGGTCTCTACTGCGTCGGCTGCGAATCGTTCAAGCAGGACGCGGAGATCGTGGACGGGAAGTGCGTGCTGCATCCGACGCGCTCGCTCGAGCGAGTACAGGAACGCAACTGGTTCTTTCGGCTCAGCCGCTATGAAGAATTTCTGAGGCGCCTGCTCACGACGCCGTCGCCCTTTCTCCAACCCGAAAGCCGGCGCAACGAGATGCTCGCGCTGCTCGACCGTGGCCTCGAAGACGTCTCGGCCAGCCGCTCCCGGTTGCAGTGGGGCATTCCCTTTCCGCGTCCGCTCAGCTCGGGTGAGGTGCAGACGACGTACGTGTGGTTCGACGCACTACCGAACTACCTCACCGCCACCGGATTTCCGAACAGTGTTTGGGCGACGCGCTGGCCGGCAGATCTTCATGTCGTGGGCAAGGACATCACGCGCTTTCACTCCGTCATCTGGCCGGCCATGCTGGAGTCCGCACGGATCCCGTTGCCCGCGCGGGTCTGGGGGCACGGATTCGTCCTGCTTGGAGGCGAGCGTTTCAGCAAGTCTGCGGGCGTGCGTCTCGACCTCGATGAGGCCATCGGCAAATACGGCGCGGATGCCTTCCGGTATTTCCTGCTCCGCGAGATTCCATTCGACGCCGACGGAAGCTTTTCGTGGGAACGGTTCGCGGAGCGCTACAACGCCGATCTGGCCAACGCGTGGGGCAATCTCGCCAGTCGCGCCATCTCGATGGTCGAGCGCTACTTCGATGGGATTGTGCCGGCGGGCGAGCGCACGCGCGTCGATGACGCGGATGGAGACGGACTGCTGGAGTACCATGGAGCCATGGACGGCTCGCGCGGGTACCTGCTGCACGAGGCGCTCAAGGTCGTTTGGCAGAGCGTGGCGCTCGGCAACGAGTACGTGGATCGTCAGGCGCCGTGGAAGCTCGCCAAGGACCCTGCGCTTCGCGGCGACCTCGCGACGACGCTCGCCTCGCTGATGCGCCAGCTCGCGAGGCAGGCCGTCTGCATCTCGCCCTTCATGCCGACCAAGGCGGCCGAGCTGTGGACCCAGCTCGGCGCGCCCGGCACTGTCGGGGAGCAGCGCTTCGCGACCCTCGCCGATATCGACGCCACCGGCTGGGCCGTGAAGAAAGGAGACCCGCTCTTTCCCAAGGAACGGGGATGACGAGGCGTCATCCCCGCTCTGTCGCCGTTACGGCTTCGGTGCCGGATCCCCGAAGTTGACACTCGGCGCTTCCCGGTTCGCGGCATCCGCGACCTGATAATACTTCCGCTCCTTGGCTCCCGTCATCTTCGCGGTGAGTACGGTGGGAAAGGTGCGGATGATCGAGTTGTACTGCTGCACCGCGCCGTTGTAGTCCGTGCGCGACACGGCGATCCGGTTTTCGGTACCCGCGAGCTCGTCCTGCAGCTTCAGGAAACCCTGGTCGCTCTTGAGCTGCGGATACGCCTCCGATACCGCCAGCAGTCGACCGAGCGCACCGGTCATCGTGGCGTTCGCCGCCGCCATCTGCTCGGGGTCCTTGCTCTGCACCGCGCCCAGCAGTCCGCCCCGGGCGCGAGCGACCTCGCCGAATACTGCCAGTTCCTGCTTGGCGAAGCCCTTCACCGTCTCCACGAGATTCGGAATGAGGTCGGCGCGACGCTGCAGCTGCACCTCGATCTGCCCCTGCGCGCCATTCGCCTGTTCGTCCAGCGTCTGGATCTTGTTATACCCGCATCCCGTGAGGACGAGCGGGAGAAGAAGCGCGAGCCAGCGACGTGTCATGGGAGTCATTCCTGATTGAGCGTGAAAGGGATGCCACGAAAGATGGTCGTCGCGCGCTCCGATGGCGAGTGCATCACGATGCCGAGACATATCCATCGAGGTGCGCGTTCAGCCGTTCGATGCCGATGAGGTACCCCGAGAGCACCTGACCGGCCTCGCTGGCCGGCAGCTTCGATTCATCGCGCACGTGTCGTATCGCCCGCACGAACGGCGTGGCGTCCAGACCCGCGAGTGAGGCGACGTGCTGCGCGAGCACGACGTTGTCCGTCTCGGGCTGCTGCCGATGCAGGCGGAGCACCGAACGAAAGAGCACCATCATCGTGCTGAGACTTGCCGTGATGAGTTCGAGTTGCCGCTTGCCGTCAGGGCCGGCCAGCAATGCACCCTGCCGCAGCTGCAGCAGCTTCCCCAGCACCTGCTGCTCGAGCTGCAGGCGCAGGTGATCATGGGACACGGTCACTCCGTCGAGCGGGACGGACCCGTGCAGCACGCGATGCCGATCGATGATGTCCGCGTACTCCATGGGAAAGACGTCCGACGACCGCCGCCACTCGGCGATCGTCATCGTCATCGGCGGCGGATTTCCCGCTTCGTGCCACGCGCGCGCCACCGACGACGACGATGCCAGCGTCACGGGCTCCACGCGGTCGAGCAACACCAGCACGTTGTAATCCGATTTCCGTGGAATGTGCTCGGTCGACGCGGCTGAGCCGTAGAGCACCACTCCAGAGAGATGGTCGCCGTAGGCCGCACGCAGCTGCGTCACGAGATCGTCGAGTGTCATCGTCGCCATGATCGCCTTTACCAGGATGAGCCGCCGCCGCCACCACTGAATCCACCACCACCACCGAAGCCACCGAATCCGCCGCCGCCGCCGCCGCCAAAGCCTCCACTGCTCCAGCCTCCCCCGCGTCCTCCGCCCATCCCGCCCAGCAGAAACAATGGGAGGCATCCCCCACCGCCGCGTCGACCCTTGCCCAGCAGTGACAGGACGATGAAGAGCAGCAGCAGCAGGAATGCCGGATTGATCCCCCCACGCCCACGCCGGGTCGCGCCGGCAGGAGCTCGCACCACCGGTCGTTCGAGCGTGGTATCGAGCGCAAATCCGAACTCCGTGGCGAACCGCTGGGCCACGCCCAACGTCACGAGCTCGAGACCGGCGCCATACTCTCGCTGCTGGAACGCCGGCGTCGCCTCGCGACAGATCGCCGCGGACGTGGCGTCGGTGATGAATCCTTCCGCGCCCTGCCCCGTCTCGACCCGGCAGTACCCGCGTCCGTCGCCCGAGGTTTCCTTCGGCACCAGCAGGATGACGACGCCCGCGTTTCGCGAGCGATCGCCGATCGCGGCCATGTTGCCCACCTTCCACTCACGACCGATGCGCAGCGCAATGTCCGACGGGTCGCGCCCACCGAGGTCCGACAGCGTGACGATCGCGATCTCGCCGCTCGACTTGGCACGGACATCCTGGACCACGCGTTCCATTCGAGCGATCGACGCGGCAGGCAGGGCATTCGCGAAATCGTTCACCATCCCCTGGGGGGGCGGGATCTGCGGTCCCCCCTGCAGCAGGACCAGGGCGCCCAGGAGGGCGCGTCCGGCGACGAGTGAAAGCATTTCGGGAGATGGGGGGACGTGCCGCCGGTACCTGCTCTGTCCATCAACGTTAGCGCCCATCACACGATCACGGCAGACATGCCGGTCCCGCCGCCCTCCGAGCCACCGTAGCTGCATTATCTTTGAGAGACAGTCGGCCACCACACATCCCTCCCGCCATGCCGCGAACCTCCACCATCATGCTCGGCACGCTCGCGCTTGTCGTTTCGCTCGCCGCCTGCGCGCGCTCCGAGGCGACGCCGGCCGCGAACGCCGCGTCTGCGACCGACAGAGCGACTGCCACGACGCCCGGCGCCAGTGCGTCGCAGCCTCGAGAGGCGGGCGTGACGGGAGGATTGACCGATTCGGTGAGCACCGCCGCCGACCGTGGCCGCATTCGCGGCGCCGGCACGGCGCCGATCTGGCTCGTGGAAGTGAGCGACTTCCAGTGCCCGTACTGCAAGCAGTGGCACGACCAGTCGTTCGCCACGATCGATCGCGAGTTCGTCCGGACAGGCAAGGTCCGCCTCGCCTATCTCAACTTCCCGCTCGCCAGCATTCACAAGAACGCGCGCGGCGCGTCCGAGGCGGCGATGTGCGCCTCCGTCCAGGACAAGTTCTGGCCGCTGCACGAGTCGCTCTTCACCTCGCAGCCGCGCTGGGCCGCGATGGAGAATCCCATGCCGGTGTTCGACTCGCTCGCCGTGGCCGCGGGCGCGAATGCCGCCGCGTGGCGCCAGTGCATGACCTCGCACGCCACGCTTCCACTCATCGACGCGGATCGCGACCGCAGCAGCCGCGCCGGCGTGCAGTCGACACCCACCTTCTTCATCGGCGACCGGAAGCTCGAGGGCGCATATCCCGTTGACTCGTTCCGCGTCGCCATCGAGGCCGCGATCGCGAAGGCACGCGGGCCGAAGTAGTCACGTACTTTCCTCGGCGTTCCGTCGCGCGGTGAATCAGGCGCTCGCGTTCGGCTACGAGGGAGTCGCTCGGCTGGCGCGCGCGCTGTCCGCGATCGCGCCCGAATCCGATCGAAAGCTCGTCGCTACGTTCGCATCGCGACGCGACGTCATGTCGCGGTTCGCCGCGTTCTCTCGGGATCGATCGCGTCCCCTGCTCTGGATGCATGCACCGAGTGTCGGAGAGGGCCTCCAGGCTCGCCCGGTCCTGGAGCTGGCGAGGCAACGACGGCCGGCCATGCAGCTCGCGTATACCTGGTTCTCCCCGAGTGCGCGGTCGTTCGCCCACGCGCTCGACGTCGACTTCCGCGACGTGCTGCCATTCGACGCGAACTCGGACATGCGGACGGCCCTGGAGGCGCTGTCGCCTACCGCACTGGTGTTCAGCAAGCTGGATGTCTGGCCGACGCTCGCGCGCGAGGCGTCGCGGCGCGGCACACGGCTAGGTCTCGTGAGTGCCACGCTCGCATCCTCCTCGTCACGACGCTCTGGGTTGGCCCGCGCCCTGCTTCGCGATGCGTATGCGCGGCTCGATTGCGTCGGCGCCGTGAGTACCGAGGACGCCGATCGTCTCATCGCGCTCGGCGTGCCCTCGCGGCGCGTGTCGGTGACGGGCGACGCACGGTACGATCAGGTCTGGGCGCGGGCGGAGCACGTCGATCGGGCGAGTCCCCT
>JBDSSY010000026.1:0-2623 GCA_039928585.1 Gemmatimonadaceae bacterium | reverse complement strand
AGAACGTGGTCGCGATCAACCGCGTGGCCAAGGTCGTGAAGGGTGGTCGTCGCTTCAGCTTCAACGCGCTCGTTGCGGTGGGCGACGGACAGGGGAAGGTGGGCTTTGCTTCAGGCAAGGCGAACGAAGTTTCCGAGGCGGTCCGCAAGGCCGTCGAGGCGGCTCGGCGCAACCTGGTGAGCGTTCCGCTCACGGGCGCGACGATTCCCCACGAAGTCACGGGCAAGCACGGCGCTGGCGAAGTGTGGATGAAGCCGGCGGCTCCGGGCGCCGGCGTGATCGCCGGCGGTGCGGTTCGCGCGGTGATGGAGTGTGTCGGCATCACCGACATCCTCACGAAGAGTCTCGGCTCGACGAATCCGCACAACATGGTTCGCGCGGCGATGGACGGTTTGGCGCAGCTCACGACGGTCGACCAGATTGCGCGTGAGCGCGGCATCGATCCGGCGAAGCTCGGCTACCGGTCGCGCGGTGTATCGAAGGTGGGCGTCTAACATGGCACGGACATTCGTGTGGCACCCGAGCAAGGGGCCCAGGACGACAGGCAAGAACGAGCTGACCACGGGCACGGTGCGCATCAGGCAGGCGCGCTCGGGCATCGGTCACTCGTGGCGGATGAAGTCGACGCTCGAAGCGATCGGGCTCAAGCACCACCAGGACGAGGTGATCAAGCAGGATTCCCCCGCTCTTCGTGGACAACTCAAGCAGGTGCGCCACCTCATTGAGGTGGTGCCCGTCGAGGAGTAAGACAGTGGCGACGGACAAGATCGGACTTCATAACCTCGCTCCGGCTCCCGGCTCGAACCGGGACCGGAAGCGTATCGGGCGTGGCCCGGGCTCCGGCACGGGCAAGACGTCGGGCAAGGGACACAAGGGCAGCAAGGCACGCGCGGGTCATCACGGCCCCGGTGGCGGCAAGCCGCAGTTCGAGGGCGGGCAGATGCCGCTCACGCGCCGGCTGCCGAAGCGTGGCTTCACGAATCCGTTCCGGCAGGAACCGAACGTCATCCGTCTCGACCAGCTCGCGCTGCTCGAGGGCGAGGTAACGGCCGACGCGCTTCGTGCGGCGGGACTCGTCAAGCGACAGGGACCGGTGAAGGTGCTGTCCAATGGGGAGCTCACGCAGGCGGTCACGGTGCGCGGCCTCAAGGTCAGCGCAGCCGCACGCCAGGCGATCGTCGCCGCGGGCGGAAAGGTCGAGGAGTAACGCCGCACCCCCCAGGAGCATTCGCATGGCACAGAGCAATGCCGCCGCGGCGGTCTCGAACGTCTTCAAGACGCCGGAGCTGAAGGACAAGATCGTCTTCACGCTCCTGTGCCTGCTGATCTACCGGATCGGCGCGCACATCACGGCACCAGGCGTGGACGTCCAGGCGCTGACGGACTTCTTCCGCAACCAGTCGCAGAACGGAGGCGGGCTCCTCGGCCTCTACGATCTCTTCACGGGCGGCCAGCTGTCGCGGGCGACGGTCTTCGCGCTCGGCATCATGCCGTACATCTCCGCCAGCATCTTCGTCCAGATCGCCGGGGCGGTGGTGCCGCAGGTGGAGAAGATGCAGAAGGACGAGGAAGGCCGGAAGAAGATCAACCAGTGGACGCGCTATGCCACGGTGTTCCTCGCCGCGGTTCAGGCGTGGGGCTTCGCGCTGTTCACGGAATCGCTGCAGGGCGCGATCGCGAATCCCGGAATGGGCTTCCGGCTCCAGATGGCGTTCTTCCTTACGACGGGCGCCGTTTTCGTCATGTGGCTCGGTGAGCAGATCACGGAGCGCGGACTGGGCAACGGCGCGTCACTGATCATCTTCTTCTCGATCGTCGAGCGCATCTGGCCGAGCATCGGCTCGACGTTCAACTTCATGTCGAAGGGCGTGATCGGGCCGTTCTCGGTGCTGGTGCTGACGGCAATCATGGTCGCGGTGGTGGCGGCGGTCGTCGCGATGACGATGGCGGCGCGGCGCATCCTGATCCAGATCCCGCAGCGCACGATGGCGCGGGGACGCATGCGAGAGGCGGCGCGCAGCTTCATTCCGCTGCGTATCAACACCGCGGGCGTGATGCCGATCGTGTTCGCCCAGTCGATCATCGTCGTGCCCGGGGCGTTCGCGCAATTCTTCCCGCAGTACCCCACCGCGCAGCGGCTGGCCGAGCTGTTCAACCCGGGCAGCGTGTGGTACCTGATCGCCTCCGCGGTGCTCATCCTGTTCTTCACGTACTTCTACACGTCGATCATCTTCAACCCGATCGACCTGGCGGAGAACCTGAAGAAGCAGGGCGGATTCATTCCCGGCGTGAAGCCGGGCGCGAGGACGGCCGAGTACATCGACCAGGTGATCACGCGCATCACGCTGCCGGGCGCGATTTTCCTCACGCTGATCGCGCTGCTGCCTGTCGTGATCTCGCGCGCGTTGAACGTGCCGTTCACCTTCGGCGGAACGTCGCTTCTGATCGTGGTCGGCGTGGCGCTCGACACGCTCGCACAGGTGCAACAGCATCTGTTGCTGCGCAAGTACGACGGCTTCATGAAGAAGGGACGTCTCAAGGTTCGCGGTCGCCAACCCACCGGCGGCGGGTTCTAGGTCGCGTCGTCGGCGGGAGTCGATCCCGCCGATCATCCGCTCTCTCC
>JBDSSY010000025.1:0-17254 GCA_039928585.1 Gemmatimonadaceae bacterium | reverse complement strand
GGAACGATTCACGCCTGGCTCGACGGCGCACTGGACGAGCCGACGGCCAGCCGTATCGCCGCGCATGTCGGCACATGCGGGGCGTGCGACGAGCGCGTCGCCGAAGCGCGCGGCCTGATCGCGGGCGCCTCGCGCGTAGTGCGCGCGCTCGACGACTCCAGCGCGTCGGCAGGCCCGACGTGGGGACAGGTGACCGACACGATTGCCGCCAATCAGCCAGTGTCCCGGGCGAAATGGCGAGCACTGCGCGTCACGCCCCTCCGCGCGGCAATCGCCGCGACGGTGCTCGTCGCGGTCGGCGTGACGTTCACGTCGACGCGCACCGCGGTGGAGACGGATGCGACGCGCATGATGTCCATGCGACCGGGCGCGGAGGGTGTACAGGGTGGAAGCGCGGCACCGGGCGCGGCGCCGAGCATGCCGGCTCGCGACGCGGTGTTCGATTCCGCCATCGCGCGCAACGTCGCCGAGGCGCAGCCGCCACGCGCGGTCGGAGCCGCGTCGACGCCTGCGATCCCGGCACCTGCTCCCTCGACGGCAACCGCGAGCGGACTGGCCGATCCCGTCTCTGCGGCACGCGTTGCGGCGGGACGAGGCGCTGTGCAGGCGCAGCGGGATTCCGGCGCCGGCTTCGCCGCGGATCGACTCTTGTCGAGCAGCGCGGGACACAGTGGTCGCGGCGTCGCGGGCGGGGTGGCGCGGGGATCCGCTCGCGGTGACAGCGCGTCTCGGGTGATTGGCTCGACGATGACATCGAGTCGCGCTGACGTGGCAACCGCGGCACCGGCACCAGCACCTGCCGTCCAGATGCGCGGGCGCGTCATCCCGGGACCTCGCGAGTGCTATCAGGTGGAACGCGCAACCGAGGGATCAGGAGCCTGGGGACCCGTGAGCCTTCCCTTCGTGGTCGCGGTCGACGCCGATGGCCGATCCGCGCGGATCCTGACGCCGGATGGCGGAGCTACCACCGCAACCGCGGCGCTCAGCCGAGGGGGCAACGACAGCCTGTTCCTCCGGCTCGCGCACGCTGGCTACAATGGCGCGCTGGAGGTCGGCGCGGCTGGTGCGGTGCGCGCAGGCGTCATGCGTTCGGCACCGGTGCTGACCAGCTCAGAGGCAGTCGCGGCGTCGGGCGCGTCCAAGCGCGATGAGCGCAACACGCGAACGAGCCCGAGAGCCAGAGAAGCGCCGCCTCGCGATATTTCGGCGCCACTTTCAAGGCAGAATGAAACCATCATCATGCCAGCCACGTCTATAATCGCACGCTTGATCAGGTGCCCTTCCTAACACTCTGTGGTTGCCGTGCGCTTGAGCGCCGTACGCTCGTTCTCCGTACGGCGAAAGGCGTGCGGCGCGACGTGTGGCGAAAGGCGTCCGGCGTGCGGCGTGGAATACGGAAGGGGCGGTTGGATTTACGGCAGCGCAATGCAGCACCCAACCGCCCTGTCCGAATCCCCGCCGCCCGCCGGACGCGCCCCGCCTTACGACGCGCCGTACGCCTCTCGCCGTACGGTGAGGTTCGCGCCCCGCCTCACGACGCGCCGTACGCCTCTCGCCGTACGCAGCTGCGGCGCCCCGCCTCACGACGCGCCGTACGCCGGTTCCCCCTATCGCACCGATCGCAATGCCCGAGCGACCCAGGTCGACAGCTCGGGATCGTCGGCGATCGCGTCGGCCGTCACCACTAGCCAGGTACTCATCGGCTTCTGACCACCGGGGGCAAACGGAGTGACTCCAACCTCACGGAGCAGCGTGGGATACTCGTCCGCTGCGGTCTTCACGATCAGAGAGTCGTCCCAGACGATCGCGAACGTCGTCTTTCCGATCAGGAACCCTCTACCACTGAACACGTTCTTCTGGCGAACGGCACCGCGTCCGAGCGACAACAACGCGTCCGAGACGCGCGCGACGAGCCCGGCATCTGGCGGCATGACAGGAACGATAGACGCGGTTCGGGGACAGCGGAATGATCGATTGCACCGCGACTGGAGTAAACGACGAGCGCCGAGCGCCGAGCGGCCAGCAATGACCGATGACCGTCGAGCGACAACGGAAGCGTGGCCGACTTCCCGAAGTCAGCCGTCGTAACGAATGCGCCGACCGACCGGCGCCGCCACGCAGAGACCGGCCACGCCACACTGAAACAGGCAGACCTCCCGAAGACCCAGTCGCGAGAGCACCGGCCTGCTTGTTGCGCCTCGCGCAAATCACCACGTCGCAAGGTTTCGAATCGGGACGATCTCGAATTTTCGTCTTCAGGTCTCGCATCATGGCGCCAGTAGGCACGCCACTGACGCCATGATCGCACCACCAACGCTGACAACTCGCATCCCGTAATGCTCGCCGATGCTCCGGATCCGTCCTGGCACCACGACGCGATCATCTATCAACTGCACGTCAAAGCCTTCCGAGACTCCAACGGCGATGGCTTCGGCGACTTCCGCGGATTGATCGAAAAGCTCGACTACATCGCCGAGCTCGGCGTCACAGCCATCTGGCTGCTGCCCTTCTATCCGTCGCCGCTCCGCGACGACGGCTACGACATCGCCGATTATTGCGACGTGCACGCCAGCTACGGCACGGTTGCCGACTTCCGCGAGTTCCTCGATCGCGCCCACGCCCGCGGGCTCAAGGTCATCACCGAACTGGTGATCAACCACACCTCCGACCAGCATCCCTGGTTCCAGCGCGCGCGCACCGCACCCAAAGGGTCGTCCGAACGGGATTTCTACGTCTGGGGCGACGACCCGAACCGGTACGCCGGCGCGCGCATCATCTTCACGGATACCGAGACGTCCAACTGGAGCTGGGATCCGGTCGCACAACAGTTCTACTGGCACCGCTTCTTCCATCACCAGCCCGACCTCAACTTCGACAATCCGCTCGTCCTCGAGGCGCTGCTGAACGTCATGCGATTCTGGCTGCGCATGGGGGTGGACGGCTTGCGACTCGACGCCATCCCCTACCTCGTCGAGCGGGATGGCACGAATTGCGAGAATCTCCCCGAGACGCACACAGTCCTCAAGGCGATGCGCGCCGCGCTCGACGCGGAGTTCACCGGCCGTGTCTTCCTCGCAGAAGCGAACCAGTGGCCCACCGACGTACGGCCGTATTTCGGCGATGGCGATGAATGCCACATGGCGTTCCACTTTCCCGTGATGCCGCGCATGTACATGGCGCTCGCCCAGGAGAATCGCACGCCGATCGTCGAGATCATGGAGTGCACGCCCGCAATTCCGTCGCAATGCCAGTGGGCCATCTTCCTGCGCAACCACGACGAGCTCACGCTCGAGATGGTGACGGACGAAGAGCGGGACTACATGTACAACGCCTACGCCAAGGACGCGCGCATGCGCATCAACGTCGGCATCCGCCGCCGCCTGGCGCCCCTCATGGAAAACGGGCGCAAGGAGATCGAACTGATGAACGCGCTGCTCATGTCGCTCCCGGGCTCACCCATCCTCTACTACGGCGACGAGCTCGGCATGGGCGACAACGTCTACCTGGGCGACCGCAACGGCGTGCGCACGCCGATGCAGTGGAGCGCCGACCGCAATGCGGGCTTCTCCAGCGCGGTCAGCGCCGCGCTCTACTTCCCGGTCATCTCCGACGCACCGTACAGCTTCACCACGGTGAACGTGGAGGCGCAGGAACGCACGTCCGGCTCGCTGCTGCACTGGCAACGCGCGATCGTGCGCCTGCGGCGAAAATACCACGCGTTCGGCCGCGGATCTTTCGAGCCGCTCGCACCGGAGAACACGCGCGTGCTCGCGTTCCTGCGCCGGTACGGCGACGAGATCATCCTCTGCGTCAACAACCTCGCGCGCCACGCGCAGTACGTGGAACTCGACCTCAGCGAATTCCCGGGCTGGTCGCCGATGGAGCTGTGGAGCGGCCACGCCTTTCCGCGCATCAGCGAACGGCCGTACCTGCTCACGCTGAATGGTCGCGACTTCATGTGGTTCAAACTCGCCCCGCCCGGCTCACCTGAACGTCTGGGCGCCATCGGAATGGAAAGCGCATGACCGCAACGATCGTCGATCTCGGCCCCTCCATCGCGCGCGACGGCGCAGCCGCGCAGGACGCCACCGCGCCGGACGACTCGCGCTACTGGACGCTGCGGCGCGGCGCGTCACTCACGGACACCGGCGCGACGTTCCGCGTTTGGGCGCCAGCCGCCAGCAGCATCGCGGTGGTGATCGGCACCGGAGAGGGGGCGGGCGAATACCCGCTCGACCCATGCGCGGACGAACGCGGCACGTTCACGCTCCACGTCGCCGGCGTCAGGGCGGGTGATCGCTATGGCTACCGCATCGATGGCGCAGATCCACTTCCGGACCCGGTGAGCCGATCGCAGCCGGATGGCGTGCACGCACTCTCCGAAGTCGTCGACCCCGCGGCCTTCGCCTGGACGGACGAATACTGGACCGGCGTTCCGCTGCCGAACTTCGTGATCTACGAGCTCCACGTCGGCACCTTCACCCCGGAAGGCACTTTCGCCGCCGCCGCGGCGCGACTGCCGGAGCTGGCAGCGCTGGGAGTCACCGCCATCGAGCTGATGCCGGTGGCCGAATTTCCCGGCCGCCGCAACTGGGGCTACGACGGCGTCCACCTCTACGCGCCGCATCACGCCTATGGCGGAACCGCCGGGCTCAAGCAGCTCGTGGACGCGGCACACGCGCTCCGCATCGGCGTCGTGCTCGACGTGGTCTACAACCACGTGGGACCCGAAGGC
The DNA here is from genome assembly GCA_039928585.1 of Gemmatimonadaceae bacterium. Lineage (GTDB taxonomy): Bacteria > Gemmatimonadota > Gemmatimonadetes > Gemmatimonadales > Gemmatimonadaceae > AG11. The sequence continues at coordinate 12,519 of JBDSSY010000025.1, read as the reverse complement.
AATTATCTCGACCGGTTCGGTCCGTACTTCACCGAGATCTACCGCACGCCATGGGGCCGCGCGGTGAACTACGACGGACCAGGCAGTGACGCGGTGCGGCGCTGGGTACACGACAACGCGCTGTACTGGATCACCGAATTCCACATCGACGCGCTGCGCCTCGACGCGGTGCAGGGCATCTACGATTTCGGCGCCCTCCAGCTGCTCGAGGAACTGTCGGACGAAGTGCACGAGCTCGGCCGACGCATGGGACGCAAGGTCCAGCTCATGGCCGAGAGCGACCTGAACGATCCGCGACTGGTGCGTCCACCGGCGCAGGGCGGCTACGGCATGGACGCGCAGTGGTCCGATGACGTACACCACACGATCCATGCGACGCTCACCGGCGAGCGTCACGGGTACTACCAGGATTTTCATGGCATCGCGACGATCGCCGACATCTATCGCGAGCCGTTCTTCTACGCGCGCCGCTACGCTCCGCACCGCGGTCGCACCCACGGCCGCTCCTCAGCCGGCGTGCCTCGCCAGCGCTTCATCGTCTGCGCGCAGAACCACGATCAGATCGGCAATCGTCCCAATGGCGAACGGCTCGCGTCGCTCGTCGCGCCGGACCGCGCGCGGCTCGCCGCCGCACTCGTCCTGCTGTCGCCCTATATCCCGCTCCTCTTCATGGGCGAGGAGTACGCCGAGACGGCCCCGTTCCTCTACTTCATCGAGCACGGCGACCCCGCGCTCGCCGCCGCGGTGCGCGACGGACGCAAGCAGGAATACGATGCCCTTGGCAAGCACGAGGCGCAGGTCGATCCACAGGATGAAAGCACCTTCATCCGCTGCCGACTGGACTGGTCGCGCCGCGACACGGGAGCCGGGGCGCAGATGCTCCAACTCTACACCGACCTCCTCGCGCTGCGCCGCGAAGAGCCAGCCATGCGTCCCGGCGCGAGTGCGGCGCACATGCAGAGCGAAGCCGACTGGTGCACCGTCTACCGCGCCATGACACCGCTCGGCGACATGTTCGACGTCGTGCGCGCGGAGAGCGCCATGTGGTATGCGTTCAACCTCAGCGAGCACGCGGTGGACGTGCCCGTGCCACTCGAGGCGACTCAGGCCTGGCGCCTCCGCCTGTCGACGGACGCCAATGCGTACGGCGGTTCGGGACTGCTGGTCCACACGATCGCGGCCGTCAGGCTGGCGACAGACGCGAGCGACGCACCGAAACGACTGATGGCGCCGGTCACGCCCGTCGAGCCCCCCGCTCGCACCGTGCGCGTCCCGGCCTGGAGCGCGTCGGTGTACGTACGAGAGCGCGCCGAGGCGGACGCATGACGATGCGCGTCTGGCCCGGCCGGCCCTACCCGCTCGGCGCATCGTGGGATGGTGCCGGCGTCAACTTCGCTCTGTTCTCGGAACACGCCACCGGCGTGGAGCTGTGCCTGTTTCGCAATCCCGATGACGCCGGCGAAGCGCTGCGGATCGCGCTCACCGAGCGGACCGATCAGGTGTGGCACTGCTACCTGCCGGATGCTCGGCCCGGACAGTACTACGGCTACCGCGTGCACGGTCCGTACGCCCCAGCGGAAGGTCACCGGTTCAACGCGGCGAAGCTGCTGATCGATCCGTACGCCAAGGCGATCACCGGCGCGATCAAGTGGAGCAACGATCTGTTCGCGTACACGGTCGGCAGCGGCAACGAGGACCTGGAGCCGGACCCTGACAACTCCGCTGGTGGTGTGCCGAAGTCGGTCGTGATCGACAACGCCTTCACGTGGGACGACGACCGTCCACTCCACATTCCGTACAACCGCACGGTCATCTATGAATGCCACGTCAAGGGCATGACGCAGCGGCATCCCGGCGTGCCACCCGAGCTGCGGGGGACGTATCTCGGGCTGTGCAGCGATGCGATGATCGAATATTTCCAGAGCATCGGCGTCACGGCGCTCGAGCTACTGCCCGTGCACCAGTTCGTGGTGGACAGGCACCTCGCCGAGCGTGGGCTCACGAACTACTGGGGCTACAACTCCATCGGTTTCTTCGCGCCCGACGTGCGCTACGCCACCCGTGGACTCGGCAACCAGGTCTACGAGTTCAAGACCATGGTGAAGTCGCTGCACGCCGCGGGGCTGGAGGTGATCCTCGACGTCGTCTACAACCACACCGGTGAGGGCAACCACCTTGGTCCCACGCTCTCGCTGCGCGGAATCGACAACTCCACCTACTATCGATTGGAGCCGGCGAACAAGCGGTTCTACACCGACTTCAGCGGCACCGGCAATTCGCTCAACATGCAGCATCCGCGCACCATCCAGCTCGTGATGGATTCGCTGCGCTACTGGGTGGAGGAGATGCACGTCGACGGTTTTCGGTTCGACCTCGCGCCCGTGCTGGCGCGCGAGTCGTACGACGTCGACAAGCTGAGCGCGTTCTTCGACATCATGCAGCAGGACCCCACGCTCTCGCGCGTGAAGCTCATTGCCGAGCCGTGGGATGTGGGGCCAGGCGGCTATCAGGTGGGCAACTTTCCGGTGCGATGGACGGAGTGGAACGGCAAGTACCGCGACAGCGTGCGCAAGTTCTGGCGGGGCGAGCCCGGGCAGGTCGCCGAAATGGCGAGCCGACTCGCCGGGTCGGCGGACATCTTCATGAGCAGCGACCGCGGCGTGTACGCGAGCATCAACTTCGTCACCGCGCACGATGGCTTCACGCTACGGGACCTCGTGAGCTACGAGCAGAAGCACAACGACGCCAACGGCGAGAACAATCAGGACGGACACAACGACAACCTCAGCCGCAACTGGGGCGTCGAGGGCGAGACGAAGGACCCGGCGGTGGTGGCGATGCGCCAGCGCATCACGCGGAGCTTCCTCGCCACGCTCGCCTTCTCGCAAGGCGTGCCGATGCTCGCGCACGGCGACGAACTCGCTCGCTCGCAGCGGGGCAACAACAATGCGTACGCGCAGGATAACGAGATCACGTGGGTGGACTGGGAGCTCGATGCCAGCCAGTCTGCCCTCGTCGAGTTCACGCGCAAGCTGATCGCCATTCGCCAGGCGCATCCGGTGCTGAGGCGTCGCCACTTCTTCAAGGGCGCCGTCATCGACGGCTCTTCACGGAAGGACGCGACATGGGTGCGCCCGGACGGTGCCGAGCTGACCGAGAAGGATTGGCGCGATGACAGCGCCCACACATTCGGCATGCTGATCGACGGCGCCGCCACCGACGAGGTGGACGAGCGCGGCTACGCGGTACAGGGTGATACACTGCTGCTCATCCTGAACGGCGGCGAACAGGACGTGACGTTCTCACTGCCGGTGCTGCCGGACGAGAAGATCTGGGTAATCCTGGTGGATACGGCCAAGGACGACATGCCGGTGGTGCGCGAGACGACAGTCCATGTGCAGGCTCATTCGCTGATGCTGTTGCGCTTCGGGGCCGACCGCCGCCTCGTCACGAGTCAGGATGCGCGACGGGAACCGCTGACGGCCGTGGACCGGCACACGCCATGACCGACCCCACACGCACGGCAGGTCCGCCGCCGATCGACGATGGCGCCCGGATCGCGCTGCTCGAGGGAAGACACGGCGAGCCGCACCAGGTGCTCGGACCGCATCACGCCATCGTTGGCGGCGTGCAGGGGGTGACGATTCGCGTGCTCCAGCCCGACGCCGCCGACTGCTTCGTCGTGCGCGATGGCGTGTCGACAGCGATGCGTGCGGAGGGCGACGGATTGTTCGTGCTGTTCCTCCCGGCGGCGCCGCTGCCCCTTCGATATGCCCTGCGCTTCCTCTCCGCTGATGGCCGCTCGTGGGAGCGCGGCGACCCCTATCGGTTCGAGCCCACGATCGGCGAGCTGGATCGCCACCTGTTCGGGGAGGGTACGCACCGACGGCTGTGGACGATGCTCGGCGCGCATCCGCGCACGCTGGACGGCGACGAGGGAACGGCGTTCGCCGTGTGGGCGCCGAATGCCGAACGCGTGAGCGTGGTGGGCGACTGGTGCAACTGGGACGGACGGCAGTTCCCGATGCGCCGCATGGGCGACAGCGGACTGTGGGAGCTGTTCGTGCCGGGCGTTGGCGTGAATGCACTCTACAAGTTCGAGCTGCGCACGCGCGACGGTGTGCTGCGCGTGAAGACGGACCCGATGGCGCTCAAGATGCAACAGGCGCCCGACACGGCGGCCATCGTCGTGTCGAGCGCGCCGTTCACGTGGAAGGACGACACGTGGATGAACGCGCGGCCCGGCCGCAGCTTCGTCAACGAGCCGGTGCACGTGTATGAAGTGCACCTGGGCTCGTGGGCGCGCGTCCCCGAGGAGGGGAACCGGTTCCTCACCTACCGCGAGATCGCGCCGCGGCTCGCGCAACACGTGAAGCGGCTGGGCTTCACCCACGTGGAGCTGCTACCGGTGATGGAGCATCCGTTCTACGGCTCGTGGGGCTACCAGGTCACCGGCTACTATGCGCCAACGTCGCGCCACGGCAGTCCCGACGACTTTCGCTTCTTCGTCGACACGCTACATCGCGCGGGCATCGGCGTGCTGCTCGACTGGGTGCCGGCGCACTTCCCCAAGGACGACTACGCGCTCCGCTGCTTCGACGGCACCGCACTGTACGAGCACGAGGATCCGCGGCTCGGCGAGCACCCCGACTGGGGCACGCTGATCTTCAACTACGGCCGCAAGGAAGTGAAGAACTTCCTCGTGGCCAACGCGCTCTACTGGCTGCACGAGTTTCACATCGATGGCCTGCGCGTCGACGCCGTGGCCTCCATGCTTTATCTCGACTATAGCCGCAAGGCCGGCGAGTGGGTGCCCAACCGGCATGGCGGCCGCGAGAACCTGGATGCGATCGATTTCCTCCGCGAGATGAACGACGTCGTGTGCACGGACGCGCCGGGCTGCATGACGATCGCCGAGGATTCCACCGCGTGGCCTGGTGTAACGCGCCCCATTCGTAACGGTGGCCTGGGGTTCACGTTCAAGTGGAACATGGGGTGGATGCACGACACCCTCGGCTACTTCGAGCGCGACCCGATCTACCGGCGCCATCACCAGAACGAGCTCACCTTCGCGATGGTGTACGAGCACAGCGAGCACTTCCTCATGCCGCTGTCGCACGACGAGATGGTGCACCTCAAGGGCTCGCTCTACGAGAAAATGCCGGGCGATCCGTGGCAGAAGCTCGCCAACATGCGCGCGCTGCTGGCCTATCAGGTCACTCGGCCGGGGAAATCGCTGCTGTTCATGGGCACCGAGCTGGCCGAGCCGAACGAGTGGAACCACGATCAGTCGCTCGATTGGCACCTGCTCCAGCAGCCGGAGCGCGCCGCCTTCATGGAGTACGTGGCGCGGCTCGGCGCGGTGTATCGCGCACATCGCGCGCTGTGGGCGTCCGATCACGACCCGCAGGGCTTCGAGTGGATCGACGTCTCCGACCGTGACAACTCGGTGCTGTCGTACCTGCGGTGGGACGGCGAACAGCACGTCGTGGTGATCCTCAACCTCACCCCGACGCCGCACCCGGGCTATCGCATCGGCGTGCCCGACATGGCGACATATGCACGCGTGCTCTCGAGCGACGACGCGGCGTGGGGAGGCAGCGGGTTCGGCGAATTCACGGGCTTGCCCGCGCACGACATTCCGTATCACGGCCGCCGCTACTCCATCGAGCTCGATCTGCCTCCCCTCTCGGCACTCATCCTCGTGCCGGAGCGCGCCGTCGGGTGACTGCTCGCCCCGCACTGCTGCAGCTTGCCGAGCGCCTCGGCATCCAGTCGTCATACGTGGACCAGACGGGCGAGAGCCGTCGCGACACGTCCGACGACACGCGGATGGCGCTTCTGGCGGCGATGGGATTCGACGCGAGCACCGAAGCGCGCGCCGCTGACGCGGTCAGCGCACTGCGCTCGGCAGCGCGACGGCGATGGATCGAGCCGGTGCGCGTCGTGCGCCGGCGAAGTCGTGGGCTGTCGAGGGTCGCCGTGCGCATGCCGTCGATGCGTACGGAGACGGTGCAGTGGACGCTCGTGCTGCGAACGGAGGATGGGATCGAGTCGCAGTGGACGGGCACGACAAACGGTGGTCGCTCGCGTCGCATGCACCTGGAGCTGCCCGTCGTTCCCCCGCTCGGCTATCACGATCTGACCATCGTGTTCGAGGGTGCGGGAAAGGTGCGCCGCGCGACGCAGCGACTCATTGTCGTACCGTCGCAGTGCGTGGCACCCGAGATGCGGCTACGCGGACAGCGAGGATTCGGCATCACGGCGAACCTGTACACCGTACGCAGCGCAGGGAACTGGGGCGCCGGCGACTTCGTCGACCTGGGAGTGATGGCCGAGTGGCTCGCGCATCACGGCGGCGCCTTCGTGGGCGTGAATCCGCTGCACGCGCTGCGGAACGATGGGTACGACGTGAGCCCGTACAGTCCGATCAGCCGGCTGTTTCGCAATCCCCTGTACCTTCGGACGGACGCCATCCCCGAGCTCGCGCACGATGCACACGCGCGTGAGCGCATCGCGTCGCCCGAGTTCCAGACGGCGCTGGCCGAGCTGCGCGATGCCGAGATGCTCGACTACGGGCGCATCATGGCGCTGCGCGCGCCGGCGCTCGAGTCGCTGCACCGCACGTTCGTGGAGCGGGAGGTCGGCGGCAACTCGCCACGAGCGCGCGAATACACCCAGTACGTGGAGCGGGAGGATCCGCAGCTCACGCAGTTCGCCACGTTCATGGCGATCACCGAGCGGGAGGGCCCCGATGCGCGGCAGTGGCCGCACGAGTTGCGTGACGCACGCAGCGAGGCCGTGGCGCAGATGCGTCGGCAGCTCGCCGAGCGCGTGGACTACCATCGCTGGCTGCAGTTCGAGACCGACCATCAGCTTGGCCACGCCGCACTTGCCGCCTCCCGTGCCGGCCTGGCGCTGGGATTGTATCAGGATCTTGCCGTAGGCTCGGCGGCAAGCGGAGCGGATGTATGGGCCAACCCGGACCTGTTCGTGCAGGGCGCCACGGTCGGTGCACCGCCGGACATGTACTCGGACGAGGGGCAGAACTGGGGGCTGCCGGCGATCAATCCGCATGTGCTGCGCGCAACGGGCTACGACTACTGGGTGCGATTGCTGCGCGCGGGATTCCGCCACACCGGCGCGTTGCGGATCGATCACGCGCTCGGATTGTTCCGGATGTTCTGGGTGCCACTCGGACAGTCGGCACGACATGGCGCGTACATGACGTCATTCAGCGAGGAGCTGTTCGGCATCCTCGCACTCGAGAGCGCGCGTCACGGAGCGCTGGTCGTCGGTGAGGACCTCGGCACCGTGCCGCCGGAGGTTCCGGGAGTGCTCGCCCGGTGGGGCGTCCTCGGCTCGAAGGTGCAGGTGTTCGAGCGGGACTTCTTCACCGGACGATTCAATCCCGCGTCGAACTATCCGCGCATGGCGCTGACGACGGTGAACACGCACGACCTCCCGCCACTCGCGGGCTGGATGGAAGGTCGTGACATCGCGCTGCGGAACGAGCTCGGGGACCTCGGTGACCCCGCGCAGGCCGCGGGCATGCGCGAGAGTCGGTGGAGCGATCGCATCGCGCTGGTGGACTCGCTGATCCAGCATGGACTTCTGCCGGAATCGGCACGTGACAACGTGACATCGAACGCGCTCATCGCCGCAGTGCACGCGTTCATCAGGCGCACGCCATCGGCACTGGTCGGACTCTCGCTCGACGACCTTGCGCACGAGCAGACGCCCGTGAACATCCCCGGCATCTGGCAGGACCGCTACCCGAGCTGGTCGCGGCGCATGCGGGAGACGCTGGAAGCGCTGCTGGAGAACCCACGCACGGTGAGCGGGCTGGGAGGAGGACGAGCCAACGACAATGCATGAGTGGAAACGAAAACGGCAGGAGGAGAGCGAGGAGCTTGCGGCGAGGGGCGATGAGCGGTGAGCAATGAGCGGCATGCTCCCTCACTGCTCAAACCTCATTCCTTCCACCTTCACCCTTCCACCTTCCCGCTCTCCGCCTGCAGTTCGCGATGTCGATTAGCCGGCAAGCATCGGTGACTGCAGGAGGAGAGCAATGAGGCAGGAGGATGGAGCCGCAAGGCTTGAGGAGTGAGCGCTGAGGGAACGACCGAAGCTCACATCATCCCGGTTTGTCGCTCACCCATCCTCCCGGTCCATACCCATGCCGCTCACCGCCCACCGCTCATCGCCCCAAGCTCCCCGCTCCAGGCTCTCTACCTTCCCGGCGTGATGAGCCTTCCAGCGCTCAGGAACAGTCACTCACTACTGTAGTCAGAATGCCCGCTGTTCCGTTTACTGCGTCGTACCGCCTCCAACTCGGCCCGAGCTTCACGCTCGCCGACGCCCGGGCACGTATTCCATATCTGAAGCAGCTCGGCATTTCGCACGTGTACTGCTCTCCCGTGCTCGCCGCACGGGCCGGAAGCACACATGGGTACGACGTCGTCGATCCCACCCAGGTCAGCCCCGCGCTGGGAGGCGACGAGGCGTTCGTCGCGCTGGCGAACGAAGCACATGCACATGACATGGGCGTCGTGCTCGACATCGTGCCCAACCACATGGGCATCGGGCCGGACAATCCCTTCTGGGATGACCTCCTCGAACGCGGCGATGCGTCGCGCTACGCCGACTGGTTCGACGTCGACTGGACCGCGCCGGCGCGGCGGCTCGCCGGCAAGGTGCTCGTGCCCGTGCTCGGCGACACTCTCGAGAACGTGCTCGCGCGCGACGAGATCTCGCTTGCCATCAGCGATCGAGGCGTGCGCATCCACTACTTCGCGCATCACTTCCCCGTGGATCCCGCCACGCTGCCGGCCGAGCTGGAACTGGCGATGCGCGATCCGTCAGCGCGCGAGCTCGTGAGCGGATGGGGCCGCGCCGAGCACGGACGCGCACGCCTGCTCGCCCTGCTGGAGCGTCAGCACTACGTGCTTGCGTTCTGGCGTTCGGCGGAGCGCGACCTCAACTATCGGCGATTCTTCGACGTCGCCGATCTCATCTGCCTGCGCGTCGAGCGAGAGGCCGTGTTCGACGCGACGCATCGCGCCGTGCTGCAATTCGTCGCCGATGGCGTCATCGACGGGCTCCGGATCGATCACATCGACGGACTGCTCGAGCCGCGCCGGTACCTGGAGCGATTGCGCGCGGCAGTGGACCGGCGCCGCCCACCGGCCGAACGGGGCGACCACTTTCCCATCGTCGTGGAGAAAATCCTCGCGGCGGGTGAGGCACTGCCGCGTGATTGGCCGGTGGACGGCACGACCGGCTACGAATTCATGACGACGCTCGAGGATGTCTTCATCGATCCCGTCGGATACCACGCGCTCGAAGCGCGGTACCGCGGTGGGCTCGGGACCGCCGACTTTCACGCGGTCGCCACCGACGCCAAGCGGCGCGTGCTGCGTGCCGCGCTCAATGCCGACGTGCGCCGCATCGCGCCGATGCTGGCTGACGTCGCGCGGCGTGCGCGGTGGCAGCACCTGACCATCTCCGCGTACGCGGGCGCGATCGTCGAGCTGGTGGCGCTGCTTCCCGTGTATCGCACGTACATCGATGCCGAGCGTCCCGATGTGAACGACGACGATCGTCGCGTGCTTCGCGCCGCATTTGCTCGGCTCCGCGAGCGTGGTCACGCGGATCCGGTCGCGACCGATGCACTCGAGCGCACCCTGCTCGGCCAGTGGCGAGACGCCGAGGAAAAGCTCGCCCGCGAGCGGCTCGCGTTCGTGCTGCGCTGGCAGCAGCTCACCGGCCCTGCAGCGGCAAAGGGCGTCGAGGACACGGCGTTGTACGCGTACGCACCACTCGCTTCGCGCAATGAAGTGGGCGGCGACCCTGGCGTGCCCGTCGCGGGCGCGGTAGACCGACTGCACGCGCGACTCGCCGAGCGGGCGGAACGGCACCCGTGCGCGCTCAACGCGACGAATACCCACGACACCAAGCGGAGCGCGGACGTACGCTCGCGCCTGGACGCCTTGAGCGAGAACGCGGCGGCATGGGAGCGGAGTCTTCGCCGATGGCGCCGGCATCACCGCGCGCTCCAGACGCTGGTGGGCGGACGGCTCGCGCCAACGCGGGCGACCGACAACTTCATCTATCAGGCGCTCGTAGGGCTCTGGCCTGTGGGATCCGGAGTGCGCGCCACCGATGACGACGTCTGGCTCGCCGAGCTGAAGGAGCGCATGACGACGTACATCACGAAGGCGGTGCGCGAGGCGAAGGTGAGCACGAGCTGGACCGATCCTGATGCCGAGTACGAGCAGGCGATCGAGCGGTTCATTGCCGGCATGCTCGACCGCCCGAGCAACGCGAGGTTCCTTCACGACGTCGAGCAATTCGTCGTCGCCCTGGCGATGCAGGGACGGTGGAACGGCCTCGCGCGGCTCGTCGTCCACCTCACCGCACCCGGTGTGCCCGACATCTATCAGGGTGATGAGCTGTCGTTCCGCGCACTCGTGGATCCGGACAACCGGCGCGCCGTCGATTGGGACAAGCGCGCGCGCGCGCTGGAGGAACTTCGCCCTGCGCTCGAACCGGATAACCGGACCGATCCGGCGCAACTGGCCGAATGGTGTGCCCGCCCGGAGGACGAAGGCCTCAAGCTGTACACCACCGCGCGGCTGCTGCATCTGCGCCAACGCATGGCGCCTCTCGTCACGAACGGCACGTATCATCCCCTGCTGGCGGAAGGTGCGAGGGCGCAGCATGTGGTCGCATTCGGGCGCGCTCGCGGCTACGACGCGATGCTCGTCGTCGTGCCGCGGCTCACCGGAGGATTGCGCCCCGGTGCGCCGATGGGAGACGCCTGGGCCGACACCGCGATCCGTATCTCACCAGAGTTTTCCGGCCTGGCCTGGCGCTGCTCGCTGGGCGGGCAGGTGGTGGAACCGCGTGATGGCGTGCTCCGTCTCTCGGACCTGCTGGCACGGCTTCCGGTCGCCGTTCTTGTCCCTTCTCGTTGAATCGGGGCGGACTTGGCATAGAATACCTCTCGCAAACCTGCAGCGCGCTGGCGGACCGGACGGGAACATCCGTCACGCGGCGCGGCATTTTCCATCAGCCCCATGCCCGAGGCTCGTTCATGACGCACGTCCCGACGCGCACCAGCGTCGCTTATTTCTCCATGGAGATCTGCCTCGAAGCCGCGATCCCCACCTACAGTGGCGGGCTCGGCGTGCTGGCGGGCGATACGCTGCGGAGCGCGGCTGACCTGAGCGTCCCCGTCGTGGCCGTCACCCTGTTGCACCGGAAGGGCTATTTCGAGCAGCACCTCGACGCGTCGGGACAGCAGTCCGAGACGCCAGTGCACTGGAACCCGGGCGAGATCCTCGAGCCGGTGGTCGCGACGGCGTCGGTGATGCTCGAGGGGCGAGTGGTGAAGGTCACGGCGTGGAAGTACGTGGTGAAGGGCGTGCGCGGCCACGTGGTGCCGGTGTACCTGCTCGACACCGATCTGCCCGAGAACAGCGAGTGGGATCGGCGCCTCACCGACACGTTGTACGGAGGCGACGAGCACTACCGGCTCTGCCAGGAGATCGTGCTGGGCATGGGCGGCGCCGCGCTGCTTCAGGAGCTGGGTTACCAGAACGGCACGATCTACCATCTCAATGAAGGACACTCCGCGCTGCTCACGCTGCAGCTGCTCGAGAAGCAGATCGGCGGCCGTCCCGTGTTCGAGCTCGAGGATGCCGACTTCGAGGCGGTGCAATCGCGCTGCATCTTCACGACGCACACTCCCGTACCGGCGGGGCACGACAAGTTTCCGCTCGAGATGGTGCGCAAGGTCCTCGGCGACGCGCGCGTCGCGCTGCTGGAAAGCTGCGGCGGCATTCACGAGGGAATGTTGAACATGACGCATCTTGCGCTGCATCTCACCCGCTGGGTGAATGGCGTCGCCATGCGGCACGGCGAAGTCTCGCGCGGCATGTTCCCCGATTATCCCATTGACTCCATCACCAACGGCGTGCACGCCACGACGTGGACTGGTCCCGCCTTCGCCGAGCTGTTCGACCGGCGCATTCCGGAATGGCGGCACGACAACCTGTACATGCGCTACGCAGTGAGCATCCCGCTCCAGGAGATCCGCGACACGCATGCGGTGAGCAAGCGGGTGCTGCTCCAGGAGATCGAGCGTCGGCTCGGTGAGACGCTGGACCCGACCGTGATGACGATCGGATTCGCGCGACGTGCGACGCCGTACAAGCGTGCCGACCTGATCTTCTCCGACCTGGAACGGCTGGCGGAGATCGCGCGCAAGGTGGGCAAGATCCAGATCGTGTTCGGCGGCAAGGCCCATCCGCACGACGGCGGCGGCAAGGAGCTGATTCGGCGCATCTATGCCGCGCGCGAAAAGCTCGGCGACGCCGTGAAGGTCGTCTATCTCGAGAATTACGAGATGGCGGCCGCGTACAAGATGGTGGCCGGCGTGGACCTGTGGCTGAACAATCCCATGAAGCCGCTCGAGGCGTCAGGGACGAGCGGGATGAAGGCGGCGATGAACGG
>JBDSSY010000024.1:0-14839 GCA_039928585.1 Gemmatimonadaceae bacterium | reverse complement strand
GCAGTCCGCTGGCGCTTCGAGCGTGCCTCCGACATCTCGTGCTCGATCGCGACGCGATCCGCATCGAGCGACGAGCGAGCCTCGATCTGCCGGCTCTCGACATCCGCGAGCTGCTGCTCGAGATCGGCGATCTGATGGCGAATCTCGTTCACGCGCCCTTGCACGTGCGACGCATCGCGCTCGCTCTCGTCGACCATGCGCTTCGTCTGTTCGAGCTGCGTCAACGCCGCCGTGGCTTCACGCGGACTCGTGACACTCTCGTACTGACGCTGGCTGCGCTCCACCAGCTGACGATGCGTTTCCGTGCGGCCCCGCGCCTCGCGATGGCGTGCCTCTTCCGCGTCGGCCGCCTTGCGCGCGCGATCGAGGGCGAGCGATACCTTGCCGCGCTCCTTCTCCAACGTCGCGAGCCGCGGTGCGAGCGATGCGAGTCGCGATTCCAGGGCATAGATCCCGAGGTCGTCGTGCTGGACGGCGAGCAGCGAAGTGACGTCAGGATGCATGACCATTTAGGAAAGAGCCGGAAGGAGGGTGGCGCGTAGCGCCTCGTGGATCATAACGCCGGGCGCGCGCTTTCACCGAAATTGCTTCCATGGTCCGCCACCCAGCGATCGCAACTCGTCCGCGAGCTGCATCTTTTCGTGGGTGAGCTCGTCCTTCTCGCCGCTCGCGGCGAGCGGCATCAGGATATCGATCTCTTCCATTCGTCGTGCGAGCGTTCCCTTGTGGATCGCTGCCAGGCTGCCGGCCACGGCCTCGTCGGCGTGCTCGAGCCCGCCCGTTTCTTCGAGCAGGTCCTGCATCACCACCACGGCATCGCCCGACAGTGTGCTCGCGAGCACGTCGAACCCCGCATCGGGACCCTCCGCGACCATCGCGGCGATGATCTGGCGCAGCTCCGCATCACGAAAACTTTCCGCCCCGACGCGTTCGATCACCTGCTCGAAGTACGCGGGTCGGTGCAGCAGCACGCGCGCGAGCTCGCGTTCAGCGGCCAGCGTGCGTTCGCCACCCACTCGCCGACGCTCTCCGCGTCGCATGCGCGCGACGTCAGGCGCAGAACCGGGCTGGCCGCGCTCCTCGAGCGGCGCCACATCGCGCGGTGGCGGAGTACTCGATCGATTTCCAGCCCCCGCTCTTCCGCGCGAAGGCGTCGTGAGTTCCCGCTCGAGCAGATCGCGTGTGACGCCGGCCGCCGAGCTCGCGTGGCCGAGGTAGAGATCGCGAGTGAGTGGATCGCTCGTGGCGCGCAGCGTGGGCAGCAGCCGGTCGAGCGCCTGACGCTTCTTCCGCAGGTCCGCAAACCATCCGCCGCGATCGAGGAGCTGGATCTTTCGCTCGAAGACGTCGATCGATGTGGCCAACTGCGCCTCCAGTCCGCGGGCACCATTGGCCTGCACGAAGCTGTCGGGGTCCTCGCCCTCGGGGAGCGTGACCACCTGCACCGACGCGCCCTGACGCAGCAGCTCGTCGCCCGACCGGAACGTGGCCTTGAGTCCGGCCTTGTCGGAGTCATACAGCAGGAACACACGGCTGGTGTATCGCCGAATGAGTTGCGCCTGCTCCTCGGTGAGCGCAGTGCCCATCGGCGCCACGACGCTCTCGACGCCGGCGCCAATGAGGCGCACCGCGTCGAAGAACCCCTCGACAACGAGCATCCGCTCGTCACGGCGCGCTGCCTGCTTCGCCCAGTTCAGGCCGTACAGGAGCTTGCCCTTGCTGAAGACGGGCGACTCGGGCGAGTTGAGGTATTTCGGCTCACCCGGACCGAGCAGGCGACCGCCAAAACCGACGACCCGGCTGGAGACGTCGTAGATGGGGAAAATCAGTCGACCGCGGAATCGCGGACGCGGTTCCGATGCGCCATCGGGCGTGACGAGCAACCCGACCTGCTCGAGCCGCTCGTCGTCGAAGCCGAGCGTGTTCAGGTAGGCGCGCATCAACCCGATCTCGCGAGGGGCGAAACCAAGTCCCACCTTGTCGGCGAGCTCCCGCGAGATGCCGCGTTGCTCGAGGTACGCGCGCGCGTCGGCGCCGAGGTCGTCGGCCCACAGGGTGGTTTGAAAGTATTCGGCGGCCGCGCCATTCACTTCCCAGAACGGTTCCCGATCGTCGCGCTCGTCCGCGTTGTGTCGCGACTGCGTCTCGACGAGCTCGATGCCCGACTTCTGGGCGACCATGCGCACCGCGGTCGGCCAGTCGACACCGAGCCGCTTCGTGAGAAAGTTGAAGACGTCGCCGCCGGCGTGGCACACGAAGCAGTAGTACATCTGCTTCTTCGGTGATACCGAAAAATTCCGGTGTGTCCCCTGGTGAAAGGGACACGGCCCACGGTAGTCGGCGCCCTGTCGCTTGAGCTCGACGTATTCACCGATCACGCCGACGATGTCGGCCGACTCGCGGACGCGCTCGACCGACTCGTCGGCGATCATGCGAACACGGCGACCGTGACGCCCGAACCGCCCTCGTTCCACGCACCCGTGCGAAACTCGCGCACGCGCGTGTCCTTGCGCAGCATCTCGTCCACCACCTGCCGCAGCGCGCCTGTGCCCTTCCCATGGATGATGCGCAGGCTTTTCAGGTCGGCTCGGATGGCGCTGTCGAGCGCCTGCAGTACCGCACCCTCGGCTTCATCCGCGCGCAGGCCCAGCAAGTTGATCTCGGGGCTCACGTGCACCTCGGGCGCATCGCCGATGTAGCTGACCGCGGTCTCGGGCAACTGGTTCTCGGTGCGCGTGAGCGCGGCGAGCGGCACGGTCACCTTCATGGACCCCACGGCAACGATCGCCTCGCGGCCGCGGAGATCCACTACGCGGCCCACCTTGCCGCCGAGCGTTCCCACCTCCACAGCGTCATTGACGGCAATGGCGACGCGAGCGCCTGGCGCAGGGCGTGTATGCTTGCGACTCTGCGCGCGCTCCTCGTGATCGAGGCGATCAAGCACATTTGCCTGCTTCGCCGCGAGATCCTCGGCACGCCGGCGCGCGTCACGTCCCAGCTCATCGATCGCGGAATCGGCGAGGCTGGCGCCTCGTTGCTTGAGCTCCTTGATCGTGCGCTCGATCTCGGATCGCGCGTCGAGCACATACTTCCTCGCTTCCTGGCGGCTCGACTTCTCCAGCTCGCGCTCGCGCTGCCGAACGTTGGTTTCGCGCTTCGCCACCGCCGCCGCGCGCGTGCGCGCGTCATCGAGAATCGTCTCGGCGTCGCGCTCACGCACCGCCAGCTCCTCTTCCTTCCGCTCGAGGCGTTCGATCAGCGCCGCCATGTCGCGCTCACCCTGCGGCAGGCGTTCTTCCGCCCGCGCGACGACGGCGGCCGGCAGGTTCAGGCGGCGGGCGATGCTGATGCCGTACGAGCGACCGGGAATCCCCTTGATGAGCCGGTACGTCGGCGCGAGCACGACGGCATCGAACTGCAGCGAGGCATTCACGACACCAGGCACCTGCGTCGCGAGCTCCTTCAGCTGTCCAAGGTGCGTCGACGCGAGCGTCGTCGTGCGACGCACGGTGAGATCCTCCAGAATCGCCCAACCGAGCGCCGCGCCCTCCTGCGGATCGGTACCGGAGCCGAGCTCGTCGACGAGCACCAGCGAGTCGGCGGTGGCGAGTCGCAGAATCTCCGAGAGATTCTTCAGGTGCGCCGAGAAGGTGGAGAGGCTCGCTTCAATTGACTGCTCGTCCCCGATGTCGACCAGCACGTCGTCGAACACCGGGATGCGGCTCTCCACGCCGACTGGAGCGGGTATGCCCGATTGCGCCATCACCGAGATGAGGCCGAGCGCCTTGAGCAGCACGGTCTTGCCCCCGGTGTTGGGACCGGACACCAGGAGCGTGCGCTCGTCTGGAAACATGGCCAGGTCGAATGGCACCACGGCTGCGCCTTTCGCGAGCAATAACGGATGTCGTCCCTCGCGTATCGCGAACCCACCTCGCGCGGACACGAACTCGGCGGGGCTGCACTCGAATCGGATGGCGTACCGGGCGCGCGCATGCAGCGAGTCGAGCTCCGCCAGCGCGTCCAGTGAGTCAGCGAGCTCCTCACGATGCGGACGGATCTGATCGGTCAACTCCAGCAGGATCCGCTCGACCTCCTCCTGCTCCTCCGCTTCCAGTTCGCGAATCCGGTTGCCGAATTCGATGGCCGCCGGCGGCTCCACGAACATCGTCCCACCCGTACTCGACGTACCGTGCACGATGCCGCCCACCCCCTTCGCGCCTTCGCGGCGCACGGGGATCACGTAGCGACCTTCGCGCAGGGTCACCGACATGTCGGTTGCGCGATGGTGCGGCTCCAGTGCGCTCATGGCGCGCTCGAGAATGCGAATCAGCTCGCCGTGCGACGCGCGCAGCTCGCGACGGATGCGTCGCAGCACCGGCGATGCCTCGTCGCGCACGACACCGTCATCGCCGATCGCCCGCTC
This sequence comes from Gemmatimonadaceae bacterium, assembly GCA_039928585.1. Lineage (GTDB taxonomy): Bacteria > Gemmatimonadota > Gemmatimonadetes > Gemmatimonadales > Gemmatimonadaceae > AG11. The sequence goes on along the minus strand of JBDSSY010000024.1, from coordinate 10,416 downwards.
AATCGCCTCCTCTTCCGCTTTTGCGCGCACCATGCGGTTGGCGAACGACGCGAGCACCGCGCGCGCGATCGCCGGCCGCCGGTCGTCATGCAGCGCGTCTCGCGTGCGACGCGCGGACGCCAGCAGCAGGCCCGCACCGCCCAGCTCCACACCGCTCCACACGGTGCCCAGCACGCGGAGTCGCCTGATGGCATCCGCCAGGTCCGGCACGGGCTCGGGCGACCACGGAGGATCTCCGCCAACCAAGGCGCGCACTGCGGCGACTCGACGGTGCTCAGCCTCCAACCACTGCAGGTCGGTCGATGGCGCCAGCGCACGGACCTTCGCCGCGCCCGGCGCCGACGCCGCGCGGTCGGCGACCAGCTCGAGCAGGCGGGGAAACTCGAGAATGCCGAGCGCGTGGGCATTCATGATGGACACACCACGGTCAGCCCTGCCGGGCGAGCTCCTCGCGGGCGATGGCGTTGATCGCGCTCCCCTCGGCGCGGCCCTTGAACTGGGGCAGCACCTTGCCCATCACCGCGCCGATCTGAGACGCACCGGCGGCGATGGCCGCCTTCACCGCGACGCGCAGTTCGTCGTCGCTGACGGACGCCGGCAGGTACGCCTCGAGGATCGTCACCTCGCCGCGCTCCTTGTCGGCGAGGTCGTCGCGCTTGCCGGCATACATCTCGATCGATTCTCGGCGGCGCTTGATCCCCTTGCGCAGCACGTCCACGACCTCGTCATCCGACAGGTCACGCCGCAGCTCGATCTTCCGGTTCTTGGCGTCGGAAAAGATGGTGCCGAGCACCAGCACGCGCGGCTTGTCCTGCGCCTTGCGGGCAGCGTTGAGGTCGGACTGGAGCTGGTCGAACAGTGGCATCGGGGGGGGTCGCCGGTGTGGACTCACAAGCTAGGGGCGCCGGCAACGGGAAGAAAGGCGGAGCACCGCTATCCGGGCGGCCACTTCATCGTGCGACCGCCCATGAGATGCACATGCAGATGTGCCACCGACTGGCCGGCGTCCGCGCCCGTGTTGATGACCACCCGGTATCCGCTCTGCGCAACGCCTTCGCCCTCGGCGATCTCCCGCGCCGCGAGCAGCATCCGGCCCAGCAGCAGGGCGTCGGCCGCGTCGTTCAATGACGCGAAGTGCCGCTTCGGGATCACGAGGATGTGTACGGGCGACCGGGGCTCGATGTCGCGGAAGGCGAGCGCATGCTCGTCTTCCCACATGATCGTGGCGGGGATCTCCTGTCGAACGATGCGACAGAACAGGCAGTCGTCGGTGGCAGTCATCGGTCAGCTGGTGAGCGCACGAACCATGGCGAGCGCGGCGATGCCCGCCGTCTCGAACCGCAGGACGTTGGTGCCGAGCGACGCGGTGCGCCAGCCTGCCGCGTCGAATGCGGCGCGCTCGTCCTTCTCCAGGCCGCCCTCGGGCCCGAGCGCAATCGCGATCCGTGCGCCGGATAGTCCGGTGAGCGTTGCCAGAGGAGTGCCGCCCACGTCGAGCAGTACGCCATGGAGCGCGGTCGCCTCGCGCAGCGCCTCACCGAGCGACGCGTCCGGCGCGCACTCCGGCATCCACGCCGCGCCGCTCTGTTCGAGTGCACCGATCATCCGGAGACGGATCTTCTCACCGAACGCGTCGCCCTCGCCGCGAGGGGATACGCTTCGCGAACGCTGATATACGATCGGCCGCCATACCGACGCGCCAAGCTCCACTGCCTTCTCTGCCAGCAGCAGCATGCGGTCGCGGTCGCCAACCGGCGCCCACAGCTCCACGTGCGACGGCGCGGGCACGTGCTCCACGCCATCCGAATCGAGTGCGATCGCCAGGCGACGCTTCGCCAACTCAACGATGGTGCCAAGTGCCCGCCGTCCGTCGCCACCCGTCAACCGGACCTGATCACCCAGATTCAGCCGCTTCACGCTCGCATGATGCGCCGCCGACTCGCTCAGCTCCACGTCGCCGTTCCAGGCGCCCGGTGCGAAGAACGTCGCTATCGCCGAACGATGTGCGCGCTCCACCAGATGCCCTCCACGTCGTCCTCGATCACCATCCATCCCCCAGCGTCGAGCACTTGCCGCATCGCCTCGCGCTCCTCGACGAGGATTCCGCTCAGCACCGCCGCGCCGTCAGCGGCGAGTGCTGCGGCAATCGTGGGCAACAGCACGACGAGCACCGACGAGATGATATTCGCGAGCACCACACGCACTGGCGCGACGAACGGCAGCAGGAGTGCGGCATCACCCTCGATGACGGTGACCCGATCGGACACGCCGTTTCGCGCCACGTTCTCCTCGGCATTGGCGATCGCGTCGTGATCCAGCTCGATCGCCGTGACGTGCGCGGCGCCAAGCTTCGCCGCCGCGATCGCCAGCACCGCGCTCCCCGCGCCGAGGTCGGCCACCCGGTCACCGCGACGCACCACGCGCGGCAGCAGCCGAACGACGCCGCGCGTCGTCTGGTGCTCGCCCGTCCCGAAAGCCATCTCGGGCTCGATGACGATGGTGCGCGCCGGGTCGCGACCGTCAGCGAGCCAGGGCGGGACGATGCTGAGCGCGCCGAGATCGTGCGCGCCCACGCCGCGCTTCCACTCTTCGCTCCAGTCCACGGCGGGCACCAGCGACGCCGTCACGTGCGCCGCTGGGTCGGCCGCCATCACCGCGGATATGATCGTCGCGCTGTCGGCGTCACCGGGAAAGTGCGTCACGAGCTCGACATCCGTCTCGTGCACCCCCTCCGAGCCAAGCTGGAACAGCGCGGCGAGCGCAGCGTCGGGCGAGGCGCTCGGGCGCACACGGACCGCGAGCCAGTTCACGCGCCCAGCGCTTCCTTCATCTTCGCCCACAGTCCCTTGTCGCGGTCTGTCGGAACGCTGCGCTGCACCTCGGCAAGCTGGCGAATGAGCCTCGCCTCATCGTCGGACAGCGCATCCGGTGTCCAGAGCTGCACGCGGACGTGCAGATCGCCAGTGCCATTGGAATTCACCCGCGCCAGCCCGCGGCCGCGCAGATGGAACACCTGGCCGCTCTGCGTCGCCGGAGGAATGCTCAGCGCCACAGTGGAAGTCACAGTCGGCACCTCGATCGCCGCGCCCATGACGAGCTGAGGATAGGTGACGAGTACCTCGGTATAGAGATCCTCGCCATCGCGCTCGAAGCGAGCATCGTCGGCCACCTCGAAGACGAGATGCACGTCGCCGCGCTCACCGTTGCGCGCACCCGCGTTGCCGACGCCACGCATCGTCATGTACTGACCAGTTGCGACCCCGGCCGGAATCTGCACCTTGATCGTCCGGTCGCCGCGCATCCGGCCTTCGCCACGGCACTTCTTGCACGGCGCTTCGACGATCTGCCCCTCGCCCTTGCAGGTGGGACAGGGTGCGACGGTGACGAACTGGCCGAAGAACGACCGCTGCGCGCGGCGCACCTCTCCCTGGCCAGCGCACGTGTGACACTGCTTCACCTTCGAGCCGGGCTCGGCGCCGCTGCCCTCGCAGCGATCGCACGCGTCGAGCACGCGCAGTCGCACGTCTTTTTCCACTCCCGTGCTCACCTCGGCAAGCGTGAGGGAGAGTGAGATCTTGACGTCGGCGCCCGTGCGTGGGCCTCCGCCGCTCTGGCTGCGTCCGCCGAACAGGTCCTCGAGACCGGAGAACCCTCCGAAATCCTTCATGAAGATGTTTAGCGCCTCGGACAGGTCCACATGATGCTGTCCGCCGCCGCGCAGGCCCGCTTCGCCATAGCGATCGTACGCGGCCCGCTTCTGCGGATCGCGCAACACATCGTACGCCTCGGTGATCGCCTTGAACTTCTCCTCGTGTTCTTTCGAACCCCCGTTGCGATCCGGGTGGTTCGTCATCGCGAGCTTGCGATATGCCTTCTTGATATCGTCGTCGGCGGCGGTGCGCTCGACGCCAAGCACTGCGTAGAAATCAGCCATGAGTATATGAATTCAGTGGGGCGGAATTGCGTTCAGAGCGGGTGCGCAGCGAGCGGTGACGGCGTGCTTACAACAGGTCGCTCAGCAGGCGGGAGGTATGCTGCACCAGCGAAATGACCTTCTCGTACGGCATGCGCGTAGGGCCGATGACGCCGATGACGCCGTTCAGCGCACCCACGTGGTACTCGGCGGTGACGACCGTGAACTGATCGAACTGCGGATCGCCATGCTCGGCGCCTATCGTGATGCTGACGCCGGGACGCTCGTCGCCCTTGTGCTTGCGCCGCAGCGCATCCGCGAGCCGAGCCGGCTCCTCGGTGAGCGTCAGCAACCGACGCAGGTTCTCCGCACCGCCGAACTCCGGCTGGGATGCCAGCACGCTCGCCTGTCCCACGATCACGCTGCCCTCGGATGTCGGCAGCGCAGCGTCGAACAACGAATCGCCTTCCTGCACGAAGATATTCAGCAGCTCGGCAGCCTCGGGCTTGGTGGAGCTGTCACGGAGCCGGTCTGCCACCGACATGCGCAGGTCGCGCAGCGTGTGTCCAGCCAGCCGTTCGTTCAACACGCGCGTCACCTCCATCACGGCGGTGTCCGCCAGGCGGCCTCGCACCTCCACGAACACGGTGCGAACCACACCGCCGTCCAGCGTAAGGACGAGCAGCAGCCGATCCCCACCCACCTGCACCAGCTCCAGGCGCCGAAGCACACTCGCATCGAGACGGGGTCCCAGGGCGACGCCGAGTTCCTGCGTGAGCACGCCCAGGCTCTGCGCGGCGCGTCGGACGATGTTCTCGATTGTGGAATGGCTGCCCGTGATGTCTTCGCGCAGCCGCTCTCGCTCAGCCTCGACGATCGCGCCCGAGGGAGCATTGAGGAGGGAATCGACGTACGCGCGGTAGGCCTTGTCCGTGGGCACGCGACCGGCCGACGTGTGAGGATGGGACAGAAACCCCTTCTCCTCCAGGTCGCTCATCGTGTTACGGATCGTCGCAGGCGACACCCCCAGCACGAACCGGCGGGAGAGCACCCGCGACCCGGTCGGTTCCGCCGTCTGGACGTACGTCGTGATCACCGCTTCGAGCACGCGGCGCTCGCGAGGAGTGAGCTCGTCGGCAGTTGCCATAAGTGTAAATGTACTAACGACTTCGCTGATGCGTCAAGGCGGTTGCCAGCGCGTCGAGCCGCAGCCAGCCCTCGGCAGTGCACCGAAGGCGGGCGTCGCTGCCGATGACCGCCCAGCCGGCGTCCACCCACGGCGCCACAAGCGGGCGTTCGGCAGCAGTGAGGGGCAGTCCGGCATCGGTGCGCAAGCCCAGGTAGACGGACTCGGCAATCCGGTTGTCTGCGGTGAGACACTCGGCATCGTCGATCGGGTCGACGCCGCTCGCTGCCGCGTCTCGCCATGCGGCGTAGCCACGCAGGTTCCAGCGTCTCGTCTCACCGTCGAACCCGTGGGCTGCCGGCCCGAGGCCCACGTATGACGCGCCGCTCCAGTACGCGGAATTGTGGACCGCCCGGCGTCCCGGCGCGGCGTAGTTCGAGACCTCATAGTGCGCGAAGCCAGCACCTCCGAGCATGCGGTGCGCGGTGAGAAAATCGCGCGCGTAGCCTTCCTCCGGCTGCTCGATCGTCTTCCCGCGCTCCACCCATCGGCCGAGCGGCGTGGCCGGTTCGATGGTCAACCCGTAGAGCGACACGTGATCGGGCGCGAGCTCGAGCATCGTGCGCACGTCGCGCTCGAAGTCCCGCTGGAGTTCCTCGGGCAGCGCGAAGATCAGGTCGAGCGACAGATTCGAAATGCCAGCGGCTCGCGCGGTTTCGACCGCCCTCGGGATCGCCGCGGCGTCATGCGTGCGGTGCATCCACGCCAACGCGCGTTCGTCGAAGCTTTGCGAGCCGAGGGAAAGACGGTTGATGCCGGCGGCCCGCCACGCATCCGCCGCGCGTGCGTCGACGTCATCTGGATTCGCCTCGGCCGTGATCTCGCTGCCGGCAACGCGGGGGAAATGACGTTCGACGATGGCGAGTGCGCGGGCGAGTCCCTCTCCACCGAGCCGGGATGGGGTGCCGCCGCCAAAATAGATCGTCGCCGCGGAAGTTGGTTGCGCACCTCCGAATCTCGTCGAGAGTTCGGCTTCGAGCGCCGACAGGTACTCGTCCACTGGCACGTCGCGTCGCACGGCGATGGAGAAATCGCAGTAGGAGCAACGACGGGCGCAGAACGGGACGTGGACGTAGACGTGCATCGTGCAATATCGCGGGATTACACGCGTCGGATCTCGCCCGAGAGCGCGCACTCGACCAGGCCGCGCACCTCCAGTTCGCTCAACGCGGCCATGCCATCGTGGGCCGGGAGGGACGCCCGCGTGCAGAGGGTATCCAGGTCCGCGGCACCATCGGCCAGTGCGTCCCAGAGTTGCCGCTCGGGCCCGCCGCTCGGAAGGTCGGCGATCCGGACGGGCGCAGTGAGCCCCATCAGGGCGACGGCGTCCGCCATGCTCACGATGGCCGCGGCACCGTCGCGCAGCAGTTCATTGCTGCCCTGGGTCTGCGGCACGTCGATGGGTCCGGGCACGATAGCCAGCGTGCGACCCAGTTCCAGCGCGTGGGCGGCAGTGATCAGCGCGCCGCTCTTCACTCCCGCCTCCACCACGATCGTCACAGCGGACAGTCCGGCGATGATGCGATTCCGCAGGGGGAATGAGCCGCCATGCGCGAGGTCGTCCGGCTTGAGTTCGGAGAGCAGAAGTCCGCGTTCGCCGATGGTGTGCTGTAGCGCGGCGTGCGCCTTGGAATAGACGACATCGAGTCCGGTGCCCAGTACCGCGCAGGTGGCGCCGTCGACATCGAGCGCGCCACGATGGGCCGACGCGTCGATACCGCGCGCGAGGCCACTGATGATCGTGGCGCCGGCCATGGCGAGCACTCTGCCCAGCTCGCGCGCGACGCGCTCGCCGTACGCTGTTGCCCGGCGAGTGCCGACGATGGCGACGCACGGCTGGTCGAGAAGATCGAGACGCCCGCGCGCCCACAGGGTGCGCGGAGGGTCGCAATGGCGCAGACGCTCGGGGTAGCCCGCTTCGCCGAAGTGGAGTTGCACCACCGCGATGCTACGGCAGCTCGAGGTCGCGGATGGGGCGAACGGCCTGCTTCTTCATGTCGAGTACCCGCCTCCACCACGCGAGCTTGAGCTCCTCGAGACCCGTGCGCGCTGCGCCGCTGATGGCGAACACCCCGAAGGCCTCGTGCGCATCGATGGGCGGTGACTCGTCGTCGCCCAGCAGGTCCATCTTGGTGAATACCACGCAGTGAGGCTTGGCCGCGAGCTCCTCCGAATACTGCTTTATCTCCGAACGAAGCTGGTCGTACTCCGCCTGCCAGTCGTCCGCTTCAATCGGAATCAGGAAAGCGAGCAAGCGCGTGCGCTCGATGTGGCGGAGGAACTGGAGGCCCAGTCCCTTGCCCTCGTGCGCGCCTTCGATGATGCCGGGGATGTCGGCCACGACGAAGGTACGATGGTCGCTCATCTGGACGACGCCAAGGTTGGGCGCGAGCGTCGTGAACGGATAATCGGCGATCTTGGGCCGCGCCGCGCTGATGACCGAGAGCAGGGTCGACTTGCCGGCGTTGGGCTGCCCTACCAGACCCACATCGGCGATAAGCTTGAGCTCGAGCTCGAGCGTGCGCTGCTCGCCGTCTTCTCCCGGCTGAAATTCGCGCGGGCTTCGATGGACCGAGGTCGCGAACCATGCGTTGCCCTTGCCACCGCGTCCTCCTTTGGCAACCACGAACTCGTCGCCGCTCTCGAGCACTTCGCCGACGATCTCGCCAGTGAGCTTGTCGCGAATCACCGTGCCAGGCGGAACGGGGAGAATAATGTCGTCGCCCGACGCGCCCGTCTTGTTGGAGCCGCTGCCGTGCAGGCCTCGCTCCGCCTCCCACGAATCGCGGTAGGTGAAGTCGAGGAGCGTGGCCAGATTGTTGTCGCCCCGAATGCGCACGTCCCCTCCCTTGCCGCCGTCGCCACCGTCTGGTCCACCCAGCGGTGCGAACTTTTCGCGCCGAAATGACGAGATGCCGGAGCCGCCCGGCCCCGCGGCGACACGAACGATGACGCGATCGATGAACATCTCGGTGGTCGGAACGAAGGTACGGAGGCTAGTCGATCGGCGATGACCGATCGAATGCAGCCTGTGGCGCTTGCACGCGGGACGAGTAAGGTACTTGCCCAGGACCCCGGCGCGGAAAGGCGAGCCGAATCGACTAGCTCGCGGACCGCACTTCGCCGACGACCTCGCCGCGGCTGTTCCGCACGGGCCGCTGCTTGAACTCGGCCAGCCGCTGCGGGAGCAGTTCGGGCAGTGCACCCAGGTGCTGCAGCACGGCCAGCACGGCGGGAAACTGGGCGCGCTGAGCGCCGTCCTCCACCTTCACCGCGAACCCGATTCCGTCGTCGATGATGGCAACCGAATGGATGCCTTCGGCGCCGATCTTCGCGATCACTCGCCCTTCCGTCGCCTCGATGAGGGCGGAGTCGAAGCGATCCGTGCCGCCGACGAGAAACGGGCGCGTCTGCATCGCGTGCACGATGCGCATGGCCGTGGGCGATGCACGTCGCACCGCATCGGCCAGGCGGGCATATGCGCGCGCCATCGAGGACAGCGGCAACGCGAACACCACGCAGCCGCATCCGTCCACCGCTTGCCCGATCTGCGACGCGTCGAGTCCAGTCCACCTGGCGACTTCGTCGAGACACGCGCGCTGCACCGGATGGTCCTGCCGTTCATAGCCGAACGCCGGCCATCCCGAGCTATGGGCGCGCGCGAGCATGGCGGCATGCTTGCCGGAGCAATTGTTGTGGAGGCGTGTCGGATGTCCACCCTTGTCCCTGAGCGCCTTCTGGCCACGCTGGGCGAGCGGATCGTGCGGGCCGCACGCGAGGTCGCCCACCTCCATGCCGATGGACGTCAACATCGCTTCGGCCAGCGCGACATGTTCCGGCTCGCCGCCGTGCGAGGCTACCGCGAGCGCGAGTTGATCGTCGCCCCAGCCGATGCGGTCGAACCCGCCGTCATCGATCAGCGGCATGACCTGGAACGGCTTCGCGCAGGAGCGCCAGTGCGCGACGCGCTCCCAGTCGCCCGCCGCTGCGACGATCGTCCCCGACGCGTTGGACACGGCTGCGTGCACCCGGTGCAGCGATTCCACGGTGCCACCGCGCGTGACGACCACGTCGAGCGAGAGCTTGTCCATGCGCAGATTGCGGGTTGGGGACCAGAAAGGTAACCCACCCGCGCAAACAATTGGGTGCCGGCGCCGAGGCTACCGCCGCGCCGTGAGCAGGATCCCGGCGAGCACGACTCCGCCCCCCACCAGCGTCGCCGGCGACGGCACCTCGCGGATACCGGGCAGCAGCGCGGCGATGATCGTCGCACCGAGCGGCTCGCCGAGCAGGGTGAGGTTGACGACGTAGGCCGGAGAATGCTTGAGCGCCCAGTTGAGCCCCGTGTGGCCGAGCAGCATGGGACCAGCGGCGAGTGCTGCGAAGATGGCCAGCTCGCGCATCGGTTGGGGCGCGAGCGGCGCGCCCGCGAGCGCCGCGAGCATGAGCAGCACGACGAAGCAGGTGCCGTACACCAGCCCGACGTAGGGCCAGAGATCGAGCGAGGCGCGAAGCCGGCGTCCGGCGACGAAGTAGATGGCGGCGGTGAGTGCGCCTCCGAGGGCGAGCATGTTGCCCAGGAAGGCGCGTGGATGTGCGCTCGCGTCGGACGCAGCGCTCGCGAACGAAGGCGAGGCGACGATGAGCGCGCCGAGCATGGCGATCGCGATGCCGGTCCACTGGCGCCGAGTCGGCTGCTCGCGCAGCCAGACCACGGAAAGGAGCGCCACCACCACCGGCTGCGTGTTGACGAGCACGACGGATGCCGCAACGCTCGTGAGCGCAATGGAGCTGTTCCAGCTCCAGAAGTGGAGCGCGAGCATGCTGCCGGCGCCCACCGCGATCGCCAACTCTCGGCGCGTGACGGATGCCCATTGTCGCCACTGGCCCGTGATGGCGAGCGCGATCGCGATGACGACAAGAGAGAAGCCAAGGCGCCACGACGCGATGGCCAGCGGATGCGCGCCCGAGAGGCGGACGAGCGGGCCTGACGTGGAGACGCCGAGCAACGCGAGCGCCAGGACGATGGGCGCCCGCGGATCCCGGCGCGTGATCGTCGCGTCGGGTGTGGCGGCGTCAGGCGACGCTGGTGCCCTCGCGGCCGTAGCGGTCCTTCACGCGGACGACGTCGTCGAGGTGGGGCGTGCTCGCCTCGAGCACGTCGCAATCGGTGACGGCCTCCATGTAGTGGATCGTGCCAGGCGTGATGCGAAAGGCAGCGCCTTTCTGGAGGCGCATGTCGACGAGTTCCGTGCTGCCCTCGAGCTGGACCCAGTACTTCAATTCGCCGGAGAGGAGGTAGACCGTCTCGTCCTTC
>JBDSSY010000023.1:0-7177 GCA_039928585.1 Gemmatimonadaceae bacterium | reverse complement strand
GTCTCGTACGACGACGAGGAATCGCCGGACCTGCGCCAATTCGTCCACGGACTGGTGCCGCTGGTGCAGCCGACCGGGCTCACGCTGTTGATGGAGCCTGGCCGGTTCATCGTGGGCAACTCGGGGATGCTGCTGACCCGCGTGCTCTACCGAAAGCACAGCGGCGGACGGGATTTTCTCGTCACCGACGCCGGGATGACGGAGCTGATTCGTCCCTCGCACTACGATGCCTACCACCGGATCGAGCCGGTGGCGTCGCCCACCGGCAGCATGAAGGCTGACGTGGTGGGACCGGTCTGCGAGAGCGGCGACTTTCTCGCGCTGGATCGCGAGATGTCGGAAGTGAATGCCGGCGACCTGCTCGCGGTGCACGACGTCGGCGCGTATGGCTATGTGATGGCATCGAACTACAACACGCGTCCGCGTGGTGCGGAGGTGCTCGTGGACGGAGATCGCTTCGCCGTGGTGACGGCGCGTGAATCCTACGACGACCTCGTGCGCCTGGAGCTGGATCACCCGGAGTGGAGGACGAGCTGATGCGCGTGGGACTGTTGGCGGATAGCCACGATCGAACACCTGCGGTCGCCGAATTCGTTCGGCTGATGCAGGCGTCCGGTGTTTCCATGCTGATTCACGCCGGAGATTACTGCTCGCCGTTCGCGCTTCGCCCGATCGAGGAAGCGAGCATGTCGCTTGCCGGCGTGTTCGGGAAGAACGACGGCGATCAACAGGGCCTGCGGGCGCGGGCGACGGCGGGGTTCGGCGCCGAGCTGTTCGAGAGCCCGCACAGCTTCGAGGTGGGCGGGCAGCGCATCCTGGTCGTGCATGACATCGGCGACGTGCAGCCGCGTAGCATCGACGGGCACAGCATCGTGGTGCACGGCTTCACCCACCAGCAGGAAATGAAGACGCGTGGCGAGACGCTCATCGTGAATCCGGGTGAATCCTGCGGGTGGATCTACGGCACGCCGAAGGGCGCGATTCTCGACCTGGACTCGAAGCAGGTGGAGCTCCTGAGTCTCGACCCCGCGATCTGGACGCGATGACGGACGCGAGCCGCATCCTGATCATCGACTACGGCTCGCAGTACACGCAGCTCATTGCACGGCGCGTGCGCGAGGCGCGCGTGTACTCGGAAATTCATCCACCCACGCGTTCGCTCGAGTGGATCCGTGCGTGGGCGCCGGCGGGCATCATCCTCAGTGGCGGACCCAATTCGGTCTACGGCGAGAACGCGCCGACGGCCGATCGCGCGCTGTTCGACGTGGCTCCCGTACTCGGTGTGTGCTACGGCATGCAGCTCATTGCGCAGCTACACGGCGGTGAGGTGAAGCGTGGCGCACAGCGCCAGTATGGACGCGACCAGATCCGGCCCACGATCGAGAGCGCGCTCTTTCGCGGCTTCTCGGCCGACGACTCGACGAGCGTATGGATGAGTCACGGCGACCACGTCGAGCACGCGCCACCTGGATTTCGCATCACGGCCGCGGGCCCGGGCAACCCCGTGTCGGCATTCGAGCACGCGTCGAAGGCGATCTACGGTGTGCAGTTTCACCCGGAGGTTGCACATACGCCGCGCGGTGCGGAGCTGCTCGCGAACTTCCTGTTCGAGGTGTGCGGTGCCAAGCCCACCTGGACGCCGGGCGCCTTCATCGCCGACGAAATCGCGAGGATCCGTCTGCTCGTAGGGGACGCGCAGGTCATCTGCGGACTCTCGGGCGGTGTGGACAGTTCCGTCGCCGCCGCGCTCGTGCATCGCGCCATCGGTGACCAGCTTACCTGCGTCTTCGTCGACACCGGCCTGCTCCGGCTCAATGAGCGGGCGCAGGTCGAGCAGACGATGCGACAGCACCTGGGAATGACGCTCGTCACCGTGGATGCCGGCAGGCAGTTCCTTACCGCGCTGGATGGTGTCGAGGAGCCCGAAGCGAAGCGACGCGCGATCGGCCACACTTTCATCGACGTGTTCGAGGCCGCGACGGCTGCGGCGGGCACCCACGCGAAGTTCCTGGTGCAGGGCACGCTCTATCCCGACGTGATCGAGAGTTTCTCTCCCACCGGGGGTGCGTCGGTCACGATCAAGACGCACCACAACGTGGGTGGATTGAGACCCGACATGCAGTTCGCCCTCATCGAACCATTGCGGGAGCTGTTCAAGGATGAAGTGCGTAACGTCGGCCGCGAGCTCGGGCTGCCCGAAGAGATGGTGGGCCGGCACCCGTTCCCTGGTCCCGGACTCGCGATCCGGATCCTTGGCACGGTCGACGCCTCGTCCCTCGCCGTACTTCGGCAGGCGGACGCCATCTACCTCGAGGAAATCCGCGACGCGAATCTCTACGACGAGATATGGCAGGCGTTCGCCGTGCTGCTGCCGGTGCGGACTGTCGGCGTAATGGGTGACGAGCGGACGTACGACAACGTCGTCGCACTTCGCGCCGTGACGAGCACCGACGGCATGACCGCTGACTGGTACCCATTCCCGTACGATGTGATGGCGCGCATTTCCAATCGCATCATCCGCGAGGTGGATGGCGTGAACCGCGTCGTGTACGACGTCAGCTCCAAGCCGCCGGCGACCATCGAGTGGGAGTGATCTGTCTCAACTGTCGTGCTCCGCTGGGTGGGACGGGTCCTGGGCGGTCACGTAGCGAATGCGATGCGTCATCGCGGCGAGCTCGCCACTCAACTCGCTTCCGCCATTCCCAAAACGTTGTTCGTGCTCGTTCCCTTCTTTGCCTCCCTCGTCGCGCTCGTGCACTGGAAGAATTGGCGCCGGTATCCGCAACATCTCGCGTTCGCGTTGCACCTTCACGCCGTGCTATTCCTCGCGCTCTCGCTCACGCTCGTCCGTCGATTCACGACGAGCACGCCGCTACTCCTCCTCGTCCAGCTTCCCGTGCTCGCCGGCTTCGTCGTCCACTTCGTGCTCGCCAAGCGCACGCGCGCATGCAACGAGGGCACGCCGGCGTAGCTCGGCGCGCCCTTCGTCACTCGCGGCGCGGCGTGAACGCCCTACACGCCCTTTTCCTTCAGCAGTTCGAGAAACTGCCTAGGCTCGGTGAGGCCCAGTAGCCGTTGGGGCACGTCCGGCTCCTTCGAGAACTGCGCGATCTTGCCGAGCACGGGCAGGTACTGGTTCGACACCTCGAGCGGCGGCGCGACGATGAGAAAGAAGAAATTCACCGTCTTCTCGTCGATCGCCTTGAAGTCGACCCCGTGCGGCTTGCGTCCAAACGCCACGCGCAACTTGTTGACGACAAGCGACCGGCAGTGGGGAATGGCGATCCCACGGCCGATGCCGGTGGAGCCGAGATTCTCGCGGCGCTTGAGCATCTTGTACAGCATGCCCTCCGATTTCTCGTCCAGACCGAGGAGGGCGATGAGTTCCTTGAGGATGTCGTCCTTCGTCTCACCCTCGAGCTCGAGCTTGATCGCATCTTCGCTGAAGAACTCGCGCAGTTCCATCTCGGCAGATCCCGTGCTGGTCAGTGCTGGTCGCTGCTCGGCTGCCATCAGCCGGGTGGCATCGTGTGGAAGCGCGGAAACTACCCGGGCGCGCGTGTGCTTGTCAAACGTCGACGTTGCTTGGAGTTCCACGCCACGATAACTTTTGACGATGCCGTTTCCGTTCCCGCTCCAGGCGTCCGTTCCCCTCTATCTGGCGCCCATGGCGGGCGTGTCGGAGTCGCCGTTTCGACAGCTGTGCCACGAGCATGGCGCCGACGTCGTGGTCACGGAGTTTCTCTCGGCCGAGGGCATTCGGCGCGAGAATGAGGCGACGCTCCACAAGCTGTCCTTCGGACCGGGTGAGCGGCCGATCGGTGTGCAGATATTCGGCGCTGATCCCGTGGCGATGGGCGAGGCGGCTCGCTTCGTATCGGACGTATTTCAGCCGGAGTTCATCGACATCAATTTCGGGTGCCCGGTGAAGAAGGTCGTGCGTCGCAATGGCGGCTCCGGATGCCTGCGCGATCTCGACCTCGTGCAGCAGGTCATTCGCGCCGTGTCGTCGTCCACGCATTTGCCCGTCACGTGCAAGATCCGCAGTGGCTGGAGCGAGGAGATGCGGGACCCCGTGACGATCGCGCTCCGATGCCAGGAGGCGGGCGCTCGCGTGATCGCGCTGCATCCGCGAACGCGCACGCAGATGTACTCGGGTCATGCACGCTGGGACGAGATCGCCGCGGTGGTGGACGCCGTCGATATTCCCGTGCTCGGCAACGGCGACATCAAGACGGCGGAGGATGCGGTGCGCATGCGCGAGCAGACGAACTGCGCCGGCATCATGATCGCGCGTGGCTCCTACGGGCAGCCGTGGATCTTCCACCAGGTGAAGGATCTGCTGGCGGGCGGGCCGAAGCGGCCGGCGCCGACGGTTGCCGAGCGATTCGCCATCGCACTGGACCATGCGCGAAAGGTGGTGGCGTACGAGACCGATCCTCGGGGCGCGGCAATCGAGTTTCGCAAGCATCTCGGCTGGTACGCGAAGGGCCTGCACGGTGGGGCCGAGCTCCGGAAGAAGCTTTACGCCGTCACTTCGTTCAGCGAAGTCGAAGGGATTTTCGCCGAATACCTCGCGCAGTCGGGGCGCGACGACGTGTCGGACGCGGAGACATCGCACGCTGGGGATGACGACGTCACCGCCGACGCGGCATGAAGCGTGACCGCGCCCGCGATCTGCTCACGCAGGTCGCGGATGGCACGCTCGATCCGGAGCATGCGCTGGATGCTCTGGTCCTCGACTCCACCGAATCACTCGGGTTCGCGACGATCGATCATCACCGCGCGCTGCGGCAGGGGTTTCCCGAGGTCGTGTTCGGCGGAGGCAAGTCGGCCGAGCAGGTGGTCGCGATCGCGACGCGCATTGCCGAGCGGGGAGACGGAGTGCTCGTCACGCGCGTGGCACCGGATGCCGTGGCGCTGCTGCTCGACGCGATGCCCGGCATCGAGTGCAACACTGTCGCCCGCACGGCCTTCCTGCGGCCTTCCGTCGCGTCGCCCGTCGCCAACGCGACCGTGCTCGTCATCACGGCGGGCACGAGCGACCTGTCCGTGGCGGAAGAAGCGGCAGTGACCCTCGATGCCATGGGATGCCGGGCGGAGCGGCTCACGGACGTGGGTGTCGCCGGAATTCATCGGCTGCTCTCGCAGCGACGAACGCTGGAGGACGCCGGGGTCGTCATCGTCGTGGCTGGAATGGACGGGGCCCTTGCCTCCGTCGTGGGCGGTCTGGTGCGTGTCCCGGTCATCGCCGTGCCGACGAGTGTGGGATATGGCGCGGCCTTTCACGGGCTCGCGCCATTGCTGACGATGTTGAACTGTTGTGCCGCCGGCGTCACGGTCGTGAACATCGACAACGGCTTCGGGGCGGCCGTCGCTGCCGCGCGCATCCTGCACTAGCGAATACGTTTCGTCGTCCGCGCCGACGCGTGGGCGCAGTGGATCCCGAACCCGCCGCCACGTTGCCAATGCTGCTTCAGGCGGCCGTTGCTTCCGCGCTCGCCGCCATCGCGGCGGCCGTCGCCGCCGTGCGCACCTCTCGGCGCCTGCGAATCGACCTCGCCGCCGCCCGCACTCAGCTCGGACACGAGGACATGCCGCTCGTCGAGGACGCGCATGAGCAGCGCGCCGTCGGTGCATCCGCGCTGCGTCGAGAGGAGCGGCGCAAGTTCGAGGCGGACGAGGTGGATCACTATCGCGACCTGCTCGCGCTTCTGCTCGCCGATTTCCGTGATGTCGCCGGGGCAGAGGAGGCAGTGTTCTGGCACTGGAATGACGAGCGAGACGCCCTCATTCCCGCGGACTGGTCGACCGAAGGTCCTGCGCCGGCGTACTTCGATTTCGACGAATGGGGTCCGTTGGTGCAATGGTCTGCCGAGACGGGCGTGATCCAGCTGGTGGGGAAGGAGGCGTCGGTCCTGGTGGGCGCGGCGTGCGTGACCCAGAGCGACACGATGCTGGGCGTCCTCACGCTCACGCATCGTGCTGGACTGGGACTGGCTCGTCCGGCGCTGAAGGAGTGGATGCCTCGCATGGCGGCTCAACTCGCCGCGTTCCAGGATCTCGTCCGTGTCCGATTCATGTATGGGCGGCACATGCGCCAGAGCCAGGCGCTGCTCGATGCCGTGCAGCGGTTGCAGGGCGGCCAGAGCGGCGAGGGCCTGGCCCAGGCGCTGTGCGAGACTGCGGTGGACCTGTCAGGCGGTCGGGGCGCCGTCCTGGTGAGGTGGTACGCCGAGTCGGACAGCGGAGAGGTGCACTACGCAACGACCGGCACAGGCCTGCCCGTGGCGAAAGTGAGCGGCTCGGACGAGGCGGGAGCGCACGCGCTCTCCCGGACGAGCCTCGTCGCCGATGCATGCCGCGCCGGGGTGCCGCAGGTGCTGGAGGATGCGCGCGGTGTGGCGACCGGTCAGGCGCTCTACGGGCTCGAGCGAGTGGTTCGTGACCCCGCATCCGTGGCCATCGTACCGCTGGTACGCGACGATCGAGTACTTGGCGCACTGGTGATCGAAGCCGATGCGCCGAACGGATTGACCCTCGAGGAGTGCCGCCCGATCGCCGTGCTGACGGCGGTGGTGGCGAGCTCGCTCGAGCTCGTGTGGTCATATCAGGAGGTCGATCGTCGGTCGCGCACCGATGCCTTGACGGGGCTATTCAACCGCATGCATTTCGGCGAGCAGCTACAGCGGACGTTGGCCGATGCCGATCGCTCCGGTCAGGCCGTCTCGCTGGTGCTCGTGGACATCGACCACTTCAAGCGGGTGAACGATACGTGGGGACACGAGGCTGGTGATGCCGTGCTCAAGCACGTGGCGCGCATCCTCCAGGAGGGTGTGCGTTCCGAGGACGTCTGCGTGCGCTATGGCGGCGAGGAGATCGCGATGCTGCTTGCACACACGGACACGGCGCACGCGGTCGAGATCGCGGAGCGGTTGCGCGGCCGCATCGAGGCGACCGTGGTGAGGCACGCGGGGGCGGAGATCTCGGTGACCGCGTCCTTCGGTGTGGCGACGTATCCGGAATCCGTGACCGGACGCGACCGACTTTTCCCGGGAGCGGACAAGGCGCTCTACATCGCGAAGAACGATGGGAGAAACTGCGTGAGGTGGAAGCCGGTAAGCGCTTTACGAACAACGTTTTGATATGCTATGCCGCCCCTGACTTCGCCGTGTGG
>JBDSSY010000022.1:0-3391 GCA_039928585.1 Gemmatimonadaceae bacterium | reverse complement strand
GCGACGTCGATGCGCGACGGCAAGTGGGACCGGTCGAAGCTGCTGGGCACCGAGCTGAAGGGAAAATCGCTGTTGATCGTCGGGCTCGGGCGCATCGGCGGCGAGGTCGCATCGCGCGCGCTCGCGTTCGGCATGGACGTGACCGCGTTCGATCCCTACGTGAGCGACGAGCGGTTTCGTGCGCTGAAAGTGCGGCGTCTGGCCACGCTTGAGGAGGGCCTGGACACGGCCGACGTGGTGACGGTGCACACGCCGCTCACCGAGGAAACGGAAGGGATGATCGGCAAGCGCGAGCTCTCGCGGATGAAAAGCGGCGCGGTGGTAGTGAACATGGCGCGAGGCGGCATCGTCGAGGAGACGGCGCTGGTTGCGGCGCTCGAGAGCGGACAGCTTCGTGGAGCGGTGGTGGATGCGTTCACCAGGGAACCACTCGCGGCGGACAGCGCCCTCCGGCGCGCACCGAACGCCTTTCTCACGCCGCACATCGGCGCGTCGAGTGCCGAAGCCCAACGCAACGTCGCCGTGGACGCCTGCGCCGCGGTGCGTGACGCATTGCTGCACGGCGAACTCTCGCGCTCCATCAACGTGGCCGGCGCGGGTACGGGAGGCTGGCGCGACCTGCAGCCGGCACTGCATGTCGCGAGGCGCGCCGCCGCAGTGGCGCGGGCGATTCTCGCCGATCGTGGCGCGCGCGCCATCCAGCGACTGTCGCTGCGGGTGGGTCCAGAGCTGGCCGGCGCCGCGAACGCACTGCTGGCGTCGGCCGCCGCCGGCGTGCTCGAAGGGACGACGGACGTGGAGCGACTGAACCTCATCAATGCGCGGGCACTGGCCGAGGCGCGCGGCATCGAGTTGTCGTGCTCCGAGTCGTCGTCGCTCGGCATGGCGGGGCTGCAGGTGAGCCTCAGCGGAGGCATGCAGGAACTCGCGGTGGCCGGCGCGGCACCGGAGGGCTCGACCGGGCGACTGACGCGCATCGGCGGGTTCCACATCGACGTGACACCGCGCGACACGCTGATCATTCTCACCAACAACGACGTGCCGGGGGTGATCGGTCGCGTCGGCACCCTGCTGGGCGACAGTGGGGTCAACATCGCCGAGTACCACCAGGCGCGGCTGGCGCAGGGCGGCGAAGCGCTCGCGGCCATCAGCGTGGACGGTGCGGTCGGCCCCGGCGTGCGCGATGCGTTGCTCAAGCTGCCCGACGTGAGCTCGGCGACCGTCGTGCACTTTCGCGGCGCGTAGTGACTGCTACCGTGCTGACCGGCATCACCCAGGACGAGGAGATCCGTCGCGCGTATTCCGCTGACGCCTCGGGGCTCGTCATGCTGCCGGAGGGCATCGCGCGCCCGACGAGCGCCGACGAAGTGGCCGCGCTGCTGGCGGAGGCGACGTCGGCGGGAACGCCGGTGACGGCGGCAGGCAGCCAGACGAGCACCACCGGCGCGTCGATCACCGACCGAGGCATCGTCCTCTCGCTGCGTGCCATGCAGCGCGTGATCGACATCGATCCCGTGGCGCGCATCGCGCGCGTCGAGCCCGGCGTGTTGGTGGGTGAGCTCAAGCGTGCCTGTGCCGCCCACGACCTGCTCCTCGCCCCGGACCCCACGAGCGAAGAGGAGTGCACGGTCGGCGGCGCGGTGGCGTGCAATGCGTCGGGTGCACGGAGCCTGCGGTATGGCGCCACGCGGCCGCACGTGCGTGCGTTGCGCGTCGCGCTCGCGGACGGATCGCTCGTGGAGTTGCGTCGCACGGCACTCGAGAAGAACACGGTGGGCTATGCCATGGCGCACGACCCCGTCGACTTGTTCGTGGGCAGCGAGGGCACGCTCGGCATCGTGGTGGAGGTGGAGCTCGCGCTGCTGCCGTTGCCGGAGCAGGTGGTAGGACTCGCCATTCCATTCGCGACCGAGCGGGATGCGTTGCGCTTTGTCGTGTCGGCGCGGGAGAATCGCGGCGTGCATGCACGCTGCATCGAGTTCTTCGATGCGCTCGCGCTGGCGATCGCGCGCGAGGCGGAGGGCGCTGGTGACTGGGCGTCGTCGGCCACGGCGTTCGTCTATGTGGAGGAGGTGCCACCGGCAGGTATGGAGCTCGCGCTCGACGAATGGCTGGCGATGGCCGAGTCGCACGGCGCGCTGGTGGACGACGTCCGCGTGTACGAGGGAGAGACCGCGTTGCGCGAGGCGCGACGGGTGCGTCATGCCGTACCGGCGCACATGAACGAGCGCGGTGCATCGCGGCGGGCGCACGGCGGCCGCAAGGTATCCACCGACTGGGCCGTTCCGTACGCGCATCTCGCGCAGGCCATCACGCGGGCGCGGGCGTTGGCGGACGAGGCCGGGGTGCCCCAGGCCGTGACGTATGGCCACGCCGGCAACGGCCATCCGCATCAGAACTTCATCGCGCACGATGCGGACGAGCTCGCGCGCATCGAGCTCGTCGTGGCGGCCACGTTGCGCGAGGTGATCGCGCTTGGCGGCACGGTGGCGGCGGAGCACGGCATCGGGAAGCTGAAGCGCAAATGGCTGCCGCTGCAGATGTCGCCGCTGCAGGTGCGCGCGATGCAGGCGGTGAAGCGCGAGCTCGATCCCGCCGGCATTCTCGCGCCCGGCAACGTGCTGTGAACCCTGCGGAGAGCCGCGGCTACGCGAGCGTGGTGCTCGACGTCGATTCCACGCTCTGTGGCGTGGAAGGCATCGACTGGCTGGCGGATCGCAAGGGCACGGAGATCGGAGTGCGCGTGGCCGAGCTCACCGACCGCGCCATGCGGGGCGAGGTCGCGCTGGACGCCGTGTACGGTGAACGCCTCACGCTCGTCGATCCGACGAGTGATGACATCGATGCGTTGACGGACGCCTACGTCGCCGCGCTCGCGCCCGGCGTCGCGCGCGCGCTCGGGGTGCTTCGCGAGGCGGGACGGCGCGTGGTGCTCGTGAGCGGTGGCGTGCGCGAGGCGATCGTGCCGATGGCGACGTCACTCGGCATTCAGGCCAGCGACGTGCACGCCGTGTCGGTGCGGTTCGCGCCCGATGGCCGCTATGCGGGTCATGACACGTCGTCGCCGCTCACCACCGCCGCGGGCAAGCGGTCGCTCGTGACATTGCTCGCGCTGCCTCGGCGCATCCTTGCCGTGGGTGATGGCGCCACCGACCTTGCGATGCGCCCCGCCGTGGACGCATTCGCTGCGTTCACCGGCTTCGTCCGTCGAGACGCCATCGTGAACGAAGCGGACCTCGTGATCGACTCATTCGACCAGCTCATCGACCTCGTGCTCGCATGACCGCACCGCTGCTGCCGAACGGCACCTTCTTCTTTCCGGGCCCCACCGAGGTGCGCACGCCCGTGCTCGCGGCGATGACGCAGCCGATGATTCCGCATCGCGGCGCGG
>JBDSSY010000021.1:0-13502 GCA_039928585.1 Gemmatimonadaceae bacterium | reverse complement strand
GGCGATGCGTTCATGGTGATCGAGATCGACGACGTGCCCACCGAGGAGGTCCGCGACGAGATCCGCGCACTGCCCTGGGTGCGCTGGGCCTTCCGCCTCGACAAGGTGAGTGCCTGATGTACAAATCCCTTGGCGAGGCCATCGGCGATGCCGAAGCACGGGGCATCACCCTCGGCCAGCTTGCGCTCGACACCGAGAGCGCCGATCAGGGACGAACCGTCGCGGACATTCGGTCAGCGCTGAAGCGCGCCCTCGATGTCATGCGTGGCGCGGTGGCGCAGGGCATGGTCGGGGATCTGTACTCCGCGTCGGGTCTC
This sequence comes from Gemmatimonadaceae bacterium, assembly GCA_039928585.1. Lineage (GTDB taxonomy): Bacteria > Gemmatimonadota > Gemmatimonadetes > Gemmatimonadales > Gemmatimonadaceae > AG11. The sequence continues at coordinate 13,185 of JBDSSY010000021.1, read as the reverse complement.
GTCGGAGGCGATGCCGCGAAGCTGCGCCTCGGCCCGCCGGGTCCGCTCGCGGGCACGCCGTTCCGCGACATCCTCGCACGGGCACTCGCCGTACAGGAGGTCAACGCGGCGATGGGGGTCATCGTCGCAGCACCCACCGCGGGTGGGGCCGGCGTGCTGCCAGCCGTGCTCACCGGGATTGCCGACGCACGCGGTATCGGCGACGACGCACTCGTCAGCGCTCTGGCCGTGGCGGGATTAATCGGCGCCGTGATCGCCGAGCGCGCGTCGCTATCGGGTGCTGAGGGCGGGTGTCAGGCGGAAACCGGCTCCGCCGCGGCGATGGCTGCCGGCGCCGCCACCGAAATGCTCGGAGGCTCGCCGTCGCAGGTCGGGCATGCCACGGCGCTTGCCATGCAGGGCACGCTCGGGCTCGTGTGTGATCCGTTGGGTGGACTCGTCGAGCTGCCCTGCGTGTTTCGCAACGCGACCGGATCGGCCATCGCACTCACGGGCATCGAGCTCGCCATGGCGGGCGTCGAGTTCAAGATCCCCGTTGACGAAGTGATCGACGTGATGGGACAGATCGGCAAGGAGATGGACGTACGGTACCGCGAGACGGCCGGCGGCGGGCTTGCCGCAACGCCCACGGGACGACGGCTGGCGAAAGAGCGATTGGTACAGATCAAGCGGGCGTGACGTCGCTGTCAGGAGCGATCGCCTACTGCGCGCACGCCCAACTGGCGGTCCGGGAGGGATCCGCACTCGCGTAGCCGATGCGAGGAAGCACCTCCATGCCGATCAGGCCCGCTCCCACGAGCGCGAGCACGAATCCGGCCGCGTGCGGACGTGCCGCGCGGCGCCGCCACGAGTACGCGGCGACCCACACACCCCCCACAGCCACCAGCGCTTCGGCGCCCACGAAGCCGAAGAGACCCGGCCCGCAGACGCGCCCGTACGGCCAGTAGTACAGCGAGCCCGCCAGCGTCCCGACGAGAAAGAATCGCGTCCACGCGCCGACCGCGCCGTTCACTTCCTCCCGTCGCCGCTGCTCACGCTCCTCAGCCAGGCGCCATGAGCGAAGCTCCTCGGGCGTGGGCTCCGGTGGGAGGCCCTCGAACTGTCGCTCGACCTTTCGTAGCTCCGACTTCCAGTCGATCTCAGTCATGCGCGCGCCGCGAAATGGGGGGGGCTCGGTGGCATGCCAAGGACTGTTCAGGGACCGCAGCGGCAACGCTGCGCGCTTCCCAGCCACCCGGCATGCCCGTACTTTGCGCCCATCCGTCGCGCATCGGTGAAACGCCTGGTGTGCCGTAGCCGTAGTGGAGTGCAACCAGTCCGCCAGGTGTGCCGATGCTCACGAAAGACGACATCGAGAGCTTTCTCGTCCGACTCTCCGCGACCGGCGCGACCTATTCCGAGGTCGAGTCCGGGTTCTGGATCGTGCGACCAAGTCCGGACAGCGATCTCTCCGTAGCGGTGAACTTCTCGCCGCCGGTGCTGTTGCTCCGGGTCGACGTCATGAGTCTGCCCAAGAACGACACACAGACGGCGACGCTCACGCGGCGCCTGCTGGAACTGAATGCCACCGATCTCCTGCATGGCTCGTACGGATTGCAGGACGAACAGATCGTGTTGACCGAAGCGCTCGAGTTGTCGGCGCTCGATTTCGAGGAATTTCTCGCGAGCTACGAGAGCATGACGCTCGCGCTCGCGTCCCACCTGCGCGAGTTCGGCTCGTACCGCGAGGCACGCTGACCCAATGGGCATCTTCGATCGTCTGTCGCAGCTGATGCGCTCCAACATCAACGACCTGATCTCGAAGTCCGAGGATCCGGAGAAGATGTTGACGCAGATTCTCGTGGACATGCGGGGCCAGCTCGTGAAGGCCAAGCAGCAGGTCGCGTCGGCGATCGCCGACGAGAAGCGTCTGCGCGACCAGGCAGACGCCGAGTTCAAGCAGGCACAGGACTGGGAGCGCCGCGCCATGCTGGCCGTGCAGGAGGGACGCGACGACATGGCGAAGCAGGCGCTCGTGCGGCACGGCGAGCACCTGAACAACGGCTCGCAGCTCGAACACACGTGGGAGTCTCACCGGATGGAGACGGAGAAGCTCAAGGGCTCGCTCCGTGATCTGAACGACAAGATCGAGGAAGCGAAGCGCAAGAAGAACCTCCTCGTCGCCCGTCAGCGTCGCGCGCAGGCGCAGCAACGCATCGCCGATACGATGTCGTCGCTGTCCGAGAAAAGCGCGTTCGAGGCGTTCGCCCGGATGGAGGAGCGCATCGAGACGAACGAGCGCCAGATCAAGGCGTCGGCGGAGATCGAGGAGGAGTTCACCGGCGATACGCTCAACCGCGATTTCAAGCAGCTGGAAAAGGGCGCCAACACCGTCTCGGTGGATACACAGCTCCTTGCCCTCAAGCAGAAGATGGGCATGCTGTCCGCTGGCGGTACCACGACGAACAAGGCGCTCGGCGCCGGCGCGCGGAATGACGAGATCGTCGGCGCAGAGATCGACCGGTCCGGCGACGAGAAGAAGCAGTGAGCGCTCAGGCACCGTCACGGTTCAAGTTCGCGCCGCTCCTCACCGCCACCGTCTTCACCTTCCTGCTGCTCTGGCTCACGGGCCGAGTGGCGGAAGTGTTCATCCTGCTGTTTCTCGGCATCCTGATCTCGCTCTATCTCGGCGCGCTGGCGGATGCGTTGCACCGTCACGCGCGACTTCCCGAGCGCCTGTCGTTCATCCTCGCCATCCTCATCACCTTCGGTGGGGTAGCGCTCCTGTTCTGGGTGCTCGTACCGCCGCTCCTCGCGCAGACGCAGGAACTCGTCAAGGTCCTCCCCGCGTATATCGGCGGATGGGAATCGGCCATCGACCGCATGGCGGCCAAGGTGCCCGCGCTGCGATCGGTCTACACACCCGGCGAGCATCGCATTCTCCTCGCGGTGTACACGCAGGTTTCCGGGCAATTCGGGAACGTCGTGCCGAAGGTGCTCAGCCTCGTCAATGTCCTCGTGAGCCTGTTTTCGGTCGTCGTGATGGCGCTGTACCTCGCGCTGCACCCCGCCCTGTATCGCGAGTGGCTGATCGCCTTGTTTCCGCCGATTCATCGCGAGCTCGTTCGCGACGTGCTGTCGGATTGCGCGAGCTCGCTTCGGGCCTACATCGTGGGCCTGCTGCTCACGATGACGTTCCTCGGCACCCTGACGGCGATCGGCCTCTATCTGCTGGGCGTGCCCTACTACGTCACGTTCGGAGTCTTCACCGGGCTGGCGACCATCGTTCCGTTCTTCGGAACCCTCCTCGCCACCACACTCCCGGCGCTGTTCGTGCTCACCGGTCCGAATGGCGGCCAGGCGGCACTGTGGGTCATCGGACTGGGGATCGTCGTGCACCTGATCGAGGGGAATGTGGTATCCCCGTACATCATGCAGCGACAGGTCGACCTCCCACCGGTGCTCACGATCGTCTTCGTGCTCATCATCGGGAAGCTGCTTGGTCCGTTGGGCCTTCTCGTTGCGGTGCCGGGCCTCGCCGTGCTCATGGTCATCGTGCGCCGCATCCTGCTCAATCGCATCTACGAAGGGCAGGGATTCCGGCGAACGACGCGCGAGCGACCGATGCTGCTGCGCGTTCCCGCGCCGGAGGGCGGCGTGGTGGTGCCGAAGGGATTTCCCGACGTCATCTCCATCATCGAGCGTCGCGCCATCGCCGCCTCGGCGTAGATTGCGCGTTCGTCGAGCGCCGACCGGCGCTCGGACGTCAGACCATTGCCCGACCTCCGACTCCGCATGGCGAAGGCGCCGCGTTACCTGATTCTCGCGCACGACAATTTCGGGCCGGAAACCTCCAAGACCGCGAACGCGTGCATCCGCTACACGCCTGACCGCGTGGTGGGGGTGCTCGACCGGGGACACGCCGGGCGAACGGCGCAGCAAGTGCTCGGCTTCGGCGGCGACATTCCCGTTGTCGCGACGCTCGACGACGGCCTCGCGCTCGCGCCCACGGCGCTGCTGATCGGTATCGCGCCCGCGGGAGGGCAGCTGCCCGCCGACTGGATCCAGCTCATCGCGCGCTCGATCGAGCGACGGTTGGAGATCTGGAGCGGACTGCACACGTTCATCAGCGACATCCCGGAGCTCGCCGCACTCGCCGTGACGCACGATGTCGCCATTCATGACCTGCGACGCCCCCCGGCCAGGCTGGATGTCGCCAATGGTCGCGTGCGAGAGATCGATGCCACGGTGATCCTCACCGTGGGCACGGACTGCAACATCGGCAAGATGACGACGCAGCTGCAGCTCCTCGGCCACCTGCGCGCGCGGGGGATTCGCACGAGCTTCGCCGCCACGGGGCAGACCGGCATCCTCATCGAGGGACGTGGCATCGGCGTGGATGCGGTCGTTGCCGACTTCATTGCCGGCGCAGCCGAATCGCTCGTGCTCGAGTGCGCGGCGGACTCGGATCTCGTCCTCGTGGAAGGCCAGGGCTCCATCATCCACCCCAGCTACTCGGGTGTGACGTACGGCCTGCTGCACGGAGCGCTGCCTCACGCACAGATCATGTGCGCGCAGCCGGGACGCACGGCGATCAACCGCTGCGAGTGGGTGAAGATTCCGCCGCTCGTCGACTTCATCAGGATGAGCGAAGCAGCGGCCGCGCCCCTTCGTCCCGCCCCCGTCATCGGCGTGGCCCTCAACACGTACGACCTCGACGACGCGGCCGCACGCCGTGTGGTGGATGAGGTCCAGCGCGAAACAGGGCTGCCCACGACCGACCCGGTGCGGTTCAGCCCCGCGCCAGTCGTCGACGCGATCGCCCGGTTCCACCAGTCGCGCCCGCGCTGATCGCGGCGCGAGTGTGCGCGCGTTTCGTCCGGGACGAAGCGCGCCGGTGATGCGGCGGGCGATGCCCGAGGCGAGTCTCCCTGCGTGACTCCCGCGCTCGAGGTTCGCGGTCTCTGGAAAGGCTACGTCGCCGGCGTGCGAGGCTGCTCGGCGCGCGTGTCCGTGTTGCGCGGCGTGACTTTCTCCGTCGCGCATGGGGAGCGCGTCGGTATCATCGGAGGTCCGGGCGCCGGCAAGACCACATTGCTCCACTGCATCTGTGGCCTGCGTCGACCAGATACCGGATTCGTGAGAATGGTCCACGAACCCGCCGCTCCCGTGCTGCTGCTAGACGACGGCTGGGCCATGGACAACACGAATCTGCGATCGCCGCCGCGCGCCGCACTGCTTTTCGGCCGCGAACTGCACGCGCTGACGGCGTACGTCGACCGCGTGCTACTCCTGCGCGGCGGGCGCGTCGTGGCACCCGAGTCGGGACATGTCGGGTGGCGCCGGCGCGTCGCTGAACCAGGCGTGTGCCATGATGCGCCGGCCTTCGCGATCCGTTGACCATGCGCCCCGTATGCGCCTAGCTTGCCGCGATGCTTGTCATCGTTCTGCAAAAAAAGAAGTCCGCTGCTCAGCTGGAGCTCGGCCGGCCGCGAAGTACCGCGGAATGGCGTGAAAACGGCGTCGACTACGCACTCGGCAAGGGCATCGATGTGGGTGGCGTGCTCCTCTCGCTCGTCGCGGCATGGCTGATCATCCGGCTCGTCGCGCGTCGAATCGAGCGGTGGGGCGACGATGGCCACGACGGGTTGCACACTGCGCGCGAGCAACGGGCGAGAACGTCGGCCAAGCTCGTGCGCAGCGCGGGACGAGCCCTGCTCACGATTGTCGGCCTGCTCATGCTCCTGGACCAGCTCGACTTCAACATCTCGCCCCTGCTCGCCAGCGCGGGCGTCGTCGGGCTGGCGGTCTCGTTCGGGTCGCAGAGCCTCGTCCGCGATTTCGTCACCGGATTCTTTCTGCAGCTCGAGCACCAGTTCGCGCTCGGCGACGTCATCCGGATTGGAACGGTGGAGGGCACGGTCGAGAACATCACCCTGCGTCTGGTCTACCTTCGCGATTCGACGGGTGCGTTGCACATCATTCCCAATGGGCAGATCGCGCAGGTCACCAATCTCACGAGATCGTGGGGTCGTGTCGCCGTGGACTCCGAGATCGCGTGGCGCGACAGCGATCGGGCGCTCGTCGCCGTGCAGCGCGCCGCAGACTCCCTCGGCGCTGACCCCGCATGGGCCGACGCGCTTCTCGATCCGCCAAGGGTGATGGGACTCGAGAAGCTCGGCACGGGCACCGTCACGCTGCGCACCGTCGCCCGCGTCGATCCCTATCGTCGAGACGACGTCGCGCGCGACTTGCGGAGGCGCATCAAGGAATCGCTGGATGCTGCCGACGTCGTACCACTCGCCGCGCCGGCTGGACCGGCAGTCGTGCCGGTCGCACCATCCATCGCGTAGCTTCCCAAAGCTGCACGTTCGCCATCGACTGGTTCTCCGCGCCCCGCTTCCCGTCCCGATGTCCGATTTCCGGCTCTACAACACCCTCACGCGGCAGGTCGAGCCCTTCGCGCCTGCTGACGGACGGGTCGTTCGCATGTACACGTGCGGACCGACGGTGTACAACCCGGCCCACCTGGGGAATTTTCGTACCTTTCTGTTCGAGGATCTCATGCGGCGCGCGCTCGCGCTGCGCGGGTGGTCCGTGCATCAGGTGATGAACCTGACCGATGTGGATGACAAGATCATCAAGCGCGCGCAGGAGCAGGGACGGACGATCACCGAGGTGACGGAACCGGTGATCGAGATCTTTCACCGCGATCGCGAGTTCCTGCGGATCCAGCAGGCCGAGGCATACCCGAAGGCGACCGCGTTCATACCGGAGATGCTCGCGCTCGTAGGCACGCTCGTCGAACGCGGCGTCGCGTATCAGGCCGACGATGGGTCCGTGTACTTCGCCATCGCCCGATTTCCGTCATACGGAAAGCTGTCTCGCCTCGACACGCGCGAAATCCGGAGTGGGGCACGCGTGCTGCAGGACGAGTACACGAAGGAAAACGCGCAGGACTTCGCGCTCTGGAAGGCCGCGAAGCCGGAGGACGAAGCGACTGGCGCGGCGTGGGACTCGCCGTGGGGACGCGGCCGTCCCGGGTGGCATCTGGAGTGCTCGGCGATGGCGATGCAGCTGCTCGGAGAGACGCTCGACCTTCATTGCGGCGGTATCGACCTGATCTTTCCTCATCACGAAGACGAGATCGCTCAGAGCGAGGCGGCGACGGGAAAGACGTTTGCCCGCGTCTGGTCGCACGGCGCCTTTTTGCTCACCGATGGCGCGAAGATGGCCAAGCGGGTCGGGAATGTGTTCACGGTGGAGGGATTGCGGGAAGCTGGAATCTCGTCAGCGGCCGTGCGGCATTTCGTGTACAACACGCATTACCGCAAGGAACTGAATTTGTCCGATCAGGCGCTCGACGCGTCCACCGAGGCGGTGCGGCGGGTCGGGGAGTTCGCGAGGCGTCTGCGTGATCCGGCGACGCTCGAGCGAGGAGGTACGGCCGGACTCGCGCATGCCGCGGACGAGGCCCTCGGACTGGTGCGGGAGGCCCTGTTCGACGACCTGAACGCCCCAGAGGCGCTGGCGGCGCTGTTCGACTTCATTCGAAAGGGGAATGCCGAGCTCGACCGGAGGGGGCAAGACCGCGAGGCGGTGGAGCGGGCGCGGGAGGCGTTCGATCGGATCGATAGGGTGCTCGACATCGTGCCCGAGGCCGTGAAAGCGGATGCCGAACTCGTGCGCTGGATCGAGGATCGGATCGCGGCGCGGCGGGACGCGCGGATCCGGCGGGATTTTGCCGAGTCGGACCGGATCCGCGACGAGCTGAAGGGCAGAGGGGTGCAGGTGGAGGACGCGGGCGGGGGGACGCGCTGGAAACTGGGGTAGCGCGTTTCCTCGACCGGTGCACGCGATGGTACGCCGATGCACGGCGAGGTCGGCCGGCGGGCGTGTGCACCTACAGTTCATGCACCGGTTCTCACCACAACCTGGTAGCGTGATGCACCATTCTGGTTCATGCGCGCATGTGGATAACTGTGGTGCATTTTGCGTAAGTGATGTAGCGAGCAATGGATGCGTGGTGGGCCTAGGGGGGCCTCTCGGTGGCCATCTGTTTGCCTGCACCAAATGCATCACCCTCTACCCAACGCGCACATGCCCAGAATCGCAAGAATTCCATCGCTTGGTCTCCTGATCGTTGCGGCCGCCCTTGTTGGCTGCTCCGAGACCCCCGCCCAACCATCCTCACTCGACGTGGTCGATAATGTCGCTGCGCGGGGCGCCAATGTCGGTATCATGACCGGCAGCTGGACCGGCTCGGCCGGTGTTGGCGCCGCCGCGACTGCCACACTGGTGGAGTCGGGCAGCCGGGTCTCGGGAAGTATGGAAGTCACGAACGCTGCCGGCATACTCACCCGCTACGCTGCCGAAGGAATCGAGAACAAGGGGCAGGTCTATCTCAACCTGTTCGACGGGGTGAATCTGCCCCAGCCCATCGTCGGATCGGTAAGCGGCAAGGACTTCAGCGGAACCCTGAACGGCTCAGTCGTGGTGACGCTTTCGAAAAAGTAAGTCGCGACATCGCTGCGCGGCTCTGCCGCGCAGCGATGCTGCTCGACCGCACCGAGATCTAACCGTTCATTTGCCGACCTTCATGCGTCTAGCCGCACTCATCGCGGTTAAACGCATGCAAAATTTGAGTCAAAATGACCGGTCATTGTGACTTGGCGCACATGGTTCTTGCGCACTCAGTCACAGATCGGTACTGTCGTCTCCCGTTTGAAACGTTCGAAAAAGAAAGTTGTTCTGCTCGGTTGAAGTCTGGAAGGTCGCGATGCCGCGAACAGCGCGTGCCCACACACGCGCGCCCCTTCGAAACCGTGAACATGCGAGTCCTCGCCGTTTGTACGGACGCCGATGTCCTTACTCGGTTCGCCGCTGAGCCAGGCGTTACGGAACTGACTGTCGTTTCCTCCATTGCCGAAGGGCTGGCGCGACTTCGTGAGCATCGATGGTCACTGATGCTGCTGGAAGTCGGGAGCGACCCGGTGCTCCTGCAGGAATTGCTGCCACGCATCGCCAAGCAGACGCGCGTCGTGGCGCTCGCGCGCAACATGTCGCTCACCCTGATGGTGGAGTCGCTCAAGCAGGGCGCCTTCGATGTGTTGCCCTTTCCGCCGCCGCCCGTGGCGATGCGCGAGTTGCTCGTGCGCTGTCGCTCCACGGAAGGCCGCGCGAACGCACCGGTGCTGTCGCTGCGTCCTTCCGTGGCGCCATTCGTGGGGGAAAGCGCGGGAATGCTGGCCGCGCTCATGACCGCCGCCCGCGTCGCGCCCACCTCGGCGAGCGTGCTGATCACCGGCGAGAGCGGCACGGGCAAGGAATGCCTCGCCCGCCTCATTCACGAGCACAGCACCCGCGCGAACGGACCGTACGTCGCCGTGAACTGTGCAGCGATCCCGGAAAACCTTCTGGAAAGCGAGCTGTTCGGCGTTGAGCGCGGCGCGTTCACGGGTGCGGTCGCGCGCCGGATCGGCCGGTTCGAACGGGCGTCGGGCGGTACCCTGTTTCTCGATGAAATCGGCGACATGACCCTGGGGCTGCAGGCGAAGATCCTTCGCTGCCTCCAGGAACGCGAGGTGGAGCGTGTCGGCGGCGAGATGACGATTCCCATCGATGTACGCGTCATCGCCGCGACCAATTGCGAGCTGGAACAAGAGATCGCCAACGGGCGGTTCCGATCGGACCTCTACCACCGGCTCGCCGTAGTGGAGCTCTCACTGCCTCCCCTCAGGGAACGCGGCGACGACATCCGCATGCTCGCCGAATACTTCGTCGGCCATTTCGCGGCCGAGCATGGCCGTCCGGTGCAGGGGATAGCCGAGGAGAGTGTGGCGGTGCTGCGTCGCCACCCGTGGCCGGGCAACGTGCGCCAACTGCGCAACGTCATCGAGCGCGCCGTGCTCCTCGCCGATGGTCCGGTGCTCATGCCCGGCCATTTTCCCACACGTGTGGTGTCTTCCGCGTTCGGAGGGCAGACGGCGGACAAGTCGGCACTGCTTCCGCTTGACGAAGTGGTGCGGTCGCACATCCTCCGCGCGATCGCGCTCTGCAATGGCCAACACGGCCTGGTCGCGGAGCTGCTGGGCATTCATCGCAATACCTTGCGGCGAAAGCTCCAGGAGTACGGCGTGGACGACGCCGCCCGGTGCGACGGCGCGGCGGATCTCGAGATCGCCGTGATGCGCGGGGCGGACAGGCACGAGCCGTCGAACAACGCCCTGCAGCTTCCAGCCCCTCGCGCGTCGTACACGCCGCGGCGTGGCGTGCGACTCGTCACCCGGGCGGCGGCGCTGGAACGCGAGGTCGCGCTAGGCGGGCGATGACGCCTCGCGCGACCGGCGCGTAGCCGGACGACCCGCCCGACCGAATGTAGGGGAAGGGCGGAGTTGTCCGCGGTGTCGACCGAACACTGCCAGTAGTGGCCGTGAATCGAAAGGCGCTCGCTCAGTCCGGTGCCTGCATGCAGGCAGCCGTCATCAACGTTCCACAACCTGGCGCGGGACGACGCGGGAGCCGCCCGCCAGCGTAAGTGTCGCGCGCAGCTCCACTCGTCCTCCATCGGCCTCAGCAACCGCTACGAGCTCGACGTCCCGGGCACTGAACGCGATGCGCTCGAGCAGCTCCGCCATGCGTTCGGTTACTCGCTGCCGGGCAGGATTGGGCAGCGAGAGCGCCAGATCGTAGCCGTTCGTGAACGGCGCACGCTGCCGCCGCGCCACGATCGCCGCCGCGGCCGGCTCGTCGATGAAGGGGATGGTGCGGAGCACGGATGCCGGCGCGGCGTTCACGTTGATCCTCCCGTCGCCGGTAACGGTCAGTCGTCCCGCGAGGCGCGTAGTGAGCAGCGCGCTCATTCCGTAAACGGCGCGCAACTCATCGACGTCGTCGAACGGTGCGTTCCGGGGACGGGCACTCGAGCCGGCAGCGCGATAGGTGTCGGCTTCCGCTCCGCGGGCATGACGAAGGTCGTCCGCATCACGATAGTCCACGACGGCATCGGCCCACGATTCGGCATCCTCGGCTACCAGCCCTTCGGCCTCCGCGAGTCGTCGCAACTCGCCATCGGTCGCAAGGTTGAGGTGCAGGCGGGCGCGCGCGTCGATCACTGACGCGCCGGCGGTGACGCCCTCCAGTGCAGCCGGTGCAATGGCGAGAAGGGTGTCCCCCGAGCTGGTGAGCATGGCGCCACTGGCGTCAGCGACGAGCCGTGCGTCCAGCGCCTCGACAGCGCGCGCGAGCACGCCGTGGGCGGCCCACCGTGCACGCACGAGTGAACGGGAATGCGTCGCCGCCTGGCGCGAGGCGCGCGACAGCAGGTGCACCTCGAACGCGACCGCTCCCAACATCGCCAGCATCCAGAGCACCGCCAACAGCGCGAACCCGGGACGCGCCGCTCGCCGGCTCATGGTGTGCCCTCCCACGCCAGGCGCACGACCAGCGCCTCGCGCAGTATGGGCTGCAGCGTGGCTCCAGACTGTGCAAGGAGGCGCAACTCTACCGCGATGGGCAGGGTATCGCCGGCACTCCACCAGTCGCGCCACGCTTCTCCGCCGCGGCTGCGCCCGCGATACCGCGCCGCCAGACCGGCCACGCGCGGCGCCACGAGCAAGGTCTCCGCGCGCGCGTTGCCGCGCCGAGGCAGCAGCTCCGCGTACAGCGCCCACTCCCCATCCTTCTCCGACTGCGCGCACCAGAGGTGCACGCGGTGCGGCCCGGAGTGAAGTACTCCCGCGTCGCTCACATCGAAGTACATCTGGTCGCGTGGGAGCGCTCCCTCTCGCCCGGCGACGCCAACGAACGGCTCCGGCGCCGGCGACAGGCTCGCGGCACGCAGCCATGCGCCGATGGTCTCTCGCGCGGCATACGCGCTCATCATCTCGTCGCCGCCCCGCCGCAGTCCTTCGCGCACATCCGTCACCAACGCGACGATCGCCATCGCCGCGGTCGCGGTCATCCCCGCGATGACGAGGGTGACCAGAAGCTCGACCAGCGTGAATCCCCCGCGGACGCGCCTGCGAGCGCTGCCGGTTCGCCCGCGCGCAGTCCGCTGTCTCATTTTCCGCCCACGCTGGCGACAAGTGAACGGGTGGCGGTGCGACGCAGCTCGCCATCAGGCCGATAAAGGGTCGTGACCAGTCGATACGCCCCGTCGTTCCATTCCACGCTGACCGCGGCATCGATCAAGCTCCGGCTCGATCCCCTCGGTTGCAGCGTGGTTCGCCAGCGATACGGACCGAACGGTGTGTCGATGATGCCTTCGTCGGTTGGATCGTTGTGGAGGAGGGAGTCGATGGGGCTGGCGACGAGCGCCGAGAGGCGCGTGTCTGCCAGCGAGACACCCAGCAGATGTGACTCGCCCGCTCGCTCCGTGCGCATCGCCTGCGCCGCGCCCTCGAGCGCCGCCACGCCGGCGAGGCCGAGCACGACCAGCGCGACGACTGCCTCGATCAGCGTGAGGCCCGACCTGCGCCTAGGGCGCGAGAGCGAGCGCGCGCTGTCGCGCGGCGCCTGTCCACGGTGCGACGATGACAGCATGGCGAGACCGAGTGTCAGAGAGGACGATGGGACCGCCCCGCGCGCGGCCGCGCGAGTCGAAGCGAACGACGATCCACCCCTCCTGCTCTCCCGCGATTCGCGTCGAGGGGCCGAGAGGCAGGTCGCCAGAAAGCAGCGTGTCGAAGCCGGCCACGGCGATCCAGTGGCCAGAGGACGTCTCGAGCGTGTACGACACCGCGCGTCCGCGCTCGACCGCTGCGCCACGCGAGCGCAGCAACGCCGACTCGAGCGCCAGGCCCGCGTCCGCGGCGCCCTGGCCCCGACTCCGGTACGCCGGGAGCACGACGCTGGTGGCGAGCGCGCTGATCGCGAGGACCACGAGCAGCTCGATCAGCGTGAATCCCACGCGACGACCGTCAGGCTGGCGACCACGCTGGCCACGCGTCATGGCTTGGTCACCGGCGGGGCGGGGCGTGATACGCTCGCTGAATCGGGGAGCGGCCGCAGGAGCGGAATGCGATCCGGATCAAGCGACTCCTTCAGCACGTCGGTCGCCCCCTGCAGGTCGCGCGTCGTGCGCGTCATGTCGTCGTCGGTGCGCAGGACGCGCGGCGTGATGAAGATGAACAGCTCCGTCTGACCCCGCCGGCGCTGCGACGACGTCCGGAACAACCCGCCGATCACGGGAATGTCCTTCAGGAA
>JBDSSY010000020.1:0-11566 GCA_039928585.1 Gemmatimonadaceae bacterium | reverse complement strand
GTTCACGGTTCACGGTTCACGGTCACGGTCACGGTTCACGAGAATTTCGGGGGTGTGAATGAAGTATCGCCGATTCGGCCGCACGGGCTGGGAGGTAAGTGAGATCGGCTACGGCATGTGGGGCATGGCTGGCTGGACGGGCTCGGACGACGACCAGTCCCTCGAGGCGATGCAGCTCGCGGTCGACCTGGGCGCGAATTTCTTCGACACCGCGTGGGGTTATGGCGAGGGCCGGAGCGAACAGCTGCTCGGCAAGCTGGTGCGGGCGAACCCCAAGGCGACGCTCTACACCGCGACGAAGATTCCGCCGAAGAACCGGCAGTGGCCGACGCGGCGGGGCGACTTGCTCGAGGACGTCTTCCCCGCGGCGTACATACGCGAGTACGCCGAGCGCAGCCTGGTGAACCTCGGACTGCCGCGAGTCGACCTCCTCCAGTTCCACGTCTGGGAAGACGCATGGGCGAACGACGAGCGGTGGCAGCGCGCCGTCGACGAGCTGCGTCGTGAGGGCCTTGTTCGCGCCATCGGTGTCAGCGTGAACCGCTGGGAACCCTGGAACGTCATGAACACGCTTCGCACCGGACTCGTGGACGCCGTGCAGGTCATCCACAATATCTTCGACCAGGCGCCGGAAGACGCGCTTTTCCCTCTATGCCGCGAGCTCGATGTCGGCGTGATCGCGCGCGTGCCGTTCGACGAGGGATCGCTGACCGGAACCCTCACGGCGGAGACGCGCTGGCCGGCGGGCGATTGGCGGAACAGCTACTTCGTTCCGGAGAACCTGATTCCCACGGTCGAGCGCGTCCGCGCGCTGGAACCGCTCGTGCCCGCCGGCACGACGATGCCGGAGTTGGCGCTGCGATTCATCCTCGCGCAACCGGACGTCGGCGTCGTCATACCGGGCATGCGTCGCGCGGCACACGTGCGAGCGAACGTCGCAGCGAGCGATGCGCCACCACTGTCGCCGAAGGCGCTCGATGCGCTCCGGGCGCACCGCTGGGATAGGGTACCGACTGCCTGGTCGCAGTGAGCGTCGCCCGACGCCGGGGCGCAACCGGCGGAACGTTCACACGGGAGAGGTAGCCACCGCGGACTCGACGTTGCCGGCGCGCCATTGGCGAAAGCCGGTGATCGCGGCGGTGCGTGCGTGCATGAGTAGCCTGGCGAGAATGCCGATCGCCAGCGTCGCGTCGTCGGGATCCTCGGTGCCGAGCAGGCCGATGCGCCCGGCCAGCTCCTCTTCCACGAAGGCGTACTCGCTCGCCAGATGTGCCTCGGTCCACCCCAGCCGTGCACGTTGCGCCCCATGTGAGCGCGCGATGAATTGCTGGATGTGCATACCGTCTTTCATCAGCGGGCTCTCAATGCCCCCCGTCTGGTCCACGATGATGAGCGACTGCACCGTATTGGCGAGAAACGAGAGCGTGTGATCCTCGAGGTCCGCCTGCGACAGGCCCGCGGTGTTGCCGAACGTGACGTCGGCACGCATTCGCGTGATGACGGCCTCCATGATCTGTTCCACTTCATCACGCAGCTTCGTCCCGATCTCGGTGAGTCCGCGCACACGATGTTCCGGCGCGTGACGCCGCGCCCGAACGCTGCGCTGCTGGCCCGTCTCCGTCACGCCATTGGTCACACCCGCCGCGGGAAGCCAGAGCGTGAAGGTGGAGCCGCCCCCGAGTACGCTCTCGAGCGTGATGTCGCCACCCATGAGGCGAGCCAACCGCCGGCTGATCGCGAGGCCGAGGCCGGTGCCGCCACGGGTGCGGGTGTGTCCTCCAACGACCTGCTTGAAGGGCAGGAACACCGTCGCCTGATGCTCGGCGCTGATGCCGATACCCGTATCGCGTACTGCGATCAGCACCCACGGTCCGTCGCCCGCCAGGCGCACCGTGGCTGGCAGCGCGGTCGCGTGCGATGTCGAGACATGCACCTCGCCGCCGGGCTCGGTGAATTTCACGCCATTCGACACGAGGTTGAGAAGAATCTGCCGGACGCGCATCTCGTCTCCGACGTACGCCACCTCACCCGCTGCGGACACGTCGGCGACCAGCCGTATTGCGCGCGCGTCGGCGATCGATGTCGCCAGCGCCAGGGTTCCGTTCACCGCTTCGCCTGCCGAGCCGAGGTCGGACGCGAGCAGCATTTCTCCCGCCTCCAGCTTGGAGAGGTCCAGCACGTCGTTGACGAGCGCGAGCAGATGCTCCGCGCTGGTGTGCAGCCGCTGGAGGTGCAACCGCTGCTCGGGGTTGATGGCGCCGCTGATCTCCAGTTCGAGCAGGTTGGTGTACCCGAGAATGGCATTGAGCGGCGTGCGCAGCTCGTGACTCATCGTCGCGAGGAACTCGCTCTTCGCAGCGTTCGCGGCCACCGCTGCCGCTTCCGCGTCCCCGGCGCGTCGTCGGCTCGCTTCGCGTTCGGCGTCCGTGGCATGTCGAAGCGTCACGTCCTGGAAGTACACGGAGAGCCCGTCGGGGCCGGGATACGCGCGCACCTCGAACCAGGTGTCGAGCGGTTCATAGAATTCCTCGAACACCGTCATGCGTCCCGAGTCGACGGCGAGGCGGTACTGCGTCTCGAAGGTCGACTCCACGGCTGCCGGAAATTCTTCCCACACCACCCGTCCAAGCAGGTCGTCGCGTTGCCGCAGCAGGACCTGCTCCGCCCGATCGTTCACGTAGGTGAAGCGCCACTCGTGGTCGAGCACGAAGAACGCGTCGGAGATGGACGACAGCACCGAGTTGAGACGGACGTGCTCCGCCCGGCCGGCGGCCGCCTGCTCGGTGAGCGCGCGCGTCAGCGCCTCGAGCTCCGTTGCGCTCACGAACAAGTGCTGGTTCACCAGCTCGAGTTCGAGACGCTGTGCCGCGAGATGCGTGTTCGCGTCCGCAAGCTCCTGGCGACTCTTCTCGCTGCGTCTCGTCGCCGCGCGAAGCTCGATCTCGCTCATCGCCATCGCCGCCAGATCCGAGAGCGCCTCGACATCGTGGGCGGTCCAGTTGCGCGGCACGACGTCGATGGCGCAGAACGCTCCGATGACCTGATTTTCGAAGAGGAGTGGAATGCCGACGTAGGCGGCGACGCCGAGCGATTGGACGGTGGGTACGTCGCGGTAGCGCTCGTCGGCTCGTGTGTCGGGGATGACGAGCGGCTCGGTGGACTGCACGGTGAAGTGACAGAACGTCTGCCCCTGTATCTCGCGCGAGCTGGCGAGCGGCTCGCCGAAGCCGCACGTCGACTTGTAGAAGTCGCGATTTTCGTCGACCAGCGAGATGAACGCCGCCGGGATGCGGACCAGCCGAACGGCAAAGCGCGTCAGGCGATCGAACGCCTCCTCGATTTCCGTATCGAGCAAGCCCGTTTCGCGTACCGCGGCGAGCCGCTCAGGATCATCGGTTGCCGGACGAGCCGTCAGGACCGCGGCCTGGCTTTCCTCTTGTAGAGTTTCGTCCGTCAATCCAGCACCCTTTTGGCCACAGCAGCAGGACGTGCGCGTCGCCGGAGCGGGCTCGAGCACCCCGTGCGAGCACCGCTAATAAGCAGGGAGTGGGCCAGAGGAGCATTCGCTCGCCCGCGCGGGCGCGCTGCCGGCGTCGTCGGTCGCGTAGGGGGGCTCGGATCGCGCGCGGCCCGTGTATTTCCCTAGTTTCGAGCAATGCCACGCAACCCAATTGCCATCATCGGCGCCGGCCTCGCGGGGCTGCACGCCAGTCGCTTGCTGCGCGCGGCCCACGTCGACTTTGTCCTGATCGAGGCTCGCGATCGAATCGGCGGGCGGATCCTGACGGTGGACCAGGGCGGTCAACCCGCCGATGACGGGTTCGACCTGGGCCCCTCATGGTACTGGCCGCGCATGCAGCCGGCCATTGCCGACCTGGTCGAGGAACTCGGCGTACCAGCATTTGCGCAGCACAGCGACGGTGACGTGATCTTCGAGCGCATGTCGCGCGAGGGGCCGCGACGCTATCACGGCGACTCGGAGGAGCCACGCAGCTTTCGACTGGCTGGCGGCACCGGCTCGCTCGTGCGCGCGCTCGCACGAGCGCTGCTGCCTGAGCACATCCAGTTTGGCGCACGGGTGACGGCGATGACTCTCCGTGAGGACGGTGTGGAACTCACAATTAAACGGGCCGACGGGAGTGTGGAGCGGCTCACCGCCGCACAGGTGATTGCCGCGGTGCCGCCTCGTCTGCTCGAGGCGACGGTGGCATTCACACCCGCGCAGGACGTGCGGACCGCGCGACGCTGGCGCGAAGCACCGACGTGGATGGCGCCGCACGCAAAGTTCGTGGCGTGCTACGACCGACCGTTCTGGCGCGAGGCGGGACTCGCCGGCACCGCGCAGAGCATGGTAGGACCGATGCCCGAGATCCACGACGCGACAACCGCCTCGGGCCAGGCGGCGCTGTTCGGGTTCCTTGGCGTCAGTGCCGACGAGCGCGCGGCGCTCGGAGATGACGCGTTGATCCGCGCGTGCCTCGACCAGTTCGAGCGGTGCTTCGGACCCGAGGCGCGGCGCCCGCGCGCGACTCTGCTCAAGGATTGGGCGACTGACCCACTGACCGCGACCGCAGCCGATCGCGTGTCGACAGGGCATGTCGCGCCGGATCCCGCGCCGTGGGTATCGGGGCCATGGCAAGCACGTCTCGCGCTCGCGGGCAGCGAGACCAGCCTGAGCGAGCCAGGTTATCTCGCGGGCGCGGTTGTCGCCGCCGAGCGCGCCGTCGACGAGACGCTCCGGAAGGTTTTCGAGCGAGGAAGCGGTTGAGGCTGCGGCTACCTCACCAGCTGCGTGACGGTCGCCCCCACGCGATCACGCAGCGATGCCGAGTATTCGCCCTGCAACCTTCGCCGTGCGCTGTCCGGCTGCAGTCGCACTCCGGCCGCACTCAGCGCAGGACCCAGCCCGGCAAGTTGCGTGGAATCGCGCAGCAGGAAGACCCGCATATGTGTCCATGGAAGCGTCGTATCCGAAACGGCGTACGTCATGACGTCGACGAATGCGCCGGTCCGTTGGGCTTCACGGTCGATCGGTTCCGCGACGTCGCGGATATATCGGGTGTACTCGGCGAATTTCTCCGGCTTCGCGCGCCAAAAGTACACCTGCGCCAGAGTGGCGTCACTGGCGCGGCTGATCGCAACGGCCGGCATGGGTGAAGCGGTGGCGCAACCCAGTTGGAGAAGGCTCGAGAGCAGAAGGGCGACGGTGCGCATGTGCGGCGTGAGAGCGAGGGGAGAAATCAAAGGTTCAGTCAGAGACGCGAAAGTATGTGGTACGACGTCAGGCGGCGGGAGAGAGGTTGGCGCTGGCGGGAGACAGGCGTTTCCACACACAGTTCCTACTCGGTCGTCGCGCACCGGGCGATGCGTGCGAGCGCCCATGCCGCATGCTCGCGCACGCGCGGCTCCGGGTCGGCGAGTGCGCGCGTGAGCACGTCTGCGTCCTCCGCGGTGCCGACGTTGGCCAGCACGACGGCCGCATTGCGCTTCAGTCCGCGGAGCTTCGCACGCTTCATCGGCGAGCCCTTGAACGCAGCGCTGAACTCCGCCTGCGTCATGCCCAACAGTTCGTGCGCGAGCGTCCGCGCATCCTTGTCGGCGACGAACGAGCGCGGCGCGAACGGCGAATCGCCCGGCAGCTCGCGTGCGAACTTCACGTTCCACGGACAGACCTCCTGACAGATGTCGCAGCCGTACACCAGCTCACCCATCTGCTCGCGCAGCTCCGCCGAAATGTCGCCCTTCAGCTCGATCGTCAGATAGGAGATGCATCGGTTGGCGTCGAGCCGTCGCGGTGCGACGATCGCGTCCGTGGGACACGCGTCGATGCAGCGGGTGCATGTCCCGCAGCGATCGCCGTCGAACGGCGCATCGGGCACGAGCGCCACGTCGAGGACGAGCGCACCGATGAAGAAGAACGAACCGAGTCGCGGGTTGAGCAGGTTGGTGTTCTTGCCGAACCAGCCCAGTCCCGCGCGACGCGCGAGATCGCGCTCCAGGATAGGGCCGGTGTCCACGTACGGCTTTCCCACGATGGTGCGGCAGGCATCGCGCTCGAGGCGCGCGTGCAGCGTCCGCAGCTTCGCTTCCATCACGTCGTGATAGTCGTCACCCCGCGCATAGCGGGCGACAGGACCGCTCGGCTCCCTGCCTCCGTAATCGAGTGCGACGACGACGGCGTGCGTGGTGCCGCGCAGCGGCAGCCGGGTATCCCGACGTTTGGCAGCGCCGCGCTCGAGGTACGACATCGTTCCGGATAGCCCGGCATCGAGCCACTCCTCGAATGCTGCGCTCGTATCGGCCGGACCGAGCGCAGCGATCCCCACGAGATCAAACCCCAGCGCGAAGGCGTGCGCCTTCGCGAGACGCGACAGCTCCACTGCCATCGTGTCCGGCGTCATGCCGATGAGCGCCGTCGACGGCGTCGGTTCCGCGATCATGGGCCGCGCACAGCCCATCGCGCGTAGCGTTCGACGTCCGCCACGGGAGGCACGACGTCGTCGGCGCCGTACGCCGTATGCATGCGCCATCGCACGTAGTCGCGAGACGGCAGCGGAAGGAACGGCGCGCGACGCCACCACCCGCGCCGCCGGAACCGCCACGCCACACGAAGCAGCGCCACGCCCGTGGCAGGATGTCGAACGGCGCGTAGCGCGAGAAGCAGGGAGAGTCGAGTCCAGCCCATCTTGGTAACTTCGTTGGATGCAACTCTTCGATCAACTCGTCTCGCTCGTGGGCGCTGCCCTGATTCTCGCGGCCTACGTTGCGCTCCAGCGCGGCGTGTTGCCGCGCGAGAGCCGCGCCTACAACGCGCTCAACCTGGTGGGGTCGGTCTTTCTCACCTACGCTGCCGTGCGCAACTGGAACCTCGGGTTCGTCATTCTCGAAGGGTCATGGGCGCTGCTGTCGCTCCCCGGCACCTTTCGACGGCCGGTGCAGTTACCCTGAGCCATTCGAGAACGGCGACGCGACGGATGCGATGCTCTCCGAGCACCTCACTGCGCGGGCGCTGGACAACGACCGGTGCGCGCCCGACCATTGGCGGTACCCTACCGTCGAGGTTTTTCATGCGTTGCCGGCTCACGCACGTCCCTCTACTCCTTGCATTTGCGCTCTGCATCGGTCCGCACGCGATGCGAGCGCAGGTCTCCGAAATCCAGCCGGGCGCGCGAGTGCGAATCACCGCGCCAGGCATCGTGGCCGGCCGCTACGCCGCCACCGTCCTCTCGCGCACGGCCGACACCGTTCGTGTCAGCGCACCGGACAAGGTACCGTTCGACATCCCGGTCCGCCGCATTACCTCGCTCGAGGTGAGCCGCGGCAACAGCCGAACGCTCGGCGCGGTCCGCGGCGTGCTGTGGGGTTTAGGAATCGGGCTGGCGGTTGGCACGATCGTCGCCGTCACTGATGATGGCAGCGTCACCTACGGCACTCGAAACACTGGCGAGATTCTCGGGTTCAGCGTTCTGTCGGGCAGCTTCTACGGGGCGATCATCGGCGCTATCGTTGGTCGAGAACGCTGGGAAAGATTCGACATGCCGGTGCGCACGACGCTCCGAGTACAGCCAGGGCAGGTGGGCGCGGCCTTCGGTTTCACATACTGAACGCGGAAATGCAGAACGGCCCTCGACAGCGTCGAGGGCCGTTCTGGTTTTTCGCACCGCAAGGAATCAACGCATCGCGGCGAGCACTTCCTGCAGCAACGAGGCCGGCACGTTCTGGAACCGCAGACGATCGCTGCCCGGGCTCACGATCGCGCGCTGCTCACTTCCATCACGCAGGCGGTAGAAGACGTAGCGCGAATCGCCCGCCGGAACGACGCGAAGCACGGAGTAGCCACGCCGGCGCAACACGCCGCCCAGGATATCGGCGCCGTCGTTCGTGCCGTACCGCTTCTTGTACTGGCCGGGCGGCAGTCCGCCAGGCTTCTTCGCCAGCCCGGGCGGTGTCTTCACACCATTGCCGTACCCGTCGCGATGACGGCCGTCGACGTCGCGATTGCCATCGCGCATGACCGCGCGATCGCTTCGCCGAGCGTCGTCGTGCAGGTCGTCGACATGTTTCATCTTCGCGACCTGCTTGGCCGGCTTGTTCGCCTTGGCCGACTTCTCCTGACTCTTCCCCTGCGCATTGGCAGAGCCTGAGACGAGCATCGCCGCTGCCGTGAGGGCAAGGACTCGACCGAGTTGATTTCGCATGAGCAGCTCCTGGATTGAAGTGCGAGGGCTCCGCGAAACAGCGCGGAACGCTCACCTTACAAGGCACTAATGGAGCCATGGCGGCGCCCCAGACGTAAGTGCTTATACCGCTTGTTGTTGACTACTCATTGGCCGCTTAAAAGGGCGGATCAGCACGTCTCAAAACGAGGACGATGGGAACTCACCGACCTCCGCGATGAGGTCGCAGGACAGTTCAGCACTGCGATCGAGCCCGCGGTCACCCGCCGTCCGGCACCAGCGCGCGCAGCTCGGCCCGGCGCAGCTTCCCCGATGCCGTGCGAGGCAGGGGAGCCGTAACGAAGCGCAACTCGCTCGGCACCTTGTACCGCGCGAGACGTGCGCGACACATGGCCAGGATCGACGCGCGCTGTTCCGGCTCGCTCATGCCTCCACGCGTGCGCACCACGGCGACGATGCGTTGGCCCCACTGCGCATCCGCCACGCCGATGACGCCTGCTTCAACCACCGATGCGTGCGCAAGCAGGACAGACTCCACCTCGGCCGGATAGACGTTCTCGCCTCCGGTGATGATGAGATCGTCGCGGCGGTCCAGCACGAACAGGTAACCGTCCGCGTCGAGCCGTCCAATGTCCCCCGTGTGAAGCCACCCATCGACGATCGCGCGCGCGCTCGCCTCCGCCTGGCCCGCATAGCCCGCCATCACGATCGGACCTCGGACGAGAATCTCCCCCGCGTCGTCTCCGTCATCGTCACCCGACGACGATGTGGCGATGCGCAGTTCGTTCGGATACAGGACACGTCCGGCCGATCCTGCGTGGGCTCGTGCATCGTCCAGCGACAGTGTGGCCACCTGCGAACACGCCTCCGTCAGACCGTACGTCTGGACCACGGGTACGCCGAGTGCGGCGCACCGATGAAGCAGCGATTCGGGAGCTGGACCGCCGCCGACGAGCACGCAGCGCAAGCTCGGCGGATATCGTCGCGCTCCCCGGAGGTCGAGCATGCGCTGAAGCATCACGGCGACGACGGACACAACGGCGATCGTACCATCGTCAATCGAGGCGTTCACGGCCTCCGCGTCGAACGTCTCGTGCACCACGCAGGTAGTGCCGTAAATGGCGGACCGCAGCACGATGGAGAGTCCGCCGACATGGAAGAGCGGCAGGCAAGCCAGCCAGCTGTCATTCCGGTGCACACCGAGATTGAGCGCGGAGCCGATCGCGCTCCACCAGAAGTTGCCCACGGTGAGCATCGTGCCCTTCGGTTGGCCCGTCGTCCCCGACGTGTAGATGATGGCGAGCACCGCATCCAATGGATGTACAAGCCGAAGCCGTGTGCCGAGCGGCGTGTCGAGATCCACCGGCGCATCGAACGGAACGAGCCCGTCGCGATCGAGGCATGTCGTGATCAGGCCGGCGATCGACACGCTCGCGTCCTGTGCGCGCTCGAGCGTCCGCTGGTCGGCGACGAGCAGTCCCGGTGCGGCGTCCGCGAGTTGCCACGCCAGCTCGGACGCGCTCAGTCGGATGTTGAGCGGCACAATCGTGGCGCCAAGCCGGAGGACGGCGTGCGGAAGCACTGCCGCGGCGGGGCCGTTCTCGAGCAGCGTCGCGACGCGCACGCCTTCGCGAACGCCGAGGTCGGCGAGTCGGCTCGCCGTGCGCGTGACCTCCGCATCGAGCGCACGAAAAGTCCACGACCGCGCGCCGGCGACGAGCGCCACATGCTCTGGCGAGCTTGCAGCGCGGCTCGCGAGCCAATCGGGCAGCACGTCCCGACCGAACGACATCAGGCGCGCGTTGCTCTCGGTGTGGGTCACCGCACGCGGCCGAGCACCAACGCGATGGCCAGAAGCACGCCGAACAGCAGCAGGAGCTTGCCCGTTCGCTCGAGAATGGCGTTCAGCTCGCGGCCGGAGACTCCGCTGCTCACCTGCCGCACCAGCGCGATGGCCAAGGGTAAGGTCAGCGTGGGAAGCAGCAACCAGCGACGCGATGGTGCAGAAACCGCCAGCACTACCGGAACCAGATACGCGAGCGCCATGAACGACGCGTACTGCGCGCGAGTGGCCCTCGCGCCGATGCGAACGGCTAGTGTGTGCTTGCCCGCAGCGCGATCGGTGGGGAGGTCGCGAAGATTGTTGACGACGAGGATGTTCGTCACGAGCAGCCCGATCGGCACCGCGAGCGCGAGGGCAAGCCCGCTCCATGTTCCGGACTGCAAGTACGCCGTTCCGCACACCGCGACGAGTCCGAAAAAGATGAAGACGAAGAGGTCGCCGAGTCCGTGGTAGCCCAACGGGTAGGGTCCGCCGGTGTACGCGAGTCCGGAGAGCAGCGAGCACACGCCGATGACGATGATCGGCCAGCCGCCTACCCACGCGAGACCGGCGCCGATGAGCACCGCGAGCGCAAACGCGACGATGATGCCGCGTCGCACGCCGGACTGGCTGATCAGCCCACTCTGTGTCACGCGCACCGGTCCGAGGCGCCCTTCGTGATCTGCTCCGCGATGAAAATCGGAGTAGTCGTTGGCGAAGTTGGTGCCGATCTGGATGAGCAGCGCGCAGCAGAGGGTGGCGATGAATACGACGGGACGCAGTGGAACGCCCTCGCCCACCGCGGACGCCGTGCCCACGAGTACCGGCACCGCCGCCGCCGGCAGGGTTGCCGGCCTGGCAGCCAGCACCCACGCACGCGCGGGCGTCACGCGAGTACTGGCGATGGTGCTCACGGAAAGCGCGGAAACTTGCTGAAGTCGGGTTTGCGACCCTCCAGGAACGCGTCTCTCCCCTCCTTCGCCTCCTCGGTGAGGTAGTACAGCAGCGTCGCATCGCCCGCGAGCTGCTGAAGGCCGGCCAGTCCATCGGTGTCAGCATTGAACGCCGCCTTCAGGAAGCGCAGCGCGGTGGGACTTTTCTCCAGAATCTCACGCGCCCACTGGATGGACTCGGCCTCCAGCCGATCGAGCGGCACCACGGTATTCACCAGGCCCATGTCGAGCGCGTCCTGCGCGCTGTACTGACGACAGAGGTACCAGATTTCCCGCGCCTTCTTGTGGCCCACTACGCGCGCGAGATGCCCGGCGCCGAAGCCGGCGTCGAAGCTCCCGACGCGCGGCCCAGTCTGGCCGAACCGCGCATTGTCCGCCGCGATGGTGAGGTCACACACGAGATGCAGAACGTGCCCGCCCCCGATGGCGTAGCCGGCCACCACGGCGATGACGGGCTTCGGCAGGTAGCGGATCTGCTTCTGCACGTCGAGGATGTTCAGCCGCGGCACATGATCGTCGCCGACGTATCCGCCCTCCCCACGCACTCGCTGATCGCCGCCGGAGCAGAATGCCAGTGGCCCCTCGCCGGTGAGGAGCACGACACCGGTCGACAG
>JBDSSY010000019.1:0-5768 GCA_039928585.1 Gemmatimonadaceae bacterium | reverse complement strand
GTAGGTCGGTAGGTCGGTAGGTCGGTAGGTCGGTAGGTCGGTAGGTCGGTAGGTCGGTAGGTCGGTAGGTCGGTAGGTCGGTAGGTCGGTAGGTCGGTAGGTCGGTAGGTCGGTAGGTCGGTAGTTGACCTACTCACCTACCCACCTACTCACCTACCCACCTACCCACCTACCCACCTACTCCCCTGCGGCTCCCATCATCGGCTTGATCCAGCTTTCCTTCGCACGCTTCTCGAAGCCCGAGCGAAAGGCGCCCAGGTCGGTGAGGCTCGTGTCGAAGACGACCGTGTCCTTCGTGAGCTGTTCGGACTCCACGAGGGCGGGAATTTGCTCTCGCGTCGTGCCCTGCACGGCAGCGTGGCTGTCGCGGAAGAACACTCGCCCGCCTCCCACGAGGTTCGCGCCGATTTTCGCCTCGAGCCCCTGCAGCACGCGATACAATCCGTCGATCGAGCACCCGGTGGCGCCCGCGACACTCTGGTCGACGGCGATCACGAGAAATCGGTTGTCACGCAGTTGGCTGCCGACGGTGAGAGGCTCGCCATGTGCCTTCCACTCCGTCAGGTGCTCCTCCACCGCCTTGAGCAGTGTCGTGGTTCCCTCCTCCGTCAGCGGCCGGTCGCTGGCGAAGATCCAGACGCGGGAGGCATCGGGGAGATTCTCGAACGACACGACGGGCATGATCACGCCAAGGCATGAGGATCGCGAGTGTGCATCTCGCGCACGGAGTGCATTCGTGGCAAGATAGTCGAACGCTCGCCTCTCCTACCAGCGCCGATGGTCGTTCCTTCCCACACTCCTCACGCCCCGCTTCCGCCGTCAGCAGAGCGGTCGGACGGGCTGGCGGACGCGCGCTACCAGCCGCTGTTCGCTCTCTCGCCTCAGCCCGCCTGGGTGTATGACAGCGAAACACTCGACTTCCTCGAGGTGAACGAGGCGGCGGTGCGCAGCTATGGCTGGACGCGAGAGGAATTTCTTGCGATGACGTTGCGCGACATTCGCCCGCCCGACGAGCTGCCGGAATTCGACCGGCTGCGTGCGCTCCCGCCGGGCCGTCAGCAGCATGCGTCGGCGTCCATCCACCGGACCAAGGCCGGACAGATTCGTCGCGTGGAGATCAGCTCCTACCCTCTGGAGTTCGATGGGCGGGCGGCGCGCATGGTACTCGTGCAGGACATGACCGACCGACTCGAGGCACAGAGCGCGCTCGTACGCAGTGAGCTGAAATACCGGTCTGTGATCGAACAGCTCCAGGACGTTTTCTTCCGCACCGACGAGCAGGGGATCTGGACCTTCCTGAATTCCGCGTGGATCACGCTCACCGGTCATCCGGTAGAGGAAAGTCTCGGGTCGCACTTCCTCGCCTCCGTGCATCCATCCGATCGCGCGACCCTGCTCGACGCCTTCCGCCCCCTGGCAGAGGGGCGAGTGGAGCACTCGGTGGTGGAGGTGCGCTACTTCCGTCGGGAAGGCGGATACCGCTGGGTGGAAGCGAGCACCCGCGCGCTGCACGACGAGGTCGGGCGTTTCTGTGGATCCACCGGCACGTTGCGTGACGTCACGGAGCGGCGCGCCGCCGACGAAGAACGGCTTCGCCTGTCCACGAACATCCGGCAGCTGCTCGACGCCTCGGGCGAAGGGGTATACGGGCTCGATGCGCGCGGCGTCGTCACCTTCATGAACCGTCGCGGCTCCGAGATGCTGGGCTACGAGCCCGAGGAACTCGTCGGCCGAGTGATGCACGAGGTGACACAGTATTCGCGCGCGGACGGCACGTCCTATCCGATGCAGGAATCTCCGGCGCATCTCGCGGCGACGCAGGGCGTTCCATGCCAAGTGGACGACGAGGTAATGTGGCGAAAGGACGGCATCCCGCTCGTGGTGGAATACTCCGCGTCGCCGGTGCGCGAGCAGGGATTCGTGTCGGGTGCCGTGGTGAACTTTCGCGACGTGACGGCGCGCAAGCGTGCGGAGCTCGACCTGATCGTCGCACGCGACGCGGCCGAGGCGGCCAACCGCGCGAAGAGCGACTTCCTGGCGCGAATGAGCCACGAGCTCCGCACGCCACTGAATTCGATCATTGGATTCGCGAACGTCCTGCTCAAGAACAAGTCCGGTCTGCTTCCCGACACCGATCTCTCGTTTCTCGGGCGCATCGCGGCGAATGGCCGCCACCTGCTCGGCCTCATCAACGACGTACTCGACCTGTCGAAGATCGAGGCAGGGCGCATGACGCTCGAGCTCAGCGCCGTGGCACTCGATGCGCTGGTGCGCGAGACGGTGGAGGAGATCGAGGGACAGACGCCCGATCGCGCGGTCGCCCTTCGGGTGGAGTTGCCGGCGCGAGTGGAATTGTTCGAGACGGATGCGGCGCGCATGAAGCAGGTGCTGATCAACCTGATCGGCAACGCACTCAAGTTTACCGAGGAGGGCGAGGTCGTCGTGCGGCTCGCGACGAACGACGACGGACGACCGGCGCTGCTGGAAGTGCGCGATACCGGTATCGGAATCCCTGCCGACCGGCTGGACGCCATCTTCAACGTGTTCGAGCAGGCCGAGACGATGATCACGCGCCGGTTCGGCGGCACCGGTCTCGGACTCGCCATCTCCCGGTCGCTCTGCGAACTGATGGGACATCGGCTGGACGTGCGGAGCGTGGAAGGCGAAGGCACCACCTTCATGATCCAGCTTGGCGATGGCGCGGCGCGTTCGCGGATGCGGACGCCGAGCTCCATGCCGGTGGAAGTCCGTGGTAGAGGGGTGGCGGCAGGGGTGGCCCCACACGTCGTACTCGTCGTCGACGACAGCGTGGACGCGCGCGTGTTGCTCGGCAACCTGCTCGACGAGGCGGGCTGCCATGCTGTCGGCGCGGCAACGGGAGTGGAGGGTCTGCGTCTCGCGCGCGAGCTGCGTCCCGCGGTGATCTTCCTCGACCTGCTGCTGCCGAAGATCAGCGGATACGACGTCTTGCGCATCCTGCAGAGCGACGAATCGCTGCGCGATACGCCGGTGGTGGTGGTGAGCGCGGTGGGCAGCGAGTCGAGGAATGCGCTGGCGGGTGCATGGGCCGTGCTCGACAAGCCCGTGGATCGCGCCGCGCTGTTCGATGTCCTGAGCACGCTGAACATCGCGGTGCCCCGCTGACGTCGCGCAGTTCACGCGCTGCGGCGCTGGCGCGCGCCGAGGCGTTGCGTACCACGGGCCTGCTTGCGATGGGCGCGACGGCCGCTCTTGCGCTCGCGACGCGCCTGCCCAGCGTGCAGCGAGCGGACGACGCCGTGGAGCGCGCCGTCGGCCGTCGCCGTCCGCGGCTCGTGCGCGCGGCGCGCGTCGGGACGTTGCCCGGCGAGCGGTTCGTCCACCCCACGATGGGGGCGCTCCTCGCCTACGCGATCGTCCGGCGTCGGCCCGGTTCGGCGTCCCGCGTCGTACTCCCGCTGGCACTCGCATCACTCGGAGCCATCGTCGCGCATCACGCGGTAAAACTCGTCTACCCGCGACGACGTCCCGAGATCGCACTGCGCCGAGGCAAGGTGGAGCCCGCGTTTCCCAGCGGCCACACCGCCGATGCGACGGCCGTGTTGGCGACGGGCGCCTACCTGCTCGTGCGAGAGCAGTTACTACCGGCACGCATCGCGATCCCCATCGCGTCCGTCCTGGCAATCGGCACGGGTGTGAGTCGTGTCGCGCTGGGATGGCACTGGACGACCGACGTGATCGGCGGATGGATGACCGGAGTGGGCGTCGCCGCGGGGTGTGCGGAACTGTTCGAGCGAAGACGCTGAGGGCCACGGCTGCCGCGCGTACGACGGGGACGACGACGGGGACGGGGGCGCCTGCGCCGTACGGCGAGAGGCGTGCGGCGCGTCGGGCGGCGGGGTGCGTACGGCGTGCAGCGGGAATTCGGAGGATGCGGTTGGGTGACTGCCCGCACTTCCCCGCTCCCGCAGTGCCGGTGTGCTGGTAATCAAGCCGCCTCTTCCGAATCCCTCGCCGCACGCCGCTCGCCGATCGCCTCACGACGCGCCGTACGCCTTTCGCCGTACGGCTCGCCGCGCGCAGCGCCAACATTCGTGACAGGTGGCTCGGCGCACAGTCCTGTACGGGTACGCCACCTTCAGACCGGCTCGAGCACAATCAGTGATCACATCCCTCGATTCGTCCCTCGGCAGCCCGGAACGGCTCGCCGCACTCCGCCGCACGGGCCTCCTCGGCGCCGATCCGAGTGATTCCTTCGATCATCTGACGCGCCTCGCCATCCGCGTACTTCGCGTGCCCATGGCGTTCGTGAATCTCGTCGACGAGACGCGGCTGGTGGTGCTGAGTTGCGCGCCCGCCAACGCATCCGGCGAGCGGGAGATGTCGCCAGAGAATTCCCTCTGTCAGTTCGTGGTGGCGACAGGTGAGCCGTTCATCGTCCCCGACGCCCGTGCCGTGCCGGTGCTCGCCTTGATCCCTGCCGTGCAGTCCAGCATCGCAGCGTACGCCGGTGTGCCGCTCACCTCCAGCGGGGGTGAGGTGCTGGGAGCGTTCTGTGTGGCGGATACCGTGACGCGGGAGTGGACGGAGAGCGATATCCATACCCTGCACGATCTCGCCTCCGCCGCGGGCGCCGAGGTGGAGCGACGCACGATGATGCGGCAGCTCGCCTTGCGCGATGCGCAGCACGCCGAGCTGCTCGACCAGACACAGGAACTGGTGGTCGCCACCGATGCGATGGGTCGCATCACGCTCGTGAACCGGGCATGGCGAGAGACCATGGGCTACACGAGCGACGAGGCGCGCGCGCTGGACCCGGTGCTGCTGGTGGCGCCCGAGCATCGCGCTCCCTACGTAGAGGCAGCTCGCCGCCTCGTGAGCGGCGAGCCGGTCGCCGAATTCGAGGCGGTGCTCGTGGCCAAGGATGGCCGGCGCGTGGTGTGTCGCGGCCATGGCAATCCACGCTTCGAAGGCGGGCGGGTGGTCGGTACGAGTGCGGTGTATAGCGATGTAACCGAGGTGCGCCGCGCCGAGCACGTGCGCGCGCGGCTCGTCGCCACCCTCGAGGCATCGCCCGACGTGGTGGCGATCATCAGCAGCGATCGCAGGATCCGCTTCCTGAACCGCGCCGGTCGACGACTGATCGGCCTCGCCGACGACGACGATGCGAGCAGCGTGCCGGCATCCCAACTGCGCTCGGCTGACGAGGACCGGCGCGTGGTCAGCGAGATCATTCCCGCCGCCCTCCGCGATGGCGTCTGGCAGGGAGAGTCGACCATGCTGGATCTTGCCGGGGCGAGCATTCCCGTGTCGCTGGTGGTTGTCGCGCACCCGTCGACACATCCGGGGGAGCCGCCTTTCTTCCTCAGCCTCGTCGCGCGCGACCTGCGTGAGCGCATCGAGGTGGAGCGCGCGGGGCGCGAGACGGAGGAGCGCTTCCGGTCCGCGATCGACGCGAGCCTGGATGCATTCCTGCTGTTGCGCAGCGTGCGGGGCGCGGATGGCACGATCGAGGATTTCACCATCACCGACGCGAATGCCCGCACCGCGACACTGCTCGGCCAGCCGCGCGATTGCTTCGTGGGACATCGCGTGCGCGATGCACTCCCTGCGCTGATCGAGCAGGGCTACTTCGCCGATTACGTCGATGTCGTGGCGACGGGCGCGCCACTCGAGCGCGAATTCGAGATGGCCAAGCCCGGCAACACGGCGCGGTGGGTTCGCACGCAATCGGCACGCGTCGGCGACGGCGTCGCCGTGATGATCCGCGACATCACCGGGCAACGCAC
>JBDSSY010000018.1:0-6384 GCA_039928585.1 Gemmatimonadaceae bacterium | reverse complement strand
ATCACACGGGCGACACCTGGCTGTTCGGCGACATGGAACTGGTGCAGGAGCTCTATCGTCCCAACATCATTCTCCTCGGCGTCGGCGGCGGACCATACACCATGGACGCGCGCGTCGCACAGATGGCCATACGGAAGTACTTCAACCCGCAGGTCATCATACCGATGCACTACGGCACATTCGAAGGACTCGCCAAGGCCGCCGAGGTGCGCCTGCGATTCGCCGGCGACCGCCGCGTGAACATGATGACGCCCGGACAGAAGCTGACGTTCTGATGTCCCTGCCGCCCGCCCTGTCCGGCGCCGAGTGGAATGGCGTGCTGCATCAGAAGGACGGGCTTGCCCATCTTCGTGAGGAGTTCGGCAAGCTCCCCTTCTCGTCCCATGCCATCGCGGCACTGCTGCTGTACGATCAGCCATTCGGCTTCACGTATCAGGACGTCCAGGACGAGACCGAAGTGAGTGAATACTGCGCCGTGATGGCGGAGCAGAACCGTGACGCTGGCGATCGCGCCACGGCCGCAAAATTCGAGCTGCTTGGAGGCCGGCACAGCGAGCGCGCCGCCAAGATCGCCGCGCTGTTGCCACCGGTGGACGGCACGGCGTAGCGCGCGGCGGCAGTTCGCCCGCCGCGTTACGCCACGGTGATCTCGTGCACTCCGTCGCTCGAGCCGTCGGCCGAGCGCACCGCAAATTGGATGACCGCGCCTGGTGCGAGCGTCGCAGTGGGAATATCGGCGATCCACACCTGCGCGAGCGTCGTGTCGCGGGTGATCACCTCCTGCTGCGCCGTGTCGCCGGCGACCGCCCACATGACGGTCGCTCGCGCCGTGGTCTGGACGCGTAGTCCCGCGCCGGCACGCAGGGTACGCCACCGATTGTGCGGAGCCCACACCGCCAGCTCGGCCACTCGGCGCGTGCGCACGTAACGCTCATACGTCTGCTGCGGCATGTCGAACACCCGACCGTCGTGCAGGGAGCGGACGAGTTTGGCGTACTCGGCATGGGCCCACACCAACGGCATCGCGCCGCCCGTCGCGCGGCCGTTGAACAACTCCAGCTTCGGAAGGTCGGCGCCGTCCCACACCTGCTCCGGCAGCATGCCGCCATCGCTCGCCTGCGCGCGCATCACCCCGAGCAGCTGCAATGCCACGTCGGGCCGGCCGGCGGCGAGCTCGTAATGCGCGCGCTCGCCAGCGAGAAGCGGCCACGGTCGGCCGACGCCGGTGACGTCGAACGGCAGGCCGTCCGCCTTTTCCCCGTAACCGTCCTGATTATAGCGGTACCATGCCGGTCCCGTTTCGGTGAGCACGCGCAGCGTGGCGTCGATGACCTTGACGGTGTTCACGATGCGCGGATCATGCGGGTCGCGCAGGCCGAAGCGCACGAGCGCCAGAGCATCGACGCTCACGATGTCGTCGTACGCTGCCTCGTGCTCCCCCATCGGCCTGTTCTTGATCGGGATGCGTCCGCCGCTCGCGGGCTTCGCGTCGTCGACGTCGGGCGGCGCGATGCGCACGTAGTAGCCGTCCACCTCGCACTCGCGGGCCAGCCGGGTATCGCGAACGTAGGTCCATCGCTCGATCGATTCGTTCCACGAATCGGCGGTGGCGCGGAACAGCGCCGCCAGCTCAGGGGCCTTCGCCCGCTCGGCGAAGTCGGCCGCGACGAGCAGCGCCGAGATCTGCACGGCGAGACTGAACGGAGAGTAGCCGCCATTCTCCTCCCAGCGATCCTGGCCCGTCACGGGTCCGTGCGCAACGAGAAACCCCGCTGCATTTCTGATCATCGCCCAGGGATCGAGATCCGCGAGTTGATCCGCACGATGCAGCAGTTCCGCGAAGAAGATCGGGAAGGCGATCTCGTCCATCTGCACGCCGTTCCAGTACGGCGTACCATCGAGCCAGAGGTTCTGCGCCCACCGGCCGTCCGCTTCCTGCGTACTCAGCAGATAGCGCAGCGTACGGCGCGCCATCACGACGTGACCGAGAGCGATGAGCGCACCCGCGCTGTTCACGAGATCGCGCGGCCAGACGAGATGATAGCCGCCCATCTCGTGATCGCCCTTGCTGTGGCCCCACGGGATGGACAGGCTGGCGATCACCGCTCCGCTGGCACTCTTGTCCTCGTGGATCGCGAGCACGGCGGCGCTCATGCGATACAGATCCACGACGCTCTCCGGCAACTCGATCGGCGAATGCTTGCGACGCTCGGCCTTCCCGCTCTTCACGGGGCGGTTTGCGTGCGTGCTCTCGTGCGCGTGCGCCGCCAGGTCGCGACTCGCCCGTCGACGCGATTCTTCCATGGTGGCCGACTGACCAGGCGTCGCGGGCCCGTGCGTATGTTCGTGAAAGCGCACCCAGCTCCGGATGTACGACGCCTCGATTCTGCCGAATTGCGACGAAAGCGTCATGCGGGCGCGCTGCGCTGCTTCCGCTGGACCAGCGCCAAATGCGAGCGCGACGACGAATTCCGACACTGCCGCGTCGTCGCCCTCGCGCCGCTGCGCGCCGAGCTTCACTTCCGCGGTGAGCGCGATGTTGCCGTCACGCGCCTCGGTGTACAGGTCGGTGAGGCATCCTGCCGCGCGGACCTGTCGCCAACCGTCGCTCACACCCACGTAGCCCACGCTCGAGGCGTTCCAGCCGACATCGCACATGAGCGCCAGCGACACGTCGCCGCGGCGCGCGAACAGCATCGGGATTCCCTTGTAGCTGTCCACCCAGCCGTCGTTGCCGTAGCCGTGATTGCCGATGTGGGGAGCCAGCAGCGCGAACATCCGGTAGTCGGACGGCACACCCACGAGTGCGCGGAAGCGCACGCGCTGCAGCAGGACCGAGCGTTCCGGATCGGTGATGATCGTCTTCTCGATCTCGTACCGCCCGGAACGACAGCGATTCATCAGCCGGTAGCCGGGCACGCCTGCACCGAGCAGGTGTACGGCGCTCTCGGTGTCGCGCTTCTCCTCGGAAAAGAAACCGTCTGCGCCCGTGACGAGCAGCCCGAAGTCGCGTGTGTTCGCCTGGTCGACGCGCGGGTAGTACACCTCGTCGACGATCCCGTGCGAGATCGTGAACCAGATCCGGCTACGCGAGTCGAGTGCCGTGCCCACGCCACTCTTCGCGCTCGACGTCCATCTCGGTTCCGTACCCGGTCCACCGGTCGCCGGCCTCGCCGCGCTGCCGGCGGCCTCGCTCATACGCACACGATGTCGTTCACCCAGAGACGCTCGCCGCCACGAAATGCGTTTGCGTTCTTGCCGCGCCGCGTTTTGGGCGGCAGTTCCTCCAGCAGGCGCACATTTCCGCCCCCCAGCACTGCGTAATCGGCCACGAATGCCGCGAGCATCAGCTCGACCACGATGAAGACATGCTCCCGCCATTTCTTCCTGCCCATGCGAAGCATCCCCGCTTCACCAATGAACTCCTCGTACGATTTTCCGTTGCGGTAGGGCAGGTGCGCGGCTTCGAGCGGCACCACTACGCCGCCGCGGATGAGCGTCGTGCCGAGGCCAGTGCCCAGTCCCAGGAACAGCATGCTCCGCCCGCGATAGCTGCCGAGCGCCTGCATGGCGGCGTCGTTGATCAGGCGCACAGGGCGGCCGAGCGATCGGGCGAAGTTGAATCGGATCCAGCCGGGTCCGAGGTTCACCGGCTCGGCGGCGATCCTGCCCCTCACGACCGGCCCCGGGTAGCCGATCGACACGACGTCGTATCGCCAGCCGATGGTGGCCTTCTTCACCTCCTGGACGAGACGGCGCGGGGTGAGCGCGGGACCGGATGGAATCTTCAATCGGCCGGGCCGACCCGTGATGAACAGCTTGATGTTCGATCCGCCGATGTCGATGACGAGGACTTTCTTCACGTGCATGGAGGGCCGAGAGTGGGACAGGGACGCATGGATCCGCGCCCACAATGTCACCGATCGCGCGGCGGCGCGAGCGGTCACTCGGTTTGCGCCGGTGCGGCAGCCCCGCGAGCTTTGCAGCCATGCGCCCTCACTATCTGGCCTTTCGACGCACCCTGCCTGGCGGGATGATCGTGTTCGTGTCGCTGGAAATTGACGCCGAAGGCGTCGTGCATGGCATGCTGCAGGTCGAACGACGCGTCGATCCGGCGCGGCAACTCTTCGACACGGCGCCGGTAGTCGCGCGGGCCAGCGGAGCGAACAAGGACGAGGTGCTGAAGCGCCTCCGCGCACTCGCCGAGAACGATGCGGAGCTCGCCCGCGACCTGGGCGCGTGGGAGGCGGCGCATCCCTCGAGGCGGCGGCCCGGCGAGCGGTACCAGCCATGAGCATCGCGTCCATCGTCCTCGAGGGCCGCGTCGTGCAACTGGAGCCGATGACCATCGGTCATGTGGACGCCCTGTGCCGCGTGGGTCTTGATGCCTCGCTCTGGGCACTGACGACCACGCGTGTCGAGACGCGAGACGACATGCAACGGTACGTGGAGCACGCGCTGGCCGAGCAGGCCGCGGGCACTGCGCTTCCCTTCGTGACGAAGGCGCGCGACAGCGGAGAGGTCATCGGCAGCACCCGATTCGCGAACATCGTGCACGAGCACGCGCGCGCCGAAATCGGGTGGACCTGGATCAGTCCTCGGTGGCAGCGTACCGCAGTGAACACCGAGGCCAAGTACCTGATGCTGCGCCACGCATTCGAGCGCATGGAGTGCCGGCGGGTGGAACTGAAGACGAACGCGTTGAACGCCCGCTCCCGCGCCGCGATGCTCCGCATCGGCGCCACTGAAGAAGGAACGTTGCGACGACACATGATCAACGCCGACGGATCACCTCGCGATTCCGTCTACTTCTCGATCATCGCCGAAGAATGGCCGACGGTGCGCGCTCGTTTGGAAGAAATGCTGAACTGAAAACTGAGGGGGCGCTCGCTACGCTCGCTTACGGGGCGCGTCGCTGTTGATGATCGAGGACCAGGTCACGTGGGGACCATTGCGCTTGCCCTTCTCCACGACCTTCACACCATCCGGCGCGATCGTGATCGTGTACACCTTGCCGCCGTGCTCCAGCTCGCGCTTGATCGACTTGTCCAGTTTGGTCGCCATGTTTGTCCTCTGATGAAGTGTGTCGTCTGACGGCGAAACTAAATGCGCGCGGGAACCGAAGCTAGGTCGCGCATCACGTTCTCATGGCGGCAGCGCGCACGACGCCGCGTTCTCAGGTCCCCTCGAGCCCACGCAACCGCGCATCGAGGTGCGACCGATCGGCGATCGTCGCGGCGAGCGGACCATGTGCACCGAACTCCACGATCGACACCGATCCCACGGGACAACCGAACCGATACCGGAACCGCCCGACGTCCACACCGAGCAATGCGCACAGCGCCACCCGGATCGACGCCTTGTGCGAGACCACCAGCACGTTGCCGTCGTCGTGCGCCGCATCGATCTCCTCGATCACACGCGTCATCCGCTGCGCCAAGGCGACCGCCGTCTCGCCACCGGTCGGCGGATTCCAGGCTGGATCCGCCGTCCATCGCTCATACTCCACGTGGTGAGCGCGCGATACCGCGTCGGCAGTCATGCCATCCCAGTCACCGTAGTCGAGCTCGACGAGGCCATCGCGTCGCTCCACTTCGAGCCCCACCGCGCGCGCGAGCGGGGCCGCAGTCGCCCTCGCACGAGCCAGCGAACTGGAGTAGATCGCGCGCCACGGCGTCGTGCCGTATGCCACGGCGAACGACTCCGCCATCGACACGCCCTCGGGCGTGAGTTCCGGATCGAGTCGCCGGCCACAGAATACGTTCGCGCGACTCATCGCGGTCTGGCCATGCCGAAGCAGAAAAAGTCGGAGCATGTCGTCGAATCTATTGCGCGTCGATGGGTATCGATGGATCGCACGGAACCGCGCGACGGCTTCGCCGAGGCACATCGCTTGCCTTTCACCGCGTGCACGCGGGTCCGCCCGCGCAGTCGGCACTCCAGCCACGGCGATATCACCTACGCGGAGCACGAACGATGGAAATGGAAACCCTGCAGGACCTCTACGTCGAGGGGCTCAAGGACCTCTGGAGCGCCGAAACGCAGCTGCTCAAGGCGCTGCCCCGCATGGCGAAGGCGGCCACCCATCCGCACCTCAAGCGCGCCTTCATGAAGCACGAAAAGCAGACGCAGCAGCACGTCAAGCGGCTCGAGCGCATCTGCAAGGGACTCGACGTGAGCCCGCGCGGCAAGAAGTGCGTCGGGATGGAAGGGCTGATCAAGGAAGGGAAGGAACTGATCAGCGAGAAACCGGCGAAGGACGTCCTTGACGCCGGACTCATCACCGCCGCGCAGCACGTCGAGCACTACGAGATGGCCGGCTACGGCACCTGCCGCACCTGGGCTCGCGTGCTCGGCCGGTCCACCGACGAGCAGCTCCTCCAG
>JBDSSY010000017.1:0-6456 GCA_039928585.1 Gemmatimonadaceae bacterium | reverse complement strand
CCGAGCCGCACGGCTTCATCCGCGAGGTCAGCAGCGTACGCCCATACGGCACGATGATGCGGATCCAGCCATGGATTGCCTTTGGCATCGAGCCAGGGCTTCCCGTCGGCGCGACGCTGCACCGCCCAATCGCGACGCGCATTGGCGAGCAGCGGATCCTTGGCGACGACGATTCGCGCGATGGGATAGATGCCGTGTGCGCGCATCGTGTCGAGCAGTGCGCGCAGGCGGGCGGGGCGCATGGGCGTGAATCGGTCTGCGCCGATGGAGCGCGCGAGAGGCACGCCCGAGCGGTAGAGCAGATAGCCGCGGTCGTCCTTCACATCCAGCACGAGTGCATTCACCTCGGTCCGCTTCGCAACGTCGATGAGGCTCCACACTTTTTGCCCGATCGCCGCCCAGCGGTTCACGTAGAGGCCGCGCACCACCGGCGGACGCGGCACCAGCGGAACGCGCACACTGTCCGCGGGAGCCTGGGCCAGCGCGGTGGACGCGAGGAACAGCGAGGCGACGACGACGACGCGAAGTTGCATCCTCAATGGTAGCCGCCGGTGGCTCATCGAGTCGAGTGGGCAGACCTACAGCCGCTTCACCTCGCGCAGGGCCTCCACGGCGTGCTCGATGTCGCGCGAGAGCGCCTTCGCCTCCTGTGTCGCGTTGGCGACGTCGGACACGGCGGTGCCAAGACCCGACGACCGGAGCTTGAGCAGATCGAGCCGCAGGTTCTGCAACGCGAGCGACGCACTCTCGAGCTGCGCCGCTAACACTCCACGTCGCTCCGTGAGCTCACCGATCGTGGCGCGCTGGCGATCGAGGAGGCCGATGCGCCGCTCTTGCTCCGCCGACGGAGTTGGACCGGCTTCGGTGCGGAGCGCGGAAACACGTGCGTTCAGGAGGGTCAGCGATGCGCCTCCGACATCCGCATCGAGCCGGTGAAGCGTGAGCGCAAGGGTTCCGACCCGCTGCGCGAGGGCGTCCACAGTAGGGCTGACATCGGGAATCATCTCGCGCTCTTCCGGTGCGAGGCGGG
The DNA here is from genome assembly GCA_039928585.1 of Gemmatimonadaceae bacterium. Classification (GTDB taxonomy): domain Bacteria; phylum Gemmatimonadota; class Gemmatimonadetes; order Gemmatimonadales; family Gemmatimonadaceae; genus AG11. The sequence continues at coordinate 5,426 of JBDSSY010000017.1, read as the reverse complement.
CCAGCGTTTCCCGCACCGCCGCGAGGTCGGCCGCGGCGCGCCGAACTGCCTCCCCGTGCGCGCCCGCCAGCACATCGGGCGGCGCGAGTGATGCCACGTCGCTCGATGCATCCCGCTGCGGCGATGGCAGCGCCGCGTTGCTCCCTGCCGCCGAATCGATGCGTCCTCGCGAGAACATCCGGCCCAGTGGAATGCCGTCGGCCCACAGCTTCCCCGCGTGCGAGATCACGCCCAGCGTGAGGAAGGCGCCCGGGAACAGGAACCAGAAGAATTCGGGAGACGTCGCGATGTTGATCACCGCGAGCGACGCCACTGTCGCAAGCGAGCCGATTGATTTCCGCCGAAACGACGTGATCCGCTCTTCCACGGGACGAGCCGCGTCCACCTCCGCACTGTTGCGGCCCTTTCGAAGCGCTCGTTCGCGCCGCTTGCGTTCCACTTCCCACCGTTTGTGTTCGCGACGCCACTCCTTCCATTCTGCCGTCGTGCCCCAGGTCGGCATCGCCGGCATGGGCGGCATGAGTGGCGCCGACGGCACGAGTAGCTCGGGTGCGTCATACGGGCGTGGTACACCGCCTGCGGCGGCGACGGGCCAGGCTACACCGGGATACTGCGCGTCCGACGGACGGCTGCGCTCAACGTAGGCCTCCGGCTCCCGCGCCGCCGAGAGTGCGTCGCGAAAGGCCGTCGCATCCGGCCAGCGATCGTCCGGCTTCTTCGCCAGCGCGCGCGCGAGCGCGTTCACCATGCCGCGAGGCGTGTCAGGGCGAAGCTGGTCGAGTGGCCGCGGAATTTCCGAGACGTGTTTCACCAGCATCGCGGGCGTGTTCGACGCCTTGAACGGCGGCTCGCCGGCCAGCATCTGATACCCGATGATGCCGAGCGAATAGATGTCGCTGCGTCCATCCAGCTCGCGTTCGCCGAGTGCCTGTTCCGGTGACATGTAGGCCGGCGTGCCGATGGCCACGCCCGTGACCGTGAGCCGCGTGTCGCCGGCGGCCGCACGGGCGATCCCGAAATCGGTGACGAGCGGGCGGCCCGTCGCGCGATCCAGCAGGATGTTGTCCGGTTTCACGTCGCGGTGCACGACGCCATGCGCATGCGCGTACGCCAGCGCGTCCGCCACATCGGTGAGGATGCGTCGCACTTCGTCGACGGGAAGGCGCCGCTCGCGGGCGAGTCGCTCGCCAAGCGTTTCGCCGGTCACGAGCGCCATGACAAAGAAGACCAGGCCGTTGGCCTCGTCCACGGTATAGATGGGAACGATGCCCGGATGCGCGAGCTGGGCCGACGTCTGCGCTTCGCGCAGGAAGCGCTCGCGCACGTCGGCGTTGAAGGCCAGCTCGGGCGGCAGGAGCTTGATGGCGACGGGCCGATTCAACCGGATGTCGCGCGCGCGGTAGACGACGGCCATGCCACCGCGAGCGATCTCCGCGTCGACGAGGTACTGCCTGCCGACCGCGACGACGAGGCGGTCGAGCAGCGGATCGGTCACCCGCGCTCCGAGACCCGCCTCGCGCCGACGCTGCTTCGTCCGCCGACGCGGCTCAGCTCGTCGGCGACGAAGAGTGCGTCATCGACGTTCTCGGTGAGCTTCATCGCCTGATTGGCAAGCGATGTGATGTGCTGATGCATCTGCGGGCTGGCACCCAGCCGCATGAGATCGAACCGCATGTTCTGGAGCGCCAGCGCACAGGTCTCGAGCTTGGCGGCGAGACCGTCCTTGCGCTGCGCGGCATCGATGAGCGCACGTCGTTGACGCTTGAGGTACGCGAGCCGCCGCACCCGATCTTCGCTGCCGCGCTCAAGAGGATTGGCCGCGCGCTCCAGGGTGCTGATCTCGGCTTCGAGTTGCTCTCGCGCCGCCACCAGGTCCTGTCGCGACGATTCCTCGCTCGCCATCGCGAGTCCCTGCACCTTGTCGGCGAGCGCGATCGCGGAGCGCGACACGTCGCCGAGCTGCTCCTTCTGCGATTTGGGCAGATCGTTCACCCGACGGAGGATCTCGTCGCGATCGGCCATCGCCTGACGCACGCGCTCGCCCAGCGCGCCCCCGAGTTGCGCGACGGGATAGCCCGACGGGGGCGCGTGCTTCGATGCGGGCGACGCGTCGAAGCCGGAGGGCAGCGCGGGCGTCATGCGGGCCACGATCTTCCGCTGCGCCCGCTCCTCGCGCAGGCGCGCGCGGGACTGCGGATCGAACATCGCGCGGATGTATTCCACCGCTTCCTCGACGACCTCCATCACCTCCTTCTCGCGTGGCTGGCGAAACACGTCGCGCCAGTCGTAGCCCTCGCTCCAGAGCTTCGCGTACTTGAACGCGATGTAGATGCTCCAGAACACGGTGACGAAGAAGAAGTCGCGGCTGCCGAACAGCGTGAACAGCACGATCACGCTGTTCACGAACAGGTAGGGCGCAATCTTGCCGCGGAAGTGGATCACCGGCGCCGCTTCCCAGCGCCGCATCGCGTCACCGGTGGCGTTCACGAGCGGGCGCGCGCTCGTGAGGAACGGCGCCGGCGCGTAGGGCCCGTCCAGCGGCGCAGCGTACGCCGGCCGCGGAGCCACCAAAGCGGATGGCTCGGGCGCGCGGGACGGCGGCGCCTCGCGCGCGTCCAGCGCCCCGACGAGGGCCGCTGCCGTGAGGAAGCGGTGGGACGGGTCTTTTTCCAGCAGCATCATCACCGACCGCGCGAGCTCCGTCGGCACGTCGGCGCGGCGTTGCTGTACGGGAACGGGCCGCTCGGAGATGTGTTTCACGAGCATCGCCGGCGTGCTTCCCGCCGTGAACGGCGGCTCGCCCGTGAGCATCTGGTAGCCGAGAATGCCGAGCGAATACAGATCGCTGCGCCCATCGATCTCGCGCTCGCCTGCCGCCTGCTCGGGGGACATGTACGCCGGCGTGCCGATGGCCATCCCCGTCGCCGTCAGCCGGCTGTCGCCACTCGAGTCCATCGCACGCGCGATACCGAAATCGGTGACCATGGGGCGTCCCGTCACCGCGTCGAGCAGGATGTTGTCCGGCTTGATGTCCCGATGCACGACGCCGCGATCGTGCGCGTATGCAAGCGCCTCGGCGACTTCGCGCATGACCTTACGCGTCTCGTCGACCGTGAGCACCCCACGCTCGTGCAGGCGCTTCGCGAGGTTGTCGCCGCTGATGTACGCCATCACGAAGAAGACCAGCTGCTCCTGCTCATCGACCGTGTAGATCGGCACGATGTTCGGGTGCGAGAGCTGCGCCGCTGTCTCCGCCTCACGAAGGAATCGCGACTTGATCTCGCTCCGGAACGCCAGTTCGGGCGGGAGCAGCTTGATGGCGACCTGCCGCTTCAGGCGGCGATCCCTGGCGCGATAGACAATGCCCATGCCGCCCCGTCCGATCTCGCAGTCGAGCTCGTAGTGGGCCGCGAGCGCGCGCTGGACGTGAGCACGGAGCTCGTCATCCGCGGCAGAGGCGAGCGGGTCTGGCACGCGACGACTGGGAGGCAGGGTGAGACGGGAAGCGGACATAGTAGCACGGCGAAGCGACGTGGGAAAGGACGACCGCCACAGCGGCAGGCTCACTACGTCACGATGACGGCGAGAAGTGTCAGAGACTGCCGGGCTGTCGGACGCCACATGGAATGGAGTGTGCCCTTTTGCGGGACCTTAGCCGCGGAGTGACGCGTTCACGAACAGGTGTCGATTCGGGCTGCTCTTTCACATCCAGGTAACGAAATGGCTCAGCGCCAGACACTTCCCGTCCTCCCGCTGCGGGGAACGGTCATCTTTCCCGGGCTCACCGCGCCCATCGCTGCCGGACGTCCGGGAACGCTTCGCGCGATCGAGGCCGCCCTCAAGGGTGACCGGCTCGTGTTCGCCGTCGCGCAGCGCGACAACACGGACGAGCCCACCCCGGACATTCTCTACTCCATGGGAGTGATCGCCCGCATCGGGCAGATCCAGCGCGGCCTGGGTGGCGTGCAACTCCTGTTGCAAGGCGAGCAGCGCGCCACGGCGCTCCAGTTCACGACCGTGGACAATTATCTCGCCGCGGTCGTGCAGCCGGTGGACGAGCAGAAGCCGCTGAGCGAGGACGACCCCGCGTTTGTCGCGCTCTACAAGGAGATCCGCGAGCGCGCGGCCGAACTCGGCGAGCGCCGTGGGCTTCCGGAAGAAGTGGTGCACCAGGTGCTCGATGCCGTCACGGATCCTGGGCGCTTCAGCGATCTCGTGGCGGGCTACATCGAGCTTCCGGTCGCCGAGCGGCAGGGGCTGCTCGAGAACCTCTCGGTCGAGGACCGGCTGCGTCGCGTGCTCGTGCACGTGCAGCGTCAGATCGGCATGATCGAGATGCAGGAAGAGATCAAGTCGCAGGTCCAGGAGGAGCTCGGCGAGCGCCAGCGCGAGATGTACCTGCGAGAGCAGATGAAGGCGATCCAGAAGGAGCTTGGCGACGACGACCAGAGCAAGGAGATCAGCGAGCTGCGCGAGAAGCTGGACAAGCTCGAGCTCTCGTCCGCGGCGCGAACCGAAGTCGAGCGCGAGCTCGGACGGCTCGAGCGCGCCGGCCGTGAATCGATGGAAGCGCAGGTCATTCGCACGTATCTCGAGTGGATCGCCGAGCTGCCCTGGAACAACCGGAGCGACGACAACCTGGATCTCGCCCGCGCGCAGGTGGTGCTCGACGAGGATCACTACGGTTTGCCCGACGTGAAGGACCGGGTGCTCGAGTTCCTCGCCGTGCGGCAGCTGCGGGCGAAGGAGCTGGCGGACGAAGTCGAGTCGGCGGGCGAACTGCCCATCGCTGCGTTCAAGCCCGAGCTCAACGATGCCACGCCGGCGCTGCACGTCACGGGCGAACACAAGGCCGTCACCGACCGGAAGGAGGCCAAGGCGCGGGCGATGGCGAAGGGTCCGATCCTGCTGTTCTCGGGGCCACCCGGCGTGGGCAAGACGTCGATCGCCAAGTCCATCGCGCGTTCACTCGGTCGCGAGTATGTGCGGGTGGCGCTGGGCGGCGTACGCGACGAAGCGGACATCCGGGGTCATCGCCGCACATACGTCGGCGCGATGCCGGGGCGCATCATCCAGGGGCTCAAGCAGGCGAAGACGCGCAATCCCGTCTTCCTGCTCGACGAGGTGGACAAGCTCGGTGCGTCGTTCCAGGGCGATCCGGCGAGCGCGCTGCTCGAAGTGCTGGATCCGGCGCAGAACGACACGTTCACCGATCACTATCTCGGCATTCCGTTCGATCTGAGCGAGGTGTTGTTCATCGCGACCGCCAACTTCATCCAGAACATTCCGGGTCCGTTGCTCGACCGCATGGAAGTGGTGGAATTCGCCGGCTACACCGAGCGGGAGAAAGCGGAGATCGCGAAGAAGTACCTCATCCCGCGGCAGCTGGAGGACTCGGGGCTCAAGAGCAAGAACATCGTGTTCGA
>JBDSSY010000016.1:0-12737 GCA_039928585.1 Gemmatimonadaceae bacterium | reverse complement strand
CGCCGAAGACGCGGAATTCGCGGACGCCGCTGGCGCGGCGTACCTGGGCGTGATCTTCGCGGGCGGACCGAGGCAACGGTCGCCCGCCGAGGCGCGCGCGACCCTTGCGGGTCGGCGGGCAAAGCGGGTGGGCGTCTTCGCATCGCAATCCGAAGGGGAGATCGCTGACATCGCATCTGGTGTCGGGCTGCATGTCATCCAATTGCATGGCGACGCAAATGCGGCTCGCATTCGCGCCGTTCGCGCGGCAACGGGACTCGAGGTCTGGGCCGTGGTTCGCACCGCTGACGGAGTGCTGCCCGAACGTGTCGACGACGTCGCCGAGGTCGCCGACGCACTCCTCATCGATGCGCTCGTGCCCGGCGTGCTCGGCGGAACGGGACGCGCAGTACCGTGGGGCCAGCTGGGTGAATCGTTGGATGAGATGGCCGAGGGCCACCGGATCGTGCTCGCCGGCGGCCTCACACCAGAGAACGTCGCCGAAGCCATCCGCTACGTTTCCCCCATGATCGTCGACGTGTCATCGGGCGTGGAATCCGCGCCTGGTGTGAAGGATTCAGCGCGCATCCGGGCGTTCATCGCGGCGGTGCGCGCCACCAGCAACCTGAGTGAGTAGCATGACCGGAACGATGATTCATTCCGACAGATTTGGCGCGTTCGGCGGGCGCTACGTGCCCGAGACGCTCATTCCCGCACTGGACGAACTCGAGGTCGCGTACGCGACGGCACAAGCCGACGCGTCGTTTCGTGAAGATCTGTCGTCCATGCTTTCGACGTACGTCGGGCGCCCGTCGCCGCTCAGCGAAGCCCCGCGGCTCTCGGAGCTGGTGGGCGCTCGCGTGCTGCTGAAACGCGAGGACCTCAACCACACCGGCGCGCACAAGATCAACAACACCGTCGGTCAGGCATTGCTGGCGCGTCGGATGGGCAAGACGCGCATCATCGCCGAGACGGGTGCGGGCCAGCATGGCGTGGCGACGGCGACGGTCTGCGCGCGATTCGGAATGCAGTGTGTCGTGTACATGGGTGAAGAAGACATGCGCCGGCAGTCGCTCAACGTCTTCCGGATGCGCCTCATGGGTGCCGAGGTCGTGCCTGTTACCGGCGGCACGCGCACGTTGAAGGACGCGACGAGTGAAGCGATCCGCGACTGGGTCACCAACGTCGACGACACGTATTACATCATCGGATCGGTGGTCGGACCCGCACCGTATCCGCGCATGGTGCGCGACTTCCAGTCGATCATCGGCGCGGAAGCGCGCGCGCAGGTGCTCGATCGTGTCGGCGTTCTGCCGACGAGCGTGGTCGCCTGCGTGGGCGGTGGATCGAATGCGATGGGGGTGTTCCACAGCTTCGTGCCCGATACGGCCGTCGAGCTGGTGGGCGTGGAAGCCGCGGGGGAGGGACTCGAGACGGAACGCCATTCCGCCTCGCTCACGCGGGGCACTCCGGGCGTGCTGCACGGGGCACTGAGCTACCTGCTGCAGGATGATGATGGCCAGATACATCCCGCCCACTCCATCTCGGCGGGCCTCGATTATCCAGGCGTGGGACCGGAGCACTCCTTCCTCAAGGAGAGCGGCCGGGCAACCTACGTTTCGGTGCGAGATGACGAGGCGATGGACGGCTTTCGAGTCCTCAGCCGGCTGGAGGGGATCATTCCGGCGCTGGAGACGGCGCACGCCGTCGCGTGGCTGGTGCGCGAGAAGGGTCGCTGGAGTGCAGACGACGTGGTGCTCGTGTGCGTGAGCGGGCGTGGCGACAAGGATGTGGCGCAGGTGATGGAAATGGGTATCTTGGGGGCGTGACCACCCCGTCCGTCCCATCGCCGGCAGGGAACGTGCTGGAATCCGTGCAGGCGCCGGTCGAGATCGCTCTCATTCGGGAGCTGCTTCGACTTTTCGGCAAGGCGGCGCGCGCCCACCAGCTGTACCTCCCGAATAATCCTGTCTACAAGCAGGCGCAGGAGAACCTCCGCGCCGGTTTCCTGCCGATCTGGGAGGCGACTCACGAAGTCGAGCTCGCATTCACCGAGAGCGAGGTGCGCTACGGCGGCGAGATCGTGCTCGAGGAGAACACGAAAAGCAGTGACAGTCTTCCGTGGCTGTTCTACAAGGACGGTGTGCGCGAGCTGCACTTCGTTCGCGGTTTCGATACGGAGGAGCTCGGAAAGCTGCTCGACATCCTCCAGCGCGTGCGCAAGGCATCGCCCGATGAGGACGATCTGCTCACGCTACTCTGGCAGGGCGACTTCACGTACCTGCGCTATCGCTACGTGGACATGACCGTGGAAGCCGCCACGCCGCTCGGCGAAGGTGGCGAGACTCTCTCCGGCGGGCAGATCGACGTACGGCGCATGGCGGAGGAGAACGCGGTCGACGGTGAAGAGAGCTTGGACTCAGCCGATCGGAGCGGGGTCGTCAGCATGGCCGACTTCGACGGCACGCTGTACTTCCTGGACGAGAAGGAGATCGAGTACATCCAGACCGAAGTGCGACGCGAGTACGAGATCGATCTTCGGCAAAACGTGCTCGCGCTACTGCTCGATATCTTCGAAGCACAGGGCGATCCCGCCATTCGCGACGAAGTGGCGGATATCCTCGACAGCTTCATGCTTCACATGCTCTCGGCCGGGCAGTTCCACAATGTGGCCTACCTGATCCGCGAGTCGCTGGTCGCGTCCCAGCGAGCGCTCGAGATTGCGCCGGCGCAGCGGGATCGGCTCGGCCAGATCCCCACGCGGTTGAGCGCGCCGGAGGCTCTTTCTCAGGTGCTGCAGTCCATGGACGAAGCCGAGGCGCTCCCGTCGCAGGCCGAGCTGCTCGAGCTGTTCGAGCAGTTGCGGGGCTCTGCACTCGAGACGGTACTTGAATGGCTCAGCCGACTCCAGAACCCGAAGCTCCGGCCATTACTCGAACAGGCAGCGGGGCGCCTCGCCGCGCAAAGCACCGGAGAACTCGTCCGGCTGGTGGCGTCGCGATCGCGAAACGTCGCACTGGAAGCGATCAGGCGCGCTGGTGGACTCAAGACTCCGGCCGCGGTGGCGCCGCTGGCGAAGGTGCTCGAAGGTGAGGACGTGGAATTGCGTGCGGCCGCCGTGCACGCGCTCTCGGAAATCGGTTCGCCCAGCGCGCTTCAGGCGCTCGAGCGAGCGGTCGAGGATTCCGAGCGTGAGGTACGTATCGCGACCATCCGGGCGCTGCAGGCGCGCGCATACCGTCCTGCACTGCCGCGACTGGAATCCATCGTCAAGGGCCGTGCGATCAGGGACGCCGATCTCAGCGAGAAGATGGCCGCGTTCGAGGCGTTCGGAACACTGTGCGGCGACGCGGGTGTCGTGATCCTCGATGCGATGCTGAATGGCAAATCGATGTTCGGCCGGCGCGAGGATGCCGAGGTGCGTGCGTGCGCCGCAGTGGCGCTGGGACGGATCGGGACGCCGGACGCCCAGGCATCGCTCCGCCAGTCGGCCAATGAAAAGGATGTGGTGGTCCGCACGGCTGTCGCGCGGGCGCTGCGCGGTCAGTCCACATGACGACCCCGCGAGTCGGCGCGTCGACGCGGACCGGTGGAACCCCGGCGTCGGTACTCCGCCAGGGCGACCGGCCCGGCTCGCCGTTCGCTGCCGACGCGAGCGGCGACGCGTACATTCGTCGCGCCGGCAAGGGACTCATCCTCGCCTTTTACGCCGCCCTTCGGGCGATCAGGATGTACCCGCTGGAGAATGCGGCGGTCGTGAAATCGGCCGAGGAGCTGGCGTCGCTGACGACGGAGTTGCTGGCGCACGAGACCGAGCTCGAGATTCGGGTCTCGGGCGAGTTCGTCTTCATCAACACGGTTCGGCTCCGGCTCGACCTCGACAACTACGCGAGCTTCAGCCACCTCCTGTCCGTGTTTCGCTCGTCGGGCGTCGGATCGATGCATCTTCGAAACGCTCCAGCGGTGAAGGAGTGGTCCCGCTTTCTGGCGCTTCTGCTCGTGCCGTCCACCGATCCACCCGCGCAGCGCTTCCAGCAGCTCACGGGAAAGCTGGCGCAGCAGCAACTGATCCTGTTCGACGTCGGCGAGCCACTCGAGCAGGCGGCAGACGACGAGACGCGCCAGAAATCGAAGGAGCTGGCAAAGCGGACGTACGCGCATTCGGTGGCGATCACGAAGGACCTGATGACGTCGGTGCGCCTCGGCGGCAGTCCGAACATCAAGAAGATCAAGCGGGTGGTGCAGGGGATCGTCGACCAGATCCTCAACGAGGAGACGTCGCTGATCGGCCTCACGACCATTCGCGACTACGACGAGTACACGTTCACCCACAGCGTGAATGTCTGCATCTTCTCCGTCGCGCTGGGCAAGCGGCTCGGGCTCGGCAAGATCCAGCTTTATGATCTCGGGATGGCGGCGCTGTTCCACGACATCGGCAAGTCCCGCGTGCCGGCCGAGGTCATCAACAAGCCGGGCGGCCTGAGCGAGGACGAATGGCGCATGATCGCCGCACATCCCTGGCTCGGGGCGCTGGCGCTATTCCAGACGCGCGGCTCGCAGGACTTGCCGTATCGGGCGATGGTGGTGGCGCACGAGCATCACATGAAGCTGGACCTGACAGGATACCCGCGGCCGATCCGCCCTCGCGCGATGAGCATGTTCAGCAAGATCGTGGCGGTGGCGGACTCGTTCGATGCGGCGACGTCTCGGCGGTCGTATCAGACGACGCCGCTGACGCCAGCGCAGGTCATGCAGGAGATGCGCGACAACCCGCGGCGTGGCATGGACCCGGTCGTCGTGAAGGCGTTCATCAATCTCACCGGCATCTACCCCGTCGGCACGCTCGTGGTACTCGACACGTTCGAACTGGGAATCGTGCATGCCGTCAACGCGATTCCGGAAATGCTCTCGCGTCCCGTCGTGCGCATCATCAGCGACGACCGTGGTAACCTGATGCATCCCGGCACCCTGCATGACCTCGCGGAACAGGCGGCGGACGGCGTGTATCTGCGCACGATCATCAAGACGGACAACCCGGAACGCTATGGCATCACGGTCGGCGACTATTTCCTCTGACGCGATTGCGCTCCGGTTCGCCCGACTGAAGGAGGAGGGGCGCCGAGCGTTCGTCCCCTACGTGACGGCCGGACATCCCGATCGCGCACGCAGTGTCGCGCTGCTGCAGGGGCTCGAGGCGGCCGGCGCCGACATCGTCGAGGTCGGCGTGCCGTTCTCCGATCCGCTCGCGGACGGCGTGGTCATCCAGGCCAGCTCGCAGGCAGCGCTCGATCAGGGCATCCGCCTCGATCAGGTTCTCGAAATCATCGCCGAGGCCCGACTCGCGATTCCCGTGGTGCTGTTCAGCTACCTCAATCCGTTGTTGCGGGGCGGAGACGACGCGCTTCAGCGCGCGGCCGACGCCGGTGCGAGCGGCGTGCTGGTGACGGATCTGCCGCTGGGCGCCGATCCCGTGCTGGAAGCCTGGTTCGCCGACAGCCCGCTCGATTTCATCCGGCTGGTAGCGCCTACGACGCCGGCGTCGCGCATGGCGGAGATCGCCCGCACCGGCAGTGGCTTCGTCTACCTGATCAGCCGACTCGGCGTGACCGGCGAGCGCGGTGACGTACCGGCGGATCTTCCCGCGACGGCGGCGCGGCTGCGTGCGGCCACGTCGCTTCCCCTGTGCATCGGATTCGGCATCGCTCGCCCCGAGCAGGCGCGTGCGGTCGCCGCGCTGGCCGACGGCGTCATCGTCGGGAGCGCGATCGTCCGCGCCGCGGGCGAGAGTGTCGGGGCGGCGCTCGCTCTGGCCATGTCGTTGCGACGCGCCATCGACGAGGCCTGATGCGCACGTTCCTGGCGCTCTACGCGCGCGGTATGGGGGCGCTGGGGTTCGCACTGCTCGTCGCCGCGCTCGTCGCCGACCGGGGATGGACCGCCCAATACGTGGGAATCGTAGTCTTTGTGGCGTTCGTCATCGTATTGCGTGTGCAACAGATTCCGCTCACGAAGTACGGGGCGCTCAACATGCTCGGCATCCCGGCGCTCGCCGGCTCGCTCATCATCGGCGCGCCCGGCACGGCGATCGCGCTCTGGGTGGGCCTCGTGATCGCCGACGGCGTGCTGCTCCGGAAGGGGCTTCAGGTCGCGTGCATCAATGCCGGTCGAGAGGTCGTCGCGCTGATCGCGGCCTACGGCGTCTATGCATGGGGTGTCGTCACGCTGAGCGGCGACCAGTCCGAACTGAGCACCGAGACGCTGCCCGCGCTCGCCGTGTTCTTCCTCGCGTATTTCCTGCTCAGCCGGCTGCTCCTGTATTTCACACTCCTGCTTCGCGACAAGCTGGTGGATGAGGAGAAGTCGTTGATGCTGCGCTACGAGGTGATCGCATTCGGCGCCGGGGTGATCGCCGTCGCGATCATTCTCCTCACGGTCGTGAACATCCGGCCACTGGGCTGGGCGGTTGTCGGAGTCGGCCTCGTGGGAGCCGGCCTGCTCGTGAAGCGCATCCTCGAGGAATCGATCGGCGCCGAGGAGTTGAACAAGCTCCTCTCGATGGAGCAGATCGTCTCGTCCGACGTGGAGATCGCCGACGCATTCCGACGGATCCAGTTGCTGGCGCATCGGCTCGTCGACTGGCAGCAATTCCGCATCGCGCGACTCGAGGGTGGCGCACTGCGCACGATCTGGCACGGCGACGAAGGATACCTCGCCGAGCCGCGCGCGCCGTCCACTGCGCTCGACCGGCTCCGCCAGGAAGCGCTTCGCACCAACGAGGCGGTCGTGGTGCGCGACGCGTTGACGGACGAGCGGATCGACGCTGGCGTATCGGACATGCGAAGCCTGATCGTGATGCCGCTGCGATTCGGCGAGCGCACTGTCGGCATGCTCGAGCTCGAACATCACAAGCCGAACGCCTATCCGGACAAGGAAGTCGCGCTCATTCGCCGATTCGCCAACCAGCTGGCGACCACGCTGCACATTCACGATTTGCGGCGCCCATTGCTCGAGGCGATGACGCGGGTGAGCACGCAGCTGGCGACGCTCACCGAATCCGCCCGCGCCCTGCGCGGAGGCGGTGAATCGGTGGCTCGCACCATCGGCGACATCACGCGCGCCATCGCGGAGGAGGGCGAACAAGTCGACCGCTCGCTCGAGGTGACGCAGTCGCTGCACGCGGCGACGCAGGACGTGGTGCGGGACGGGAGCGCCGCGGCGGCGCAGAGCCAGCGCGCGACCGAAATCGCCTCGGAGCACCGGCACACCATCGCGACGGCGATCGAGCGGCTGGTGGGCGCGAAGACGTTCGTCGGCGAAAGCGGACAGCAGATCCAGGCGCTGGGCCACACGGTGCAGCGCATCACGGAGTTCATCGCGGTCATTCGCGAGCTCGCTGACCAAACGAACCTGCTGGCGCTCAATGCCGCGATTGAAGCGGCCCGCGCGGGCGAACACGGCATGGGGTTCGCCGTCGTCGCCGACGAGGTGCGCAAGCTCGCCGTCCAGAGTGCGCGGGCCTCCGACGACGCTGGCGATATCGTGGGCGCGTTCGAGGAGCAGATGCGGCGCGTGGCGTTCCAGATGTCCCGTGGTGAGACGATCGTGCAGGACGTCGAGATCCTCTCCGAGCAGGCACGTCACGCCCTCGATCTCATCGTGGACGCCACGGCGAGTGCGGCAACGGGTGCCCAGCGCATCGCGCTCACGTCGCGTGAGCAGGAGATCGCCTTCGCCGGACTCAGCGATCGGGTCCGGCGCATCGCGACGATCACGGGCCGCAATCGCGAAGGAGCCGAGCAGGTCACGCGGAGTGCGCGGGAGCAGGCGGCGGCGCTCCGTGAGCTGGAAGGTGCGACGCATGAGCTGCGTACCGTTGCCACCGATCTGACTGAGCTCACGCGACGCATCACGAGCGTGTCGTGATGGGCGGAGCCGCACCAGCACGGCGGCTCAGCGTGAAGCTCGCGGGCATGCGTTTCCACGTGCGTGCCGGCGTGCTGCCGCATGAGCGCGAAATCCCACAACCGATCGAGGTCGACCTGGCGGTTCGGTGCGCCGCTGACAGCGACTCGGTACTCGATTACTGCCACTTGTACGCGATCGTGCGCGACGTCGCCTCGGGGGATCCGATCGACTACCTCGAAACGATCGCAGATCGCATTGCACTCGCCGTAGTCGCGCTGGAGGGCGTCGAGCGGGTGAGGGTGGCGGTACGCAAGCCGCACGTCGCGCTCGGAGGTCCACTCGACTTCGCCGAGATCGTCGTCGAGTACCGCGCGTGACGACGCGCGCCGTCGTCGCGCTTGGCTCCAACCTCGGCGATCGTGCCGCGTGGCTGCTGATGGCCCACGCTGCCGTTTCGCTCCTGCCGTCGACCGCCATCGTCGCCGCCTCCTCCATCGAGGAAACGGCGCCTGTCGGGGGCAGCGCGCAGGGCCCCTACCTGAATCAGATGCTCGACCTCGCGTGCGCACTTGCACCACTCGCGCTACTCGAGTCACTACAGGCGATCGAGCGTCGACTCGGCCGCGTTCGTCGTGAGCGGTGGGGTTCGCGCACGATCGATCTGGACCTCGTGCGATACGGTTCCACCGCAATGCAATCGCGCGTGTTGACATTGCCGCATCCCGGTCTGGTAACGCGCTCGTTCTGGCGTCGCGAGCTGGCCGAGCTCGACGCGATGCGACGCCGGGTGGAATGACGAATCTGGCGTACGAGCTGCCGACGTGGGCGCGCGTGTCGGAGAAGCGACTCGCGCACATCGGCCGCGTGACCGAGCTCCTCGACTCATGGGCGCGGGAATTGAAGCTGCCACCCGCGGACGCCATCGCGTGGCACGACGCCGGCCTGTTCCACGATGCGCTCCGGGACGCCTCGGAAGACGAGCTACGATCGGCTGCGGGTGAGGCCCCGGGGTACACGACCGACATGCTGCACGGTCCTGCCGCCGCCGCGCGAATGGCGCGCGACGGTGAGCTGCGGCAGGATCTGCTCGATGCGGTACGATACCATACCGTGGGCTCATCCGAGTGGGGACGGCTGGGACGCGCACTCTTCATGGCGGATTATCTCGAACCGGGACGCAAGTTCTCGCGCGGTGACCGTGCCTATCTCGCCGCGCAAGTGCCCCACGACTTCGACGCGACTTTCCGGCAGGTCCTGCGTGCCCGGCTGGAGTGGTCGCTCCGAGAGGGGAATCGCCTGTTTCCCGAAGCCGTGACGCTCTGGAACGCCGTTCGGTGACGCGCCTCCGCATGGTGGCGGTCGCGCTGCTGCTGATCGTCGTGCTCGGCGCAGCCACCTGGGTGCTTCACGCGAGGCAGGTCGTGCGCACCCCGCTCTCCTCCGTGCTACCCGACTTGCTTGCTCCGCGCGCGCCGGGTGAGGTGCGCATCCGGGTGCAGGTGCTCAATACCACGCGGACGCGAGGTCTCGCGCGACGAGCAACCCGTCTGCTGCGAGATCGCGGCTTCGACGTCGTGGAACTCGGCACGACCACGCCGACACTCGATACCACGCTCGTGCTCGACCGATCGGGACATCCCGCGTGGGCGTCCGCCGTCGTGTCGGTGCTGAGACCGGCGCGCGCAGTGGCGCGCCCGGATTCCTCACGCTACCTGGACATCACTGTGCTGCTCGGCCGGACGTGGCGAGCGCCGCCCCATCCGCTCGACCCGTAGCTGTCCGCATGCCGCTGCGATGTCGATGCCGCGGCTCTTGCGTACCGCGACCTCAACGCCCCGATCGCGCAGCAGCCGCGCGAAACGAGAGATCTCGTTGGCGGCCGTCGGCACGAATCCCTGCGATCCACCGGGGTGCAGCGGAATCAGGTTGACGAACGCACCGCACTCGCGCGCGAGTTGTCCGAGTGCGCGCGCCTGCTCGATGCCGTCGTTCACGCCGCCAAGCATCACGTATTCGAAGGTCACACGCCGGTCGAACACCTTGGCTGCCGCGATCACGTCCGACAGCGGATACTTGGTATTGATGGGCATCAGCGTCCGGCGCAGCTCGTCCGTGGGCGCATGGATGGAGATTGCGAGTCGGAACTGTTCAGGGCGTTCGCCTAGTGCGACGATACCGGGCAGGATGCCAACGGTGGAGATGGTGATGTGCCTCGCGCCGATACCGAGGGCGCGCGGGTCGTTGAGGAGGGTCAGCGCGCCAGAAACGGCTTTCCAGTTCATGAGCGGCTCGCCCATTCCCATGAAGACGATGTTCGTCACCACCACCGGCCCGTCGAGCAAGCGCATCTCGCGCGCCTGACCCGCAATCTCGAACGCGGACAGGTTGCGATTGAAACCCATGGCGCCCGTGGCGCAGAAGGCGCACTGGAGCGCGCATCCTGCCTGGGAGGAGATGCACAGCGTGACGCGATTGCCGTCCGGTATCGCCACCGCCTCGATCGCCTCGCCATCCGCGAGGCGGAACAGGAACTTCCGCGTGCCGTCCGTGGACAGTTGCTCCACGGCGAGTTCCAACCGCGGCAGCTCGAAACGCTCGTCCAGCGCGGTCCGAAGCGCGGCCGGCAGTTCCGTCATGTCGGCGAACGAACGGGCGGGCACCTGCCACAGCCGGCGTACGACTTGCGCGACCCGGTAACTCGGTTGCCCGAGCTCGAGCATCGCGGCCGCGACTCGCGTCTCGGCATCGACGACGGTGAGATTCAGCAGATTTTCGCGCTCGGTCATCGGCCCTGCACCCTCGGTCGCGGACTCGGCGCTCGGGAAGCCGCCCGCGCGGCGAACGTCATGCGCCGCATGGAGTTGAGCTTAGCGGAGTCGGCTTGCCGACGCAACGGGAGCGCTACCTTCCCACCCTGATTAATGCTACGTTTAACCGCGCAGTGTGATCGCGCGCACGTTCCACCTCGCCGCGCCGATCTCCCCTCTCGCGTACGGAATGTCCGAATCGGCGCTGGCCACAACTCATCGCTCGCATCTGTGTGGCGCACTTCGCGCCGAACACGCGGGCACGCACGTTCGGCTCGGCGGCTGGGTGCATCGGGCGCGTGATCTCGGCGGCCTCGTGTTCGTCGACCTTCGCGATCGCGCGGGTCTGGTGCAGGTCTCGTTCGATCCCTCCTCGGCTGGCGCGATGCTCGCCGCTCAGGCGGCCTCGCTCGGCGCAGAGACGGTCATCCTGGTGGAAGGTGTGGTCGCCGAGCGACCAGCGGCCATGCGGAACGCCGACATGGCCACCGGATCCGTGGAAGTGCGCGCGACCGCGCTTCGCGTTGTCGGACCGGCGGAGACGCCAGCGATTCCCGTGGCGCGGGGCAAGAGCGAGCAGCTCGCGGCCGAGGAGCTCCGCCTCCGTCACCGACACCTCGATCTTCGGCGTGACGAGCTTCAGCACAATCTCGTGCTGCGTCACCGGCTCATGCAGCGTACACGCCGCTTCCTGAGCGACGCGGGTTTTCTGGAGATCGAGACGCCGATTCTCACGAAGCCCACGCCCGAAGGAGCCCGCGACTACCTCGTGCCCAGCCGCGTGCATCCGGGCGAGTTCTATGCGCTCCCGCAGTCCCCGCAGATCTACAAGCAGCTGCTGATGGTGTCCGGATTCGACCGGTATTTCCAGATCGCCCGGTGCTTTCGCGACGAAGACCTGCGCGCCGACCGACAGCCGGAGTTCACGCAGATCGACATCGAGGCGTCGTTCGTCGCGCAGGACGATATCACCCGGCTCGCGGAAGGCTTGGTACGTGCGCTCTGGGCGGAGGGAAACAGCACAGTACCGGCCACCATTCCGCGAATGTCCTACGCCGACGCGATGGAGCGCTATGGCATCGACCGTCCGGATCTCCGATACGGTATGGAGCTGGAGGACGTGAGCGAGGCGTTTCGCGGGGTGGAGTTTCCGTTCACGTCTTCGGCGCTGAGCGCGGATGGGCGAGTGCGCGGCATCCGCGTTGCCGGCGGCGCGGCACTTTCGCGCAAGCAGCTCGATGAGGTCGATGCGATCGTCAAGAGTGCCGGTGCTCGCGGCCTGCTTCGGGTGAAGCGCGTGAATGGCGTGCTGGAGGGTGCGGCCGCTAAGGTGCTCGACGACGCGCGCGCATCGCTGCTTCGGTTGGCGGACGGCGACCTGGGACTCTATCTCGCTGGCGCTGATCGCGTGACGGGCCCCGCGCTCGATCGCGTACGGCAGGATGTTGCGCAGCGAATCGGTCTCGTTCCCGAGCAGGTGAATGCGTTCGCGTGGATCACCGACTTTCCGATGTTCGAGCGCGATCCGCAATCAGGGGCGCTTGGCGCGGTGCATCATCCCTTCACGGCGCCGCATCCAGGCGACGTCCACTTGCTGGACACTGCGCCGTGGATGGCGCGCGCTCAGGCGTACGACCTCGTGCTAAACGGCACCGAACTCGGTGGCGGCAGCATCCGCATCAGCGATCCCGCGGTGCAGGCCCGCATCTTCGGCCTTCTGGGTGTCGACGCGGAGACGGCTCGCGCACGATTCGGTTTTCTGCTCGAGGGGCTTCGGGCGGGCGCACCACCGCACGGCGGCATCGCGTTCGGGTTCGACCGCATCACCATGCTGCTCGCCGGCGCGACATCCCTGCGCGACGTCATCGCCTTTCCGAAGACGACGACTGCGCGCGCGCTGTTCGAGGGTGCGCCTTCGGCGGTGCCCGCAGCGGACCTGAAGGACCTACACATCACGGTGGAGCACGCGTGAGCGACGGCTCGATGACGCAGAAGGTCTCGACCGAGGGAGCGGACATGCTGACGCTCGCGGGCGTGAACGACGGC
>JBDSSY010000015.1:0-7954 GCA_039928585.1 Gemmatimonadaceae bacterium | reverse complement strand
TCGGCATCCATGCCCCAGTCGCGCGACGGCACGACCGCGACGTTGCGCATCCCGATGCCCAGCTCGCCCACGGCACGCGAGACCGCGTAGTGTGCATGCTCGCCGCATACCACGACCGGCGGATCGGCACCCACACCATCGGTCCACACATTCGGCATTACCGCCGACCGCGCGGCGAGCAGGCCGGTGAGCGTCGCTTCCGTACCTCCACTCGTGAGTGTACCGCCCGACGAGGGCCCGTACCCCACCAGCTCGCACATCCACCGAATCACCTGATGCTCGAGCACCGTGGCCGTCGGCGACATCTCGGCCACGGCGAGCGACTGATTCAACGCCGCGATGAGGGATTCCGTCCAGATAGCCGCCGGCAGCGGCGCCGAGACCTGATGGCCCACGTAGCGTGGATGGTAGAGGCGATTGCAATCCGACATCACGTCGTCGCGCAGTCGCGCGACGACCTCCTCGAGTGGACGTCCATCGCGCGGCATCGGCTCATCGAACCGCTCGGCAAGCTGCGCGCTCGTGCGCGGTGTGCTGACCGGGCCGTCGCCCGCGCGCGTTTCGGCGAGATACCGCGCGGCCAGCTCAGTGAACTGCATGCCGGCGTCGAGCTGCATGTCGCGCTCGATGCGGTCGAGGATGGACGCGTGATCGTCGGATAGCGGCACGATCGGACTCACCCCGTCAACGGGAGCGTCAGCAGGTGCCGCGATTCGCCGATGTCGCGCGTGAGGTGGCACTCGATGTGATCGATCGTCACCGTCTCGTCGAATCGTTGCGCCAGAAGTTCGGCCAGCACCTCACGGGTCTGCTCTCGATAGAGGCTCAGGGTGACGTGCGGTGTGTAGTAGAATCGTGGCGCGGCCGCACGCAGTCCGCACGTCTTGATCTTCTCGTGCAGTGTGCGCAGCGGGCCATGTGGATCGAGCGGCAGCACGACGATCTCCGTCTGCATGAATCGCGTGGGCCGGCCGAATCGCAGCGTGATGGGCGCAGTGGTACGCGCGATCAGGTCGAGCGCCGCGCGCAATTCGTCGATCGTCGTGTCGGGGACGATGGGACCGATGCCGGACGAACCGGCGAGCGTCACGTGCGGTGCGCCCAGCCGAATGAGTCGTGGATCGTGCGTCGCCTGGAGTGCGGCGATGCGCTCGCCGACCGGCGCGGGGATGGGCGCGATGATGAAGATGCCGCTCTTGATCCTGTTGGCCATCGCCATTGTTCGCTGGTGCTCGCTTGTGCGCGCGTGTCGTTGTGGATACGCGCCGTTCAGCGCCGGCCCGCGAGCGCGCCGGGAATCACCGACCAGCGCAACGAGTGTCCACCCGTCTCGCTCGGCACGAGCGAGCCCGCGAGAAAGAAGCGATCGATGCCATTGCCCGGCCGGGAATCGTGATAGCGCACCACCTTGAGGCCGGCGAAGGTGCCGATGCCGGCGCCAACCAGCACGTCCGTGGCCCAGTGCCGGTTGTCGTACATGCGCGAGACGCCGGCGAGCGCGGCACCGCCGTACATCAAGGGTGCGACGAACCAGGTGGTGTTCGGCGCGTTGCGCGATGTCTCGGCCGTGAACGCCGCCGCCGCCGCGAACGCGGCGACCGTGTGACCGGAGGGGAACGATCGGTAGTCGGTGCCACCGTTCACCCCACGCAGGAATCCGTAGCTTTTCGAATTGCGAGGTCGTACGTCCGGCCGTTGGCGGCCGACCACTCCCTTGATCGCCACGGCCACCAATTCACCCACGGCGAGCGCTTCGGTGCCGTGGAGTCCGAGCGACGCGAGCTTGTGATTGTCTCCAAGACGGCCGATCGCGTAGAGTGAGCCGCTGATGATGAATGCCCCCGGCGCGGCCGTTCGGCGCACGAAGGTCGAGAGTGTCCTCAGCTTCGCGTTGGCCTGGGTGGACGAATCCTGGAGTCGCTGTGCGTAGTAATCGTCCAGCGGATACACGAGGCGCGCCGCGGCGAGTACGCTGCCGGCGAGAATGGCATCGCGATATGTGAACAGCGGACCCACGGGCGCGGCCGTCGTCGTCTGCGCATGCGCCATGTTCGAGATGGCGAGCGCCGAGAGCGGAATGAAGCGGGCGAACCTGTTCATGGTTGAGCGCTGGTCGTCATGCGCGCGATGGATTCCCGGTCATCGCGTCACCTTTCGCGACCGCATCGTGATCTCGCTGGAGTGTTCCAGGTCGTCGAGGAACATCGCTTCCGCCTTGGCGCCGATGGTCGCGTCCTCGATCACCGCGTCCAGCTCGTAGTTGATCGCGACGCCGAGCGGGTTGAAGTCCGTGGATCCCACGCGCACCCACCGGCCGTCGACCACGCTCGTCTTGGCGTGCATCATCGTGCCCTTCCACTCCCAGATCCGCACGCCATTGGTGAGCAGGCGACGGTAGTAGCGGCGCGTGAGCAGGGTGACCCACGGGTGGTCGTTGCGGCTGGGGACGAGGATGCGGACGTCGACGCCGTCACGCGCCGCGCCCATCAGCGCTTCCACTTCCGACCAGCTCGGCGCAAAGTACGCCGTGGCGATCCAGATCGATCGCTCGGCGGAGATGGCCTGCATCTGCAGGGCGCGCGCGACGCGGAGCCGGAGTGGCTCGCCTTCCACGATGCCGACGAGTGCCGGCTCCGCGGTAGCGGGATCGAGGTGCGCGCCGCGTGCCGCGCGCCGAGTGAGCCGATGCATGCCGCGGCGCTCGCGCTTTTGCGCACGCTGCCACATCGTGTCGAACGCCTGCTGCATGTCGGTGGCGGCCGGCCCCTCGATTCGCACCGCCGTGTCTCGCCAGTGGCTGCGGTGCCGCTTCGTCTTGCCGATCCATTCGTTGCCGATCCCCACGCCGCCCGTGATCCCGAGCCTGGCGTCGATGACGAGCAGCTTGCGATGATCGCGTGGGATGAGGCCGAGCCAGGGGCGAAAGCCAGGTGGACTGAACACCCGGTGCTCGATGCCCGCCTTCTTGAGCGTCGCCAGGAAGCTCGACTTGATGCCCCGCATCCCGATCCAGTCCGTGAGCAGGCGGACGCGAACGCCGCGATTGGCCGCCGCGATCATGGCGTCGCCGATGCGGTGACCCGCCTCGTCGGATCGGAAGATGTAGGCCTCGAGGACGATCGTCTCGCGCGCCTCGTCGATTGCTTCGCACATCGCGTCGAACGTCGCGGGCCCGTCGTGCAGCAGCATGACATCGTTGCCGCTGGAGACGTCGGCCGCTGCGATGCGCCAGAGCCCGCGCGCGAACGCAGGCCCGGTCGCGGAGTCGCGCCGCCGGTCGTCCGCCTGCGGGATCGGCTCCGGGTGGACCACCGCCGGCAGGACCAGCGTGGGCTGAAGTGGCACCGGCTGGAGCGATGGGCTGGCGGGTCGACCTGCGTCGGCGTCGATCGGGGCGGGAGGGCGTACGGGCTGCGACACCCGTCAACGTTAAGTCGAGTTACGCCGCTCCGCTCGAACCCGCTCTCAGTGCCGAGCCAGACGTCTACGTCTGGCGGCGAGATGGGGTTCAGGCGTTCTCTGCCGTAAGAACGTGCGGCCCTTGCCGCACCGCAACCTCGGGTCATTTTTCGCGCATGCTCAACATCGACCTGACCGGACGTCGCGCCTTCGTGGCGGGCGTCGCCGACGATGGCGGATTCGGTTTTGCCATCGCCAAGGCGTTGGCTGAAGCGGGGGCCAGCGTCATCGTGGGGACCTGGCCGCCCGCGCTCAACATCTTTCTCAACCTGTTGGAGCGCGGGAAGATGGATGACTCGCGGCGGTTGCGCGACGGCTCTCTGCTGACGTTCGAGAGGATCTACCCGCTTGATGCCGTGTTCGACACCTACGACCAGCTGCCGGAGGATCTTCGCTCCACCAAGCGGTACAAGGAGGTCGGCGACTGCTCGATCGACGGAGTGGCGCAGCGGCTGGTGGCAGACTTCGGCGACCGTCCGCTCGACATCGTGGTGCACTCACTCGCGAATGGACCCGAGGTGAAGAAGCCGCTGCTGGAGACGAGCCGGAACGGGTACCTGGCCGCGATCAGCGCGAGCGCCTATTCGCTGGTGTCGATGGTGGCCCGGTTCGGGCCGTTGATGCGCGAGGGCGGCGCATTCTCGTCGCTCACGTACATGGCGAGCGAGCGCGTGATTGCGGGATACGGCGGAGGAATGTCGAGCGCGAAGGCGGCACTGGAGAGCGACACGCGACTGCTGGCGTTCGAGGCGGGTCGGAAGTGGGGAGTGCGGGTCAACACCGTGTCCGCCGGACCGTTCGCGTCGCGCGCGGCGAGCGCGATCGGGATCATCGAGAAGATGGTGGACTATGTCGGGCGAAACGCCCCGCTCACCACTCACCTCACGGCCGACGAAGTGGGTGCGGCGACCGCATTTCTCTGCTCCCCACTCGCCAGCGCCATCACCGGGACGACGCTGTACGTGGACAAGGGATTTCATACGATGGGAATGGCGGTGGAACTGAACGGACCGTGAACTGACACAAGCACTGCAGGAGGAGAGGGGGAGAGCCTGCAGCGAGGGGCGGTGAGACATGAGCAATGAGGGGCATGCTCCTCATCGCTCAGTGCTCACCACCCCTCGCTTCATGCTCCAGGCTCGTTAGCTGTCGCCGATAGAGGCCAGTTTTGCCGACGTAGCCTTCACGGTTCACGGTTCACGGTTCACGGTTCACGTCAACTGCCCCTGCAGGAGGAGAGGGGGAGAGCTGGCAGCCAGGGGCGGTGAGCAATGGGCAGTGAGTGGAATGCTGCTCATCGCTCAGTGCTTCAAGCTTCTCGCTTCAGGCTCGCGAGTAGCCCTGGGGCTTTGTCTTGCAGTGGTGCGCTGAGCGAACTTCACTCGTTCGACTCATTTGCCCCCCTGCTCACCCTCCCCATGTCCGACCAACTGGCCGAATTTACCGAGGCGTTGCGAACCGGCGACCTGCACGCCGCGTTGGCCCTCCTGAACGCCCGGACGGTTCATCGCTTCACCGGCGTCTACCGTTACGACGGCGACACGCTGCGCAATGTGGCCCTGTTCGACCGCTTCGCGCCCAACGTCGAGCACGGCGCAGACGCGCCCATGGTCGCCACTTACTGCGCCATCGTCCCGAGTGTGGGCGACTCGCTCGAAGTCACGGATGGCCGCAGCGACTCCCGGTTTCCATGGATGCAGGACAACCCGGTGGTGTACTACTGCGGGGTGCAGATTCGCGACCATGCCGGAGCGCCGATCGGCACCCTGTGCCACTTCGACCTGCAACGCTGCGAAACGCGCTCGAGCGAACTGCCGTTGATGGGAGTGGCGGCGCCGCTTCTGTATGAGGCGATCAAGGATCTGGCGCCGACGGCCCGCTGATGTCCGCCAGCGGCCAGCGCGGCTTCACGTCGAAAGCGTAGACTTCGGTCGCCCTGCTGCATTGCGGCCTGCAGCTGCATCGCGGTGGCCATCGCGATGATCGCGCCGTTGTCGGTGCACAGGTGCAGTTCGGGATAATGAACCCCGATGCCGCGCTTGGCGCAGGCGGCATCGAGCTGCTCGCGCAGCAGGCGGTTGGCGCTCACGCCGCTGGCGACGACCACGCGATCGAGGCCACTGACCGCCAGCTGGAAACTCACGCTAGTCGGCGGTAGTGGCCAGGCTTTGGCGAGGGACAGTGCACTAATCACGATTTACGATTGACGGTTCACGGTCAACTGCCCTGCAGGAGGAGAGGGGGAGAGCTGGCAGCGAGGGGCGGTGAGCGATGGGCACTGAGTGACGTACTCCTCATCGCTCAATGCTCACCGCCCCTCGCTTCACGCTCCAGGCTCGCTACCTCTCGGCGATAGTTGTCAGTCGTTGCCGACGTGGCGTTCACGGTTGACGGTTCACTGTCAACTGCCCTGCAGGAGGAGAGGGGAGAGCCTGCAGCGAGGGGCGGTGAGACATGAGCAATGAGGGGCATGCTCCTCATCGCTCAATGCTCACCGCCCCCCGCTTCACGCTCCAGGCTCGCTACCTCTCGGCGAATAGTGACCAGTCTTTGCCGAGATAGCGCTCACGGTTGTCCGTTCGTCCGTCCGTTCACTCCATCACGATCTCCGGCTTGGGCACGATGATGTCTATTGCCCGCGCCACGATCTCGGCTTGTCCTGCGCCCCTGAGGATGTTGTTGATCTTCGGTAGCGCGCCCTCCAGCGCGCGCTTCATCTTCGCGAGTTCGCCGTCGAGCTGTGTCGCGAGTGCATCGAACACGGCGGTGGTCTGATCGGTGGGGCGCGCCTCCGCGCTGCTCGCCACGCCGGCCAGTGCAGCGATCTTGTTGTTGAGCCGGATCGGGTAGTTGAGCGGATCCTGTCCGCTCCGGTTCTTCGTCTGGTAGATGGAGTCTTCCACGATGGCGAGCTCGCCACGCAGCGGAGTCGCCAGCGACTGGAACTGTGTCAGCGTCGACCCGCTCAGCTTCTTCTCCCGGTCGGCCAGCTCCGAGCGCACGTAGCGGATGGTCTTCACCGCGTCGTTCGCCTGTGACGTCCGCTCGCGGAGGCGCTGGAGAAACGCGAACTGCGCCGCGAGATCCGCCGGCGTTGCCGTCGACCTCGGGTCCTTCTTCAACGCGAACTGCTCGGTCGAGACGGCGACACCATCGACCAGCAATCGCACCCGGTACGTACCCGGCGGTGCGACGGGGCCCTGCGTGCCGCCCGACCACATGATCATTCCCTCGAACGACGACGCATCCGGATAGCGCATGTTCCAGCCGAATCGATTGATGCCCGCCTTGTTGGGCGCGCGCGGAGGCGGCGGCGTGCGGCGCGGGCCGTCCTCATCCTCGTCTCCTCCCTGCCCTTCCGCGCGCGTCGCTTCAGCGCTGCGCGTCACCATCCGCTCGGCACTGTCCGCCGCGATGCCGGACGTCCGCAATGAATCGATCGTCGTGCGCTGGCGGCGATACCGCGTGATCGAATCGGCGGCGGTGACGGAATCCTGGCGGCTGGTGAACGACCGGATGAGCGCGCCGTTCGCATCGAGGAACTCGAGCGTGACAGTACGGTTCGGCCGCTTGAGCCAGTAGAACACGGCGGGTCCGCCTGTCGGGCTCGTCGCCACCGGCCGTACCGCTGGACCGGCCGGTGCGGCGGCGGCGCCACCATCCCGTCGGCTCGCGAAGCTCACGCGATGCGCATCGCGCGGCTTGAACAGGTGCGCGTCCTTCGCTGTCACCGTCGTGCTGAGCTGTCGCAGCGGCGACAGGTCGTCGATCACCCAGAAGGAGCGGCCATGCGTCGCGGCGATGAGGTCGCCCTCCTTCACGGCCAGATCGTGCACCGGGACGATGGGCAGGTTCAGCTGCAGCTTCTGCCAGCTCCCACCGTCGTTCGGGGAGAACCACACGCCACGCTCGGTGCCGACGTAGAGCAGGCCGCGCTTCTCCGGGTCCTCGCGCACGGCGCGCAGGAACTCCGTGGGCGCGATACCGGCATCGATGCGCGTCCAGCTTTGTCCGTAGTTCGTCGTCTTCCAGAGATAGGGCTTCATGTCGGCGAGCTGGAATCGGTTCGCCGCCACGTACGCCGTGCCCGGCGCGAACTGGCCCGGCTCGATGAGCGACACGCGCGTGTTCGCCGCCATATCGGACGGTGTCACATTCTGCCAGGTGCGTCCATCGTCGCGCGAGACGTGCACGAGCCCGTCGTCGCTCCCCGTCCACAGCACGCCTTTCATGCGCGGCGACTCGGCGAAGCTGAAGATCGTTCCGTAGTACTCCACCGACGTCTGATCCTTCGTGAGCGGTCCGCCCGACGCACCGAGCGTACTCGGGTCGTTGCGGGTGAGATCGCCCGAGATCACCTGCCAGCTCTGCCCCTCGTTCGTGGTGCGGTGCACGTGATTGGACGTCGCGTACACGACGTTCGAGTTGTGCGGTGACACGACGATGGGAAAGGTCCACTGGAAGCGATACTTGAGATCGATCGCGGAGTGGCCCA
>JBDSSY010000014.1:0-5466 GCA_039928585.1 Gemmatimonadaceae bacterium | reverse complement strand
ATGCATGTCCTCGGGCGGACTCGAACCGCCGGCCTAGAGTTTAGGAAACTCCCGCTCTATCCACCTGAGCTACGAGGACCTTCCCCCGTTCACGCCCATCGTGCGGGCCGGGAGCGTAACGTAGACCTACACAACAAGCCTCGCCAGTCAGTCGGCAATGTCCCTGCAGCATGGAATGAGAGCAGGCGGCGCGCTCCGTCGTCGAACGCATCGGTCAGCGATGGATGCTGAATGGATACGGCAGCGTCGCCGATGCGTCCTGCCCCACGTCGTCGAGTCGCTCCACGGCAGCGCCGGACGGCCCGACCTGGAGCGCGCGCCGCAGTCGCTCGAGCGATGACGGCTCGCCTCCCGCCCGCACCTCCACCTGTCCCGATTCGAGATTCGTGACCCATCCGCTCAGTCCGAGCCGCCTCGCCTCTTCACGGACGAACCAGCGAAATCCTACGCCCTGCACGCGACCGCTGATCCGAACGTGCAGGGTGTGCATCTACTGCTGCTCCCACCCATGGGTGCCGAACAGGGGAACGAACCTGACCGGGGCGATGGCTCTCGTGTCGATGCTGCTCCCGCGCTTCGTCACGAGCGTGAGCGTCTGCTCCTCGAGCGTGCCGATCGGCACCAGCATGCGTCCGCCGTCCGCGAGCTGATCCACGAGCGGTTGCGGCACCGTCGGCCCCCCTGCGCTCACGAGGATAGCGTCGTACGGCGCATACTCACGCCACCCGACCGTTCCATCACCCATGAGCATGGATACGTTCTTCGCTCCGGCCCGCGCGATCGCCTCTCTTGCCATCGCGTAGAGCGCGGCAATGCGTTCGATAGTGAAGATCTGGGCGACCAGGTGAGAGAGCAGCACAGTTTGATACCCCGATCCGGTGCCGATTTCGAGGACGCGTTCGCTGCCAGTCAGTGCGAGCAACTCCAGGTAGCGTGCGTGAATGGACGGCTGGGAGATGGTCTGGCCACTCCCGATCGGTAGCGACGCGTCCTCGTACGCCCGATGGCGCACGCCTGTCGGCACGAAGTCGTGCCGACGGGTGAGATCGAATGCCCGGAGAACGGCGAGGTCGCGAATCCCCTTCTCTCGCAACGTCTCCACCAGCCTCCGGCGCGCGCCACCCATGGCGCCATCTATGGTTCCCGCCACCAACTCCCCGCTGCGTCGAGCATGCTGTAGTTCGTGAGATCGAGGTGAAGCGGCGTGATGGACACATACCCGTCCTGAATGGCGCGAAAATCCGAGTTGTCCTCGCCCGTCCATGTGATCGAGCCCCCGCCAATCCAGAAGATGTCACGATCCCATGGATCGCGCATCGGCTTCAGTGAGCCCGAATAAACGCGGCTCCCGAGGCGAGTGAGCCGCGCTCCCTTGACTCCGTCCGCCGGAATGGGCGGCAGATTCACGTTCAGCAGCGTGTTCTTCGGAAACGCCGGGAGCGACGTGAGATGCGCGAGCAACGGTGTGAGAATCTTCACCTGCTGCTTGAGATGCGTCAGATCCGCGCGCAGGTCGCCGCCAGCAAAGGAGAAGGCGATGGAGGGAATGCCGAGCGCCAGACCTTCCATCGCCGCGGCCACTGTGCCCGAATACAGCACGTCTTCGCCCATGTTCTGGCCGTGATTGATGCCGCTCAGTACGAAATCCGGCCGCTCGTCGAGCAACGCTTCCACGGCGAGCATCACGCAATCCGTGGGCGTACCGTCCACCTGCCAGCGCTGGTCCGCTCGACGAACCGGCCGCAGCGGATGATGCAGCGTGAGCGAATGGCTGGTCGCGCTCTGCTCCCGATCTGGCGCCACGACATAGACCTCTCCGAGCGGTTCGGCGGCCTCGATGAGACATTCGATGCCGTGCGCCAGGATACCATCGTCGTTGGTGACGAGAAACCGCATGCTACGTCCCTTCCTCGGTCGGTGTGTCCGTCATGAGCGAACGCACGAGTTCCTTGAGCTCCGTCTCCAACGCGTCGAGTGTCTGCAGCGTGAGTGCCGCTCGCGCCGCGACCCGCAGCTCACCGCCCTTGCGTTGCGCGTCGACCTTCTGACGCGCCCCTTCGATCGTGTACTTCTCCGTGTACAGCAGGTGCTTCACGAGCAGGATCAACTCGACCTCCCGCCGCTGATACACGCGATTGCCTGAGCGATTCTTCGCCGGACTCAGGAAACGGAACTGACTTTCCCAATAGCGGAGCACATGCGGCTTCAGATCGGTGAGCTGGCAGACATCGCCGATGCTGTAGAACTGCTGGACCGGCTCGCCCGCGCTCATCCGTCCTGCTCCGCGCGTAGCCCGCGCGCCATCAACTCGATGACGCCTCGCTGGGCCGGCAATCCGTCGAACAACACGCGATGCACCATCGACACGATCGGCATCTCCACCCCTTCTCGTTCGGCCAGTGCGAGCGCGCTCTGCGTCGTCGCGACGCCCTCCGCCACCGTCTCCTTTCCGGCGAGCGCCTCCGAGAGCGTCGCACCTTTTCCGATCTCCATGCCGATGGCTCGATTACGGCTGAGCGAGCCCGTGCAGGTCAGCACGAGGTCGCCGATGCCGGCCAGGCCGGCGAAGGTGGACGACCTGGCGCCGAGCGCGGCGCCGAGTCGTGTCATCTCGGCCAATCCGCGCGTGATCAACGCGGCGCGCGAGTTGAAGCCGAACCCTGCACCTTCGCAGATGCCCGTCGCCACGGCCATCACGTTCTTCAACGATCCGCCAAGTTCGACCCCGATGACGTCGTCATGCGTGTAGATCCGGAGCGATCGATTACTGAACGCGTCCTGTACGATCTGCGCGGCATCGGCCACCTCCGAAGCGGCGACGATGGCCGTGGGCTGCCTTGCCGCCACCTCAGCCGCGAAGCTGGGACCCGAGAGTGCCACGATCAGCCGACCGGGTACCTCCGCCGACACCACCCCGCTCATGAGCGCGAGTGTTTCGCGCTCGATTCCCTTGGATGCGACGCACGCCGTGGCACTCGGCGACATGGCGGCGTTCGCCTGGCGCGCGATCGCCCGTAGATGCTGCGACGGGGTCACGAAGCAGACGAGGGCCGCGTCCTCCAGGGCGTCGTCGAGGAGCGTCGTCGCGCGGAGCGCGGCATGCAGCGGCGCGCCCGGCAGGAAGCGCACGTTCTCTCGACGCGTGTTCACCGAGGCCACGACGTCGGCCTCGAACGCCCAGAGCGCGACCTCGTGTCCGTTGCACGCGAGCACATCAGCGAGCGCCGTGCCCCACGCGCCCGCCCCAAGCACGGCACAGCGCATCAGCGCGCCCCTCTCACGCCCGACCGCGCTTGCCGAATCGGTGCTCCTCGCCACGCCGCAACCGCCGGATGTTTGCACGGTGCGTCCAGAACACGAACAGCGCGACGAGCACGCTGACCGCAACGAGCGGTGCGCGAACGCCCTGCGTCACGACGAGCAACGTGGGCAGCAGCACGGCGGAGACGAGACTGCCAAGCGAGACGTAGCCCGTCGCCAGCACAACGGCGACGAAGACGGCGAACGTGACGAGCATCGGTACGGGCGCGAGCGCCAGGAAGACGCCCGCCGCGGTCGCGACCCCCTTCCCTCCCTTCCGCAATCCCAGAAAGATCGGCCGCACATGACCCGCGATCGCCGCGATGCCACAGCCGATGGCCCAAAGCGTCGTGTCCGCCGTTGTGGAAATTCGCGGCGGTAGCAGCAGCACGGGCAGCGCGCCCTTCAACGCGTCGGCGAGAAAGACGGCGAGCCCGACCTTCCACCCGAGGACGCGAAAGACGTTGGTCGCCCCGAGATTGCCTGAGCCCTGGACTCGCAGGTCGACGCCCGCGCCCTTGCCGGCGAGCCAGGCGAAGGGAATCGACCCGGCGGCGTACGACAAGGCCAGCGCGAGCGCCGGATGCACGCTAGGTCGCCGCCGTCCGGTCGGTTCCGCTTTTTCGGCGCATCAGGATGCGCAGCGGGTTTCCCGTGAAGGGATAGGTTTCTCGAAAACCATTGTGCAGGAAGCGCAGGTAATGCTCCTCAACGAGATCCGGGTGATTGCCGAAGAAGGCGATCGTCGGAGGCGCCACGCTGACCTGGGTGGCGTAATTGAGCTTCACCTCGCGGCCGGCCGCCTGCGATGGCTGGCGCCGCGCCAGCAGCTCGGCGAGTCGCTCGTTGACCTGCGACGTGCTGATGCGCACCTGCGACTGTTCGTCCACCAGCTGAATGACGTCCAGAATCTTCGACACGCGCTGTCCCGTGAGCGCCGAGGTGAAGAGGAATGGCACGTGCTTGAGGAACGGCGCCTTCTCGTGCGCCTTCTTCTCGAACTTGTGGACCGCCTTGTCGTCCTTCTCCACGAGGTCCCACTTGTTCACCACCACGATCAGCCCTCGTCCCGCCTCCCACGCCATGTTAGCGATGGTGAGGTCCTGATTGTGAAACTCGCCTTCGGTGGCGTCGATGAGGAGCACGCACAGGTTGGCGCGTTCGATCGCGCGCCGCGTGCGAAGTGACGAGTAGAACTCGATGCCATCGCTGATCTTCGTCTGCCGGCGCAGCCCGGCCGTGTCGACGAAGATGAGCTTCCGCCCGTGATAGGTCATCGGGGTGTCGATTGCGTCGCGCGTCGTGCCGGAGATCTCGCTCACCACGAGACGCTCCTCTCCGAGGAGCTTGTTCACGAACGAGGACTTCCCCACATTCGGCCGGCCGACGACCGCAATCCGAAGTGACGTCTCGTCCTCCGGCAGACTGTCCGGCAATCGATTCACGAGCTCGTCGAGTAGATCGCCCGAGTTCTTGCCGTTCTGCGCCGAGACGGGAAATGGATCGCCCGCGCCGAGATTGTAGAACTCGTAGAAATCGACTCGGCTGGGATCATCCACCTTGTTGGCCACGAGCATCCACGGCTTGCCGGTCGCTCGCATCATCTCGGCCACGCGATGATCGCTCGGGTGCAGTCCGGCGTTCGCGTCCACGACGAACAGCATCATGTCCGCTTCCTCGATCGCCGTGGCGACCTGCTGACGAATTTCGCGGTCCATCGGCGCGTTCGGATCGTCGGACAGTCCCCCTGTATCCACGAGCCAGAAGGCGCGGCCGTTCCATTCGCCCTTCGCGAAATGCCGGTCACGCGTCGTGCCCGCTTCCTCCGAGACGATCGCGTCGTCTTCCCCGATGATGCGATTGAACAACGCCGACTTGCCGACGTTGGGACGACCGATGACGGCAACGACGGGCGTGCTCACGCGGCGCTCCAGTCGGAGAGCGCAGGCTGGTCTTCGTGGGAGAGGACGTCTATGAAGTCGTACGAGGGATACACGGGCATGGGCAGGGTCTCTCGAAGCGCGATGAAGCGCTCTTCGTCCAGGAACAGCCCGTCGTCGTTGATCGTCTCGGCCGGGATGAGGGCGAGGTCAAGATCGTGACGATCGCCGAGCGCTCGGCGGATATCGGCTCCGACGAGGAGCCCCGCCGTCGTCGTCGTGGGGC
>JBDSSY010000013.1:0-8395 GCA_039928585.1 Gemmatimonadaceae bacterium | reverse complement strand
CCGAGGCGACGGACAAGGCGGCGCGCATCAAGGGCGCGCTGTCGAAGCTGCGCACGCAGGCGCGCAGCACGCAGACGGGGGACAATCTCACTCCGCGATATCAGTGGTTCCTCCTGCCGGCGATCCTCCTCCTCTGGCTGGATACGGTGCTCGGAGGACGGCACGGACGTCGCCGTCGTCGCGCGGCGTCGGCGGAGACCGCCGTGGCCGCGGCGCTCTGCACCATCCTCCTTGGCGGGTGTGCGCCTGCTCGCGATTCGCTCGACGGGGTCGCGGCCTACAAGGCGCAGGACTACCAGCGCGCCGCGGCGCTCTTCAAGCGGGTGACCGCCGACGACGCGTCACCCGGAGCGCTCTATAACTACGGCACTGCGTTGCTGGCACTCGATTCCACTGAATCGGCCGCCGAGGTGCTGGAGCGCGCGGCGGAAAAAGCCGACCCGGAGATCCAGTACCGCGCACGATTCAACGCGGGACTGGCGCATCTGCTGCGCGGACTCGCGCTTCCCGGCGACTCGGGATCCGCGGATCTCAAGCTGGCCGTGGCCACGTACAAGCGCGTACTGCTGCAGCGTCCGGCGGATCTGGACGCGAAGTGGAACTACGAGCTCGCTCTGCGGGAAGAACAGAAGGGCGGCGGTGGCGGTGGTGGCGGTGGGCAGTCGGATTCTTCTCCTTCCCCATCCGAGCAGCAGCCGGCCCCGCAGCCCACGCTCGCACAACGACAGGCCGAACAGCTGCTCGGCAGTGCGGAGCGCGAGGAGCGC
Organism: Gemmatimonadaceae bacterium; assembly: GCA_039928585.1. Classification (GTDB taxonomy): domain Bacteria; phylum Gemmatimonadota; class Gemmatimonadetes; order Gemmatimonadales; family Gemmatimonadaceae; genus AG11. The sequence goes on along the minus strand of JBDSSY010000013.1, from coordinate 7,628 downwards.
GACGTGCAGGGGCGGAAGCAGAAGCAAAGTCCGCAGGAGAGGCCGCCGGGCGGAAAGGACTGGTGAAGCTGCCGTGATCGGCCTGCTCCTCGCCGCGCAACTCGGCATCGTCGCGAGGGGCCCTGACACGGCCGTCGTCTGTCAGCCCTTCGAGCTGACCGTCGCGGTGCGAGCGGTCGGCGCGGCGACGGCGCGCGTGGAACTCGCGCCTAGCGCCGACGTGCAGGTACTGCGGGTCGAGCGCACCTCGCGCGCGGAGCGCCAGCCGTCCGGCGCGGTCGTCACGCTCACCGAGGGCAGGTTTGTCGTCGCGACCGGTGCGTCGGGCCGCATCGTGCTGCCGCAGTTCATCGCCGAGGCTGGGCCCGTAGTGGCGCGCAGCGCGCCGCTCGTCGTGGACGTTCGCCCGGACATGACGGCTCCCGCGCTCGTGCTCGTGCGAGCCTCGCTCGACGCCGGCGGCGGTCGTCGCGCCGATACGCTCTACGTCGGTCAGCAGGTCGACTACGTGGTGGATGTGCAGATCAACGATGCGGCCCGCCTGCGGTTACGACATAACCCGACCTTCTTCCCGCCGGACATGCCGGCGACGCTCGCGTATGACCTCGCGCCATCGGCTCCGGACGTACGTGACGCGCGCCGCTGCTTCGAGACCCTGTCGTATCGCCGAGCACTCTTCCCGCTCTTTCCCGGCGCGGCCGTCATTCCTCCGGCCACGCTTACCTACGCGCTTCCGCTCTCGACGTCATTTTTCGCACGCGAGGAAAACTTCGAGGTCCGCACGGACAGCGCGCGGTTCGTCGCGGTCGAGCCGCCACTCGCCGGCCGACCCGCCGACTACGCCGGCGCCGTGGGCCGACTTGCCGCAGCCGCACGATTCGGCACGGCCTCGAGCCGGATGGGCGACCCGGTCACGTTCACCCTTCGACTCACCGGGCTGGGAAACGTCAAGCTCCTGCCACGCCCTGCCGTCGCCGTGGACTGGGCGACCGTGGCGCTCGGCGGCGAACGCGTCACGATCGATACCACCGCGCCACGCGTGAGCGGGACCAAGGAATTCGACTGGCTCCTCACGCCACGTCGCGCCGGACGACTGCAGGCGCCGATCGTGCGCTATCCATTCTTCGATCCTGTGCTCGGCCGCTACGAGGTCGCACTCGCCGACGCGAGCACGATCGACGTGGCACCGGCCACACTCGCGGCTGCCGATACGGCGATGGGGGCTCGCTATTCGATCCGTCGCGCGATGCGGGACGAAGCGCCCCCGCCGCTCTTGTCGCGTGCGTGGTTCTGGGCACTGCTGCTTGGCGCGCCGGTGCCGGCATCGCTTCGTCGCGTCGTCACACGCCGGCGGCGCGCTGCATCGGGCCTCACGGCCTCGCGTCGTCTCCGCACCTACGCGTCGTCGTCTCGTCTACCCTCGCCGCGCGAGCTGCGCCGCACCTACCTCGACGCACTGGGCGAGCGCGTGCCTGCAGCTGGACGAGACGCGACTGTCCGTGCACCCCTTGCACGGCTGCTGCGCCGCGCCGGCGTGACGGAGCGAACTGCGCTCACGGCGTCCGATCTGCTCGACCGCCTCGATCACGCGGCGTTCTCCGCCGCCGGCGTCGTGGACACCGTGCTTGTGGCACAGGCACTCGCGAGCGTGCAGGCGGTGGACGCCGAAGCCGTGAGGCCATCCGCGTCCGTTGGACGCATCGTGCTACCTGCCGTGGCGATGCTGCTTACGGTGAGCGCCGTGGCCGCGATTGCGGCCGGTGTGCCTGCCGCTGTGCGGAGAGGTTTCGACGACGGGGTGCAGGCCTACGAGCGCGGGGACTACGCGGTGGCGTACCGCACGTTCTCCCGGGCGGCCGCACGCGCACCGCGCGCCGCGGATGCATGGGCCAATGCTGGCACGGCGGCGTGGGCGCGCGGTGACACGGCGCATGCCGTGCGCGGATGGCAGCGAGCCCTGCGGCTCGACCCGTACGATGTCGAGGCACGCGAACGTCTCGTCCTTGTGCGTGAGTCGCTCATTGGCACGCCGGCGTATGTAGCACCACTGTCGGGCGGCGCAGCCGCACTCGCCGGCCTGGCACTCTGGTGTGCGGCATGGATTGCGCTCACGATCCAGGCTGCGCGGCGCACGCCGCATGTGCGTACGGTTGCCGGCGGAACGCTCGTCGTCGCGCTCGTCCTGCTCGTCGGTGCCGTGGAGCTCGAGAATCGCGCTGCCGTGCGTGGACATGGCGTGATCCGCCACACGCGTCCATTGCTGGTTGCGCCGTCGGCCGATCGGCTGGCCGTGTCCAATGCGGAAACTGGTGAGGTGGGGACGCTCGGCGCGCGCGACGGGAACTGGGTGTGGATTACGCTCGACGGAACACGTGCAGGGTGGGTGCCCAGCGATGCCGTGCTCGCACTGGACGGGGACGGCGTGGATTGACCGCCGCCTCGCCGCACCGATAGCATTCGCCCGATGGCACGCATCGCTGTTCTCGCGCCCGCCGTGGCCGATCAGATCGCCGCCGGCGAGGTCGTCGAACGGCCGTCGTCCGCGCTCAAGGAACTGATCGAGAATGCCCTCGATGCAGGCGCGAGCGCCGTCGACATCACGATCGAGCAGGGCGGGCGCGCGCTCCTTCGGGTGAGCGACGATGGCGCGGGCATGGAGCGAGACGACGCGATACTCGCGCTCGCACGCCACGCCACCTCGAAGATCCGCGTCGCGTCCGATCTCGTCGGCGTAGCCAGCTTCGGGTTTCGCGGCGAAGCGCTGCCGGCGATCTGTTCGGTCAGTCATCTCGTGATCGAGACGGCGCCAGCCGACGGCGCTGGCACCGCCATCATCGCGTCGGCGGGCACGGTCAACGAGGTGCGCGACGTCGCACGCCGTCGCGGCACCACGATCACCGTATCGCAGCTGTTTTACAATGCGCCCGCGCGACAGAAATTTCTCAAGGGCGCACGATCGGAATGGCGCAGCATCATGGACGCGGTCACGTCCATCGCCCTGACCCGTCGCGACCTGCGCATCTCCCTGCAGCACGATGGAAAGACCATGCTGACCCTTCCGCATGCGGCGTCACTTCGCGACCGGGTGACGGCGCTCTGGGGCGTGAGCGCCGCCGATCGGTTCGTCGACGTGGAAGATGTGCGGGGCGCCATCCAGGTGAGCGGGCTCGCCGAACGACCCTCCGATGTCGGAACCGCCAGCCGCCGCACCTTTCTCATGGTGAATGGACGGCCCATTCGCGACAATGGCCTGCTGCGCGCTGCCGACACGGCGTACCGGTCCACCTTGTCTTCGGGACTGCGACCATCGCTCCTGCTCGAGATCGTCGTGCCGGCCGACAGCGTGGACGTAAACGTCCATCCGTCAAAGGCGGAGGTGCGCTTTCGCGACCGCTGGGAGGTGGAGCGCGCCGTGGAAGACGCGGTGCGCCGCGCACTCGGCGGCTTCGACGCGGGTAATGCCGTCGGTGTCCGACGCTGGTCGGCCGGTGCGCCGTCGTGGAGCGCGAGCCCGCCCTCCGGTGACGTCGAGCTGCTCCGTGCCGCGCCGGCCTCGGCCGACGGATTGTTCACCGAGCTGGAATTCGCGAAGACGAATGGCAACGATGAATTCGCCGTGCGTGCTGCCGGACCAAATCTCCCCGCCGCGCCGCGGGCCGACGAGTCCGCCGCAAGTGCGTGGGCGCCGCCCCTGTTGCAATTGCGACGCAGCTTCCTGCTGTTCGAGCATGAGGACGGCGTCGTCCTCATCGATCAGCACTCCGCGCACGAGCGCGTGCTCTATGAGCGGTTCATGGGAATGCTGGAGCGTGGAGAGGCGCCGTCGCAGCATCTGCTCTTCCCACTCACGCTGCACCTCACGCCGGCCGAGGGTGAGGCATTCGAGTCGCACCGTGCCATGCTGTCGACGCTTGGCTTCGACGTCGAGGGATTCGGCGGCCACACCTTGCTCGTGCACAGTGTGCCGATGCCGCATCCTCGCTTCGACGCCGAGCGATGCCTGCGCGACACGCTTGCGGCGCTGGCCGGAGATCGCGAACCGAGCACGCATGCGCGGCACGAGCATCTCGCGGCGACCGTGGCGTGCAAGGCGGCAATAAAGGCCGGCGATGAGCTGTCCGCCGGCGAGATGCGTGCGCTGTACATCGCCCTTGAGCGCACGCAGTTGCCTGCGCACGACGTGCACGGGCGATCGACCATCGTGCAACTGTCCTGGCCAGAGCTCGAGCGCCGCTTCGGCCGGCAATGATCGATTCGAGGCCCATCGTCCGGGTGATTTGCGGACCGACCGGCGCGGGCAAGACCGAGCTCGCGACGCGGTGCGCGCAGTTCGCCGATATCGCGATCGTCAGCGCGGATTCCCGGCAGCTGTATCGCGGCTTCGACGTGGGGACAGCGAAACCCAGTGTGCGCGATCGACTCGCGGCGCCATATCACGGCGTCGACGTGCTGGAGCCGACCGAGCGAGCGTCGGCAGCGTGGTGGGCGCGCTGCGCCGGGCAATGGATTGAGGACTCGTCAGCGTCTGCACGCACGCCGCTTGTCGTTGGCGGGACGGGACTTTACCTGCGCGCACTGTTCGATGGACTATTTCGTGAGCCGCCGATGGATGAGATGCGGCGCTCCGCGCTGGCGGTGGTGCTCGCTCCACTATCCGTGGACGCCCTGCGCCGATGGGTCAATCAGCTCGACCCACCCCGAGCCCATCTCGGGCGGACCCAGCTCCTCCGTGCCATCGAGATCGCCGTGCTCACTGGGCACCGCCTGAGCGATTTGCACCGGGACCTCCCGTCGATACCACGATGGCGCGCGCGCTATCTGGTCGTCGATCCTGGTGCGGCGCTCGCGGGGCAGATCTCCGGGCGCACGCGCCGGATGTTCGCCATGGGATGGGGCGACGAGGTGCGCGACCTCATGCGCACCGTCCCCGCGGACGCGCCAGCGTGGAACGCATCTGGTTATCGTACGCTTCATGACATGGTGTCGGGCCTCATCACGCACGAGGTGGCGGTGGACAGAGTCGTGATCGAGACGCGGCAATACGCCAAGCGACAGCGCACCTGGTTCCGTCACCAGCTCGCGCCCGCGCAGGTGACGCACGTCGATCCCGCCGCGGGCGATGCCCCCGAGCGGCTGCGTGCGTGGTGGAGTGGCGGCGACGCATGAAGATCGGCATCACCTGCTACCCGACATACGGCGGATCGGGCGCCGTGGCGACCGAACTCGGGATCGCCCTCGCGCAGCGAGGTCACGAGATCCACTTCATCACGTATCAGCAGCCGTTCCGGCTGCCGTCGTTTCTGCCGCGCATTTTCTTCCATGAAGTCGATGTCGGGCGCTATCCGCTGTTCGAGTATCCGCCGTACGATCTCGCACTGGCCGTACGCATGCACGAGGTCGTGCTGAAGCACGGGCTGGACCTGCTGCACGTGCACTACGCCATTCCGCACGCGACGAGCGCCTGGATCGCGCGCGAGATGCTCATCCCGACGCGTCCCGACATCAAGGTGCTGACGACGCTGCACGGTACCGACATCACGATCGTGGGGCAGGATCCTTCTTTCTTCCCTATCACGAAATTCTCGATCGAGAAATCCGACGGCCTCACCGCCGTCTCGCAGTATCTCCGCACGGAAACTCTGTCGGCATTCGGTTGCACCGGGTGCCGCATCGAGGTGATTCCCAACTTCGTCGACCCGGCCGTCTACGATCGCGCGCGCTATGCACCCCAGCTCGACGATCAGGCGCGGGGGCGGAAGGTGTTGATGCACGTGTCCAACTTCCGTCCCGTGAAGCGAGTGCGGGACGTCGTGCGCATCTACGCGCGCGTCGCGCGCGAGATCCCGAGCGTGCTCGTCATGGTCGGCGACGGTCCGGATCGTGTGGAGGCGGAAGAAGAAGCCCGGACGCTCGACGTCGAGGCGGACGTGTACTTCCTCGGGAAGCTCGAGTCCGTCGCGCCGCTGCTTGCCAGTGCCGATCTGTTCCTCCTGCCCACGTTGAACGAGTCGTTCGGGCTGAGCGCGCTCGAGGCGCTGGCCACCGGTGTGCCGGTGATCGGCACCCGTGCCGGCGGACTGCCGGAAGTCGTGCGCGATGGCGAGACCGGCGCGTTGTGCGAGCTGGGCGACGTGGACGGGATGGCCGCGGCTGCCATTCGTCTGCTTGGCGACACCGCCCGGTGGAGCGCCGCGAGTGCGCTGGCGGCATCGGACGCGCGTGCCCGGTTCGGCATGGATGCCGTGGTGGAGCAGTACGAGCGATTCTACGTGCGGGCACTCCAGAACGAACTCGCGTAGCGGCGCGCGCTATCTTTCCCCCTCTCGCCGCACCTCCTCCTCCACACTGAGCACCGTCCGCCGCATGTCGCTGCTGCACGCGATCATCCTTGGCATCGTCGAAGGGATCACCGAATTTCTTCCCATCTCCTCGACCGCGCATCTCATCCTCGCGAGCAAGCTGCTCGCACTGGATTCCGAGTTCGTGAAGAGCTTCGAGATCATCATCCAGTTCGGCGCGATCCTGTCGGTGGTGGTGCTGTACTGGAATCGGTTCTGGAACTGGGACGTGCTCAAGAAGCTCGTCGTGGCAGTGATTCCGACTGGCGTCATCGGTCTCACGGTCTACAAGGCCGTCAAGTCCTACCTGCTGGGCAACGTCACCGTCGTCCTGCTGGCGCTCCTCATTGGCGGCATCGCGTTGATCCTGTTCGAGCGCTTCAGGACGAGTGACGACACGGAGGTGAACTTCGCCGAGATCACGTACCGGCGCGCATTCCTGATCGGGCTGTTCCAGGCTATCGCCGTGATCCCCGGCGTGTCCCGCTCCGCAGCGACGATCGTCGGCGGCTCGCTGATTGGCGTGTCCAAGCGCACCATCGTCGAGTTCACCTTCATGCTGGCCGTGCCGACGATGCTCGCCGCCACCGGCCTCGAGCTCGTGAAGAGCCGGGACGCGCTCGCCGGCAACTACGGCATGCTGGCCGTGGGATTCGTCGTCAGCTTCGTCACGGCGATCGTCGCCATCAAGTCGTTCCTCGGCTACATCAAGAAGCGGAGCTTCGCGGCGTTCGGATGGTATCGCATCGCGCTCGCGGTGGCCTACTACCTTGTCATCGTCCGCTGACGGCGCGTGGGCGAGCGTCCCTCGCCAGGCCGCTACGTATGATGGCCTGAGCTCGTCCGCGCTCGCGGCGCGGCTCGCCGTTCCGTCGCTGCTCGTGTACGACCAGCTCGGCTCCACCTTCGACGTCGCACATCGCGTGGCGCCCGACGTTCCGTCCGGAACTCTCATCCTTGCGGACGAGCAGACGGCGGGGCGGGGACGACATGGACGGCGCTGGTCGTCTGCGGCCGGTGCGGGCATCTGGCTCACACTCATCGAGCGGCCGAGCGACGCGAGGTCGCTGGACGTGCTGTCGCTCCGGTGCGGCCTGAACGCGGCGGAAGCGCTGGACGCGATGGCGGATGCTCCGATCGGACTCAAATGGCCCAACGATCTGTACGTGGGCGCGCGAAAGCTCGCCGGGATTCTCATCGAGACTCGGTGGCGGGGCACCGCACCCGACTGGGTCGCCATCGGATTCGGCCTGAACGTCCGCGCACCCGAGGTCGAGACAGGCGTGGGGC
>JBDSSY010000012.1:0-4727 GCA_039928585.1 Gemmatimonadaceae bacterium | reverse complement strand
CCGACCCCGTCGCGCCGTAGACCATCCCGAGTGCGTGGTCCACGGTGAGTCCGGCCCACGCGTTCGCGCCGCCGGCCACCTTGTACGTCTCCTTCGGCCAGGTATCGTAGCCGTACTCGCCCGGTCGCGGGATCGTATGGAAGATCCAGCGTAGCTCGCCCGTCGTCACGTCGTACGCGCGAATGTCGCCCGGCGACGACGGCAGGCTTTCCGCCACGGTGCTCCCCATGATGAGCAGTCCGTCGTGCACGACGCCCGGGGTGCTGGCGCTGATCGTCACGCCTTCGATGGGTCGGTCGAGTCCTTTCCGCATATCTACCCGGCCCGAGTCGCCGAACGAAGGAATTGGCTTTCCCGTGGCCTTGTCCAGCGCCCACAGCCAATTGCGATGCGAGAAGAACACGCGGTCGCCATGCACCACGACGCCGCGCTGGCGGAAGCGCTGCGTGGTGGGCTTGCCGAGCGTCGGATCGAAACTCCACACCTCGCGGCCGGTGGCGGCATCGAGCGCGAACACGCGCAGCTTGGGCGTGGTCGCGTAGAGCACGCCGTCCACCACGATCGGATTGGCCTGCATCTCCGACCCGGGAAATTCGTCCTTGGTCGCGTACGTCCAGGCGACCCGCAAGCGCCCGACGTTCTGCGGCGTGATCTGGGAGAGCGTGGAGTAGCGGGTGTTGTCGGAGGTGCCCCCGTACACGGGCCAATCGGCGGAGCGCGATTGGGCACCGAGCAGTGCGGGGACACAGAGGAGGATGGCGGCGCGAAGTGTCATGGCGGGCGAGTATACGGAACGCATCGGAGTGTGGCCAGCCTTCCTGTGCTCGCGGCGCGGCGCTAACCTTGGCGCATGAAGCTCACCCCGGTCACCGGCAAGCACTCGATACATCTTGGTGACGACGACGCGCGCGTGCGTCGCAAGGCATTGTCGGGAAAGGCGCTCGACGACGCCACCGCGGAACAGGTGGACCGGATCTCGGACCTGCAGCGCGTGCTGTACGCCGACGCGCGCTTCGCGGTGCTCATCGTGCTCCAGGGGCGCGATGCCTCGGGAAAGGACGGCACGATTCGCAAGGTGTTCACCGCGGTGAATCCCCAGGGCTGCAGCGTCACCGGCTTCAAGGCGCCCACCGAGCTCGAGCAGCATCACGACTTCCTCTGGCGCATCCACCAGCAGGTGCCGCCTCGAGGAATGATCGGCATCTTCAATCGCTCGCACTATGAGGATGTGCTCGTTCCCCGCGTGCATGGCACGATCGGCAAGCGGGAATGGATGGCGCGCTACGACCAGATCAACGAGTTCGAACACATGCTCTCCGCCAACGGTGTGGTGATCATGAAGTTCATGCTCCACATCTCGCACGGCGAGCAGAAGAAGCGGCTCGAGGACCGCTTGAGCGACGCGAAGAAGAACTGGAAGTTCCGACTCGGCGATCTCGATGACCGCGCGAAATGGGACGAGTTCACGCGAGCGTATCGGGGGGCGCTCTCGCACACGAGCACGGAGTGGGCACCCTGGTTCGTCGTGCCCGCCGACGACAACGACGTGCGGGACTACCTCGTGGCACGCGTGATCGCCGACCGGCTCGGGAAGCTTCGCCTGCGCTACCCGCGCGCCGACCCGGAAATCGTCGGGGTGAAGATCGAGTGACCCGGGTACGGGGCGCTCCGGCTGGACTGCCGGCGTGATCGAGCTGATTTGCGTCGACGTGGACGGCACGATGGTGGGGAGCTCTGGCGACGTCGCGTCGGAGACGTGGGCTGCCACGGCGCGGATGCGCGCGCGTGGCGTACGCCTCGCGATCTGCTCCGGCCGCCCGGCCTTCGGCAAGACGCGTGGCTATGCCGAGCGGCTCGACGCGGATGGCTGGCACGTGTTTCAGAACGGCGCGAGCGTGATCCGGCTCCCTCTCGGGACCACACACTCCCGCCCCATCGAGCCCGCGCTGGTGCGCGCGCTGATCGAGCGCGCCCGCACGACGGGCCGTTCGCTCGAACTGTACGGAGACACCGGCTACGCGGTGGAGACCGACGTCCCCCGCGCCCGCGAGCACGCGCGCTTGCTCGGGCTCTCCTTCGTCGTCAGCGACCTGCTCGCCTTCGGTTCACCAGTCGTGCGAGCGCAGTGGCTGCTGCCGCACGATGAGGTCGAGGCGGTGATGTCCGAGCCGCATGAGGGACTCACCCTCTCGCACTCACTGTCACCCGTCATGCCCGACGCCAGCTTCCTCAACGTCACACCGTCTGGCGTGGACAAGGGCGAGGCGCTACGCGCGGTTGCGAAAGCCTATGACGTCCCGCTCGAGCACGTCATGATGGTGGGCGATGGCGCCAACGATGTCCCCGCGCTCCGTATCGTCGGCGCCGCCGTGGCGATGGGCAATGCCGAGCGCGCCGCGCGCGAGGCGGCACGCTTCCACGTTGGTGACGTCGATCAAGGCGGGCTGGTCGAGGCGCTCGCGCTGGCGCTCACCCTCTAGACCAGCGCCTCGTCAGTTTTTCCGCGTTCCTTCCATCCACGGCTTTCCCTCGAACACCGCCGAAAATCCCACCGCGCGCCCGTCGACCATCTGGAAGACGACCGGCACCACTTCCACGTCGAAGATTTTCCCGTCCTTGAGGAAGGCGGGCATGAAGCGGTGCGGCGTGGACGTCGGCAGATACTCCATCTCCATCGCCTCGCCGGGTCCATCCATGATCCCACGCATTGCGCCCTTCGCATTGACGATGGCGAGCTTAATCTCCGGCGTTCGCTTCCCCTCAGCCGCCGAGAACGTCACGCCATACGTGCCGAGATATGGCGCGAGTTGCTCCGCCGTCATGGCTGCTCTCGGTGCGCTTGGCGTGACGCCGATCTCCACCGGCACCGTCGTCGTTCCCCAACGCAGGCGAAGTTCGGCGCCCGCCGGCGACACACGTGGGAAGTCGAACGTCAGCATCTCGACGTGTTCACCGGTCGACGTGTGTGGCACTGGAACGGCGAGCGCCATGTCGGTGATCTTCGGATGACGCGTGTGAAAGAGCGTCGCGTTCGTGTGGAAGTAGAGCGTCCATGGTGCGGAAGAATCGCTCACCATCCACACCGAGTACTTCCCCGCCGGCAGTGACTTGCCGCCCACCGTGACGTCGCGTGAGACCTGGATCGTCGTCGACGCGTTCGCGCCGGGCGTCCACACTTCACCCTTCGTCACCACCTTGCCGAACAGTGAATCGCGGCCGCGCACCTGCGCGCGTCCGTAGTCGATGGTGATGACGGTGCCGTCCACTGTCTGGGAGACGGAGCCTCGCTCGCTCGCCCGGATTTGCGCCTCCGCCGTCACGGCGAGCAGGCAGACGAGCGGCACGACGGTACATAGCGATGTTCGCGCGGTGCGTGACGTGCGTGATGCAGACATGACGTCCTCTCGTTTGATGAAGTCCCGGTGGACCCTAATCCCCGAACTCGGCGTCGATCGCCCGCCGAATGCCGCGCAACGACCAGCCCTCGGCGTGAAGCTTGTACGCGAGCTTCGCCTGCCCCTGGCAGATCACGCAGTGCTGCGCCATGCCGTCCTTCTCATAGCACGACAGCAGCGAGTAGAACCCCTCCATCTCCGCACAACCGCAGTTGCACCGGATGCCGTCGGCGATCTGGGGAATCTCGCGCACCATCGCGAATACCGGCGCAAGCGACGGGTCCGTGAGCATGTCGTCGCGCAGCACGCGCGCCGCCGTGATGCCCGGCCGCGGCTCGGGATGCTTCGGCTTGAGCGGCCCGTACGCCGCTCGTACGCGCGACGGCCGCCCGAGCAGCAAGGCAAGCGTCACGACGAAGTGGCGACGCGAAAGTCGCATCACGGCACCAGCACCGCTGGTCCGCCCATGGTCCACCGTCGAATCCATTCGTTCTCCCGCTTCATCTTGTCGAGCTGGTGCCGCGGCTCCTGCAGGCCGTGCGGCTCGCGCGGGTAGAACACGAGCTGCACCGGCACGTTGTTTTTCTTGAGCCCCGTGTACAGTTCCTGCGCCTGACCGACGGGTACGCGCAGATCCACCTGTCCATGCAGGATCAACGTCGGCGTGCGCGCGTTCTTGATGTACGTCATTGCCGAGCGCTTGCGGTACTCCGTCGTGTCGTTCCACGGCTCGGCACCGAAGTATCCGTCGAGCGCACGCGGAATGTCGTTCGTCGCATACATGGAATACATGTCGGTGAGCCCAGCACCCACCACGACGGCCTTGAAGCGGTTCGTCTGGGTGAGCGTCCACGCCGTCATGTAGCCACCATAGCTCCAGCCCGTCTGCGCGAGCTTCGACGAATCGGCGATGCCGCGTGCGATGAGCGCATCGATGCCCGTCTGGATGTCGCGGTAGTCGCCCGCTCCCCAGTCCCTGATGTTCGCGCGCAGGAATTTCTCCCCGTACGCCGACGAGCCACGCGGGTTCGGATAGAAGATCGCGAATCCCTGTCCCGCTGCGACCTGTCCCGGGCTGCCCCATCCCGCCGCGAAGTTCTCCGTCCACGCGCCCGCAGGTCCGCCATGGACCGAGGTGATGAGGGGATAGCGCTTGCCGGCCTCATATCCCACCGGCCGGAGCAGCACGCCGTCCATCTCCATTCCGTCGCTGCTCTTCCACTGCACGACCTCGGCTTTCCCGAGCGCCAGATCCCGGATCTGCGGGTTGTGGTCGGTGAGCTGGCGCGAGGTGAGCAGCCCGGTGCCGATCGTGGCGACATGCACGTCGGC
>JBDSSY010000011.1:0-5972 GCA_039928585.1 Gemmatimonadaceae bacterium | reverse complement strand
TGAAGGACGTGACGAACGCCGTCGTGTTCGACGTCGAGAGCGGCAATACGGTGGCCGACGCGTTCCGCAAGCATCCGAACGCGTTCAGCGACCTGTACGTGAACATGGTGGCGGCCGGTGAGGCGGGCGGTATTCTGGACACCATCCTGATGCGCCTCGCGACGTTCATGGAAAAGAACGATGCGCTCGTACGAAAGGTGAAGGGCGCGATGATCTACCCGGGCGTCATCTCGAGCGTCGCGGCGATCGCGATCTCGGTGCTGCTCATCTTCGTCATCCCGACCTTCGAGCGGATGTTCGCCAGCGTCGGCCTCGCGCTGCCGCTGCCCACTCGCGTCGTGATCTCGATGTCCAAGTTCCTCACCGGCTACTGGTGGGCGGTGATCGCGGGCGGCGTCGCGCTGGTCTACTTCACGAAGAACTATTACGCCTCGAACAACGGCAGACTCGTGATCGACCGGCTGATGCTGAAGGCGCCGGTGCTGGGCGACGTGCTGCGCAAGTCAGCGGTGTCGCGGTTCACGCGAACGCTGGGCACGCTCATCGGTTCGGGCGTCAGCATCCTGGAAGGACTGGAGATCACGGCGAAGACAGCGGGCAACCGCGTCATCTCCGACGCGATCATGGAATCGCGCGCCAGCATCGCCGGCGGTGAAACGATCGCCGCGCCGCTCCAGAAGAGCCAGGTCTTTCCGCCGATGGTCATCAGCATGATCGCGGTTGGCGAGCAGACCGGTGGACTGGACGAGATGCTCTCGAAGATCGCCGACTTCTATGATGAGGAGGTGGACGCGGCGGTCAGCAACCTGCTCAGCTTGATGGAGCCGGTGATGATCGTCTTCCTCGGTGTGGTGGTCGGCGGCATGGTGGTGGCGATGTACCTGCCCATCTTCGACATGATCAACGCGGTGCAGTAGACCGCGAGATGCCGTGGGGCACGAAGGGCCCGGCGACTTCGCCGGGCCCTTCGTGTCATTCCACGTGATGTCGCTGCCAATTGGCAGCGTGTACCTCGAGTTCAGCAGGTACGGCCCACTCGCCATTCCGAGGCCGGTCAGCTGTCCCGCCGGCGCGTTGACGACGTGTGATTAGATATTCGGCACCGAGGCTGCGCTCCCGAGACGCACCCGGCTTCCGCGAGATTGCATGTCCAGACACGTTCCGTCGCCGCTTACACCTCACACGCCATCAGCCGTGGGCGCCCTCGACGCGATCCTCAAGCCGCGGACGATCGCCGTCGTCGGCGCATCGCGAACTCCCAACACGATCGGCCATCAGATCGTCGCCAACCTCGTGGATCGACGGTTCACCGGAGCGGTGTATCCGGTGAACCCCAAGGCCGCTTCGGTACATGCGCTTCCCGCATGGGCGAGCATCTCGGCCATTCCGGCGGCGATCGATGTCGCCGTCATCGCGGTGCCGAAGGAACGCGTGATCGACGTGGCCGAGGAGTGCGGCGGGCGGGGAGTGAAAGGACTCGTGGTCATCTCCGCTGGGTTCCGCGAAGTCGGTGGAGCGGGGGTGGAGCTGGAGCAAGAACTGCTCGACGTGGTGCGGCGTCACGGGATGCGCATGGTCGGCCCGAACTGCATGGGGATGATCAACACCGATCCCCTGTACTCGATGAACGCGACGTTCGTCCGGCCTATGCCGCCATTCGGACCCGCGGCATTCGTGTCCCAATCGGGAGCGATCGGCGCCAACGTCCTCGATTATGCGACCGAGTACGGCATCGGCATCGCGCAATTCGTCTCGATGGGGAACAAGCCCGACGTCAGCGGCAACGACGTGTTGCTGCAGTGGGAGCACGATCCACAGATCGGCGTCATCCTCATGTACGTCGAGAACTTCGGGAACCCGCGCCGCTTCCTGGAGATCGCCTCTCGCGTGACACGCACCAAACCCATCATCGTCGTCAAGGCGGGGCGCTCGTCCGTCGGCGCACAGGCAGCGGCGTCGCACACGGGCGCGCTTGCCGCGAGCGACAGTGCCGTCGAGGCGCTGATGCAGCAGGCAGGCGTGCTGCGCGCTGCGTCCATCGAAGAGCTCTTCGACATGGCGATGGCCTTCTCGGTGCTCAAGCCGCCGCGCGGGCGTCGCACCGCGGTCGTCACCAACTCCGGCGGACCAGGAGTGCTCGCCGCCGACGCGCTCGAGGAGCATGGGCTCGACCTGGTGGAGTTTCGGCCGGAAACCGTGGCCCGCATCGCGCCGCTCTTTCCTGCGGAGGCGTCCATCCGCAACCCGCTCGACATGATCGCATCGGCAGACGCCGCGGGTTACCGCGTCGCGCTCGACGCCGTGCTCGCGGATGCGGGTGTCGATGCGGTCGTCGCGATCTTCACCCCGCCGCTCGGCGTGCGCACCGCCGACGTGTCAGAGGCGATCGGCGCGGTGGCGGTGGCGCACTCGGACAAGCCCGTGCTGACCGTCCTCATGGGGCTCGAAGGACTTCCGCAAGGAAAGCGGGAGCTCCAGGAGGCCGGCGTTCCCGCGTACATCTTCCCCGAGTCCGCCGCGCGCGCCCTCGGCGCACTCGTGCGCCACGGCGCGCTCGCCGCGCGACCTGAACGCGCCGTCCCCAACGCCGCCATGCTCGGCGTCGACGCGAACCGGGTCCGCGCAGTCATCGATGCCGTCCTGGCGCGGGGCGAGCGGAAGCTGAGCGAGGTGGACGCGCTGGCGGTGATCGAGGCGTACGGCATTCCCACGGTCGGTGCGCGGGTCGCGCGGACGGCGGAGGAGGCTGCCGCATATGCCGATACCCTTGGCGGCGGACCGGTGGTGCTCAAGATCGTCTCACCGGACGTCATTCACAAAACCGACGTTGGCGGCGTGCGGCTTGGTCTCACTGGCGCGGTTGCGGTGCAGGATGCGTTTCGTGAGATCGTGGCAAGCGTGCAGCGAGCGGTGCCCGATGCCCGCATCGACGGCGTGCTGGTCCAGCGGCAATTGTCCGCTGGCCGCGAGCTCATCGCCGGCATCTCCCGCCAACCGGGCTTCGGAGCGCTGGTGATGGTGGGACTGGGTGGCGTGCTCGTCGAAGTGCTGCGGGATGTGAGCTTTCGGCTCGCCCCCATCGACGGGCAGGAGGCTGGTGACATGCTCGCCGGCCTGCGGGGCGCCCGGATTCTCGGCGCCCTGCGCGGCATGCCGGCGGCCGACCGCACGCAGCTGGCGGATGTGCTGGTGAGGGTCGCGCGCCTCGGGGCCGACTTCCCGCAGATCGAGGAGCTCGACATCAACCCGCTCCTGATTTCGGGGACGGAAGGCGTGGCGGTCGACGCGCGTGTGCTTCTCGGCACCGGGGTGGAGTGACAAGTCTGGACGCGGACCCGTCGCCGAAGATGATAGACATTACGGCACCGGATGCCCCGCTCCCGCTTCCCACACGCGATACCACTGCTCGGATGACAGCTCGACGCCCAGCGCTGCCACGGCGTCGCCCAGGGCGACGAGCCGCCGCGAGCCGACGATCGGGACGGGACGCGAAGGGTGCCGCAGCAACCACGCGTACGCGACCGTGGCCGCCGATGCGCCGCGCTCGCGGCCGATTGTCTCGAGCACGCCGCGCACCCGCCGAGCGCGCTCGTCATCGCCGGTGAGCAGCCGGCCGCCCGCGAGCGGGGACCAGATCATCGGGCGGCAGCCGAGCTCCACGCACTGATCCAGGGTGCCGTCCTCCAGCGGATCGAGGTGCAGGGGCGAGAGTTCGATCTGGTTCGTCGCGAGCGGCACGCGCCGGTGCAGCAGGGCGAGTTGCGACGCGGAGTGATTGGACACGCCGAAATGCAGCACCTTCCCCGCGGCGCGCAGCTCGCCGAACGTGGCGGCCAGCGCGTCGGGATCCATCAGGTAGTCGGGGCGATGCATGAGCAGGAGGTCCAGCCGGTCGGTGCGCAGGGCGCGAAGCGACTCCTCTACCGACGCGAGGACATGCGCGCGCGACGAGTCGTACGAGTTGATCGTGTGTGTGGGCCGTTGGCTCGAGACGAGCCGGATGCCGCACTTGGAGACCAGCTGGATCCGGTCGCGTAGCGCGGGTGACGCCGCCAGTGCCTCGCCGAACAGGGACTCGGCGGCGTAGTCACCATAGATGTCGGCGTGGTCGAAGCTCGTCACGCCGAGGGCGATCCGCTCCTCGATCCAGCGAATGCGTGCGGCGACGTCGAGCTTCCAGCCTGCGATCCGCCACACGCCGGCGACGACCGCGGAGAGGGACGGCCCGTCGCGGCACAGCGGGACCACGGGGACAGGCGTGAGGGTGGGGCGGGTCATGTCGTTCGATCGCGATGGGGACAGTGCCTCCCGGGTGGGTCGGCGGCGGGGAAACGTCGCGCGTTGCAGTTCAATGCGGGAGATGTCATTGCTCGGCCGCGAGCGGCGACGCATCGCTTTGCGCCCCTGGAGCGTCGGCGCGCGGCGTTCGTGTTCGGCCCGAAGGACCGCCGCGAGGGAGGGGACCTCTTGGACGGCACGCTGCGCCCCTACAATCGCGATGCCGAGGAGAACGACTACGAGGACGCTTACGAGCTCGCGCTGGTCAACACATTCGCACGCGAGTCGCCTCATCCACGGCGGGATATTCAGGCCGCTTGATCCTACAGCGTCGTTGCGGGCTCGTTTCGCGCCACGCGCTTCTTCTCCGCTCGTTCATCGATCCCGGCGGCGAAGACTAGCGCGATAATGACGGTCGCCGTGGGAATGGTGACCACGACTCCGACAACGAACAGGGCTAGGTTACTCAAGCCGGTCACCGCTGATCAGGAGGGCGACGCATCCAAACGAGAGGATGGACGGCACCCACAGCCCCACGAATAGTCCCTGCTCACGGCTGCCCGTGAACCACAGCGTGACGGACAGGAGGAAGGAGACGAAGGCGGCGGCCAGAATGATCAGGCCGGCGCGGCGGCGCAGGTTGCGGCGTGGCGTCATTGGAAAAGATTGGGAGGAGTCGGCCGGGTCGTGTCGCGCGGTGGTCGCGCACAGCAAATGAAGGGGCGGCAGCGCAGGAATGTTTCCTCATGGTACGGGCGCTGAGGCGGCTCGGCCCCGAGTTGCTCTGACGACTCTGGACGCGGGCCCATCGCCGAACGATGATAGACGCCCAGCCATCCCGGACTCCCATGCCTGACCGCCGAACCTTCGTCGCGTCCATGCTCGGTGCGAGCGTCTCACTGCCGACGTTCCGACCCGACGCGTTCCGCCGACTCTTCGATGCGGGCTCGCGAGCCGGAGGACATACGCCCGCCGAGACGGCCGACGACGAGACGTATTGGGGCGAGATCCAGCGCGCGTTCGACATCGACCGCACGATGGTGAACCTCAACAACGGTGGCTGCTCGCCGGCGCCCACGCACGTGCTCGAACAGATGATCCGCGACATCCGGTTCTCCAACGAGTTGCCGGTGGATCACATGTGGCGCGTACTCGAGCCGCGGATCGAGTCGGTCCGCCGCGACCTCGCAGCGGAATTCGGGTGCGACCCTGAGGAGATGGCGATCACGCGCAACGCGTCGGAGGCAAACGAGACGATGATCTTCGGCATCGACCTCGCCCGCGGCGACGAGGTGGTGATGACGACGCAGAACTACCCGCGCATGCAGAACGCGTGGCGGCAGCGGGAGCGGCGCGAAGGGATCGTGCTCAAGCGCGTGAAGATCGAGACGCCGGTGACCAGCGATTCATCGTTCGTCGGCCAGGTCGCGGCCGCGATCACGCCGCGCACGAAGGTGATCGAGATCATGCACATCAGCTTCCAGACGGGTTACATCGCGCCGGTCCGCGAGATCGTCGAACTGGCGAAGCCGCGAGGCATCCAGGTGTTCGTGGACGGCGCGCACGCCTTCGCCCACTTCCCCTTCACCCGCGACAGTCTGGGCTGCGATTACTACGGCACGAGCCTGCACAAGTGGCTGCATGCACCCATCGGCACCGGCTTCCTCTACGTGCGTCGCGACCTGATCAAGTCG
>JBDSSY010000010.1:0-2665 GCA_039928585.1 Gemmatimonadaceae bacterium | reverse complement strand
GCGCGACGCCCGGCGGCACTCCGCCGGCGGCCGGCAACTAGCCGAGCCGGCTCACACCAGAAAACCGGAGCACGCGAGTGGCAACGACGACGGGCGGCCGAGCGCGCAGCAAGACCACGGGCGCTGGAGCCAGCGGAACTTCGACGCGGGCGCGCGTGGCCGCCGAGTCACCGCGCACGGGCGCCAAGCGCACGGTGGTGTATTACATGAAACAGCTGCCGGCCTATCTCCGCCTGCTCGGTGGACTGATCACCGACAGCCGCGTGAGCGGGCTGGACAAGCTGCTGGTGGCGGGAGCGATGGCCTATATCGCCCTGCCGGTGGATTTCATTCCCGACTTCATCCCGTTCATCGGAGAGGTCGACGACGTCTTCGTCCTCGTCATGGCGCTGCAGCGACTCGTTGCCAACGCGGGACGGAACGTCGTCACCGCGCACTGGAATGGATCGCTCGAGGATCTGGCCGACCTGAACCTCAAGGAAGCGCTGGCCGCCGCGGCGTTCTTCCTCCCGCGAAGCATCCGTCGGCGGCTCAAGGTGATCGGGCGCGGGTAGCGGCCGACTGGCGCCACCGTTCGGGCTCGCCTACGTTTCGCCATGGCGACCACAATTCGTTCCGATTCCACCGGCCGGCCCGCTGCTCCGCTTCATGCGGAGAGCGGGCCGTCGCGCAATGGGGCCTCGCGCGTCCGCGACGACATCGCGCTCACCTTCGACGACGTGCTGCTCTCGCCGCGCCACTCGGTGACGCATCCGAAGGACGTGTCCACCCGGTCGTTGTTCTCGCGCAAGATCGAACTCAACGTGCCGCTCGTCTCGGCAGCGATGGACACCGTCACCGAAGCGGAGATGGCGATCGCCATGGCGCGATCCGGGGGCATCGGCGTGCTGCACAAGAACATGTCCATCGACCGGCAGGCGATGCAGGTGGACATCGTCAAGCGCAGCGAAAGCGGGATGATCCTCAATCCGTACACGCTCCCTGAATCCGCGTCACTCCGCGAGGCGAGCAACCTGATGGCCCGGTTCAAGGTGAGCGGTGTGCCGATCGTGGATCTGGACGGGCGGCTCGTGGGCATCATCACGAATCGCGATCTCCAGTTCGAGCGAAGCCTCGACCGGCCGGTGGCCGAGGCGATGACGAAGGATCGGCTTGTCACGGCGCCGGAAGGGACGACGCTGGACGAGGCCGAACGGATCTTGGCCAAGCATCGCGTGGAAAAGCTGCCGGTCGTCGATGACGAGCGGCGGTTGAAAGGGCTGATCACCGTGAAGGACATTCACAAGCGGCGGCAGTATCCCACGGCCAACAAGGACTCGCATGGCCGTCTGCGCGTGGCGGCGGCCATCGGAGCCGCGGGTGACTTCCTCGTCCGCGCCCGGGCCTTGATCGACGCGGGCGTCGACGCGCTCATCATCGACACGGCACATGGACATGCCGATGGCGTACTCGAGGCGACGAGCCGCGTGCGCGAGGCGTTTCCCGAGACGCAGCTCGTGGTGGGCAACGTGGCGACGCGAGAAGGCGCGCGCGCGCTCGTGGAGCGCGGGGTGGACGCGGTGAAGGTGGGTGTCGGGCCGGGCTCGATCTGCACGACGCGTGTGGTCACCGGTGTCGGCGTGCCGCAGCTCACCGCCGTGTTCGACGCGGTGGAGGGTGCCGGCGACGTGCCGGTCATCGCCGACGGGGGCATCAAGTATTCGGGTGACGCGGTGAAGGCTCTCGCCGCCGGCGCTTGCAGCGTGATGATGGGCAGCATGCTCGCCGGCACCGAGGAGAGCCCGGGCGAGACCTTCCTGCTGGAGGGGCGCCGGTTCAAGATGGTGCGCGGCATGGGATCGTTGAGCGCCATGCAGGACGGCAGCGCCGACCGGTATTTCCAGGAGGGCGAGCTGTCACCGAAGAAGCTGGTGCCCGAGGGCATCGAGGGACGCGTGCCGTATCGCGGCCCCGTGGCCGACGTGCTATACCAGATGGTGGGCGGCCTGCGCAGCGGAATGGGCTACGTCGGCTGCGGCACGATCGATGAGTTGCGCACCCGCACGCATTTCGTGCGCATCACCGCCGCGGGCCTGCGCGAGTCGCATCCGCACGACGTGACGATCACGCGCGAGGCGCCGAACTACAGCCTGTAGCGCGCGCATTCTGTCTTGACAACGTGTTTCCCGGCAACGAAGTTGTCGCGTCCGAATTCTGTATACAATCGCAGCTATTTCCTGCTCACCGACGGCGGAGACTCCCACGATGGGTTTGTGGTCCAGAAAGAGTATTGCGGTGCTCCAGCGCGAGGCCGCGGAGGAGGGTGACCAGGGACTGCGTCGCACGCTGACAGCGACCAACCTGACGTTGCTCGGAATCGGCGCGATCATCGGCGCCGGCATCTTCGTCCTCACCGGCAACGCCGCCGCACAGTATGCCGGCCCCGGCGTCGTGCTTTCCATGGTGGCAGCAGGCATCGCGTGCGGCTTCGCGGGTCTCTGCTACGCCGAGTTTGCCAGCATGATCCCCATCGCCGGCTCGGCCTACACCTACGGCTACGCCACGCTGGGCGAGTTCGTGGCCTGGATCATCGGGTGGGATCTCATGCTCGAATATCTCTTCGGCGCCGCGACGGTGGCCGTGGGATGGTCGGGCAACTTCGTGCCGTTCCTCAAGGAGTTCGGCA
>JBDSSY010000009.1:0-4380 GCA_039928585.1 Gemmatimonadaceae bacterium | reverse complement strand
CCGGCGCGCGACGCCGGGTCACAGCTAGCGAAGCTCGAACGTCACGCGCTCCTGCACCGGGTAATTGCTGCTGCGCAGTGTTGCCACGGCGACATAACTGCCGTTGGGCAGCGACTGGTTGGCGCGCTCCTCGATCCGCATTGTCGCGCCGCCGTCGAGCAAGCGGTTCTGGATGGACTGCGTGAACATGCGCTCCTTGCCCCATCGATACACTTCGCGCCCCGTGGAATCCACGACGGCGAAATCGTATTCCTGCCCGCTGGGGAACGAGAGCTCCACGTGCTTCTTCGTCGCGTTCGTGAGGTCGAGCGCGAAGTGAATGGCGCGCGCTTCGGCGCGAACGACGAACGCGGACTTCAACGGAGCGACGGTCATTTTCTCGGGGGCGGGACGCTGTTCGGCGAGGGTCTGCGCCGAGAGCGTGGGCGTTCCCATCGACCGCGCGCGCTTGTCGGTGGGCTTCACCGTCGCATCAGCATGCGAACGGGAGCCACAGGCAAGGGCGACCGCTCCAGCGAGGAGCAGCGGGATCAGGATGCGCGTATTCATTGTCAAGACACAGAGTAGAAGGCACCGAATGGGCGCGAACGGTCATCCGCTCACACATCCATCCGGCACTCAAGTTATCAACAGCAAGACGAATGTACAGCCTCTCTCGTCACACCCAAGTGGTGATTCTGATTACACTTGCGAGCCTGTCACATTTCTACGGTGTTCCTTCGGTTTGGGCAGCTCGTTCGCTTGCTAAAAATTTCACAAGCGCTAGATTCCGCCCGCGGAATGACTGGCAAACCGGGTGATCCGCCACGGGGCAGCACTGGCCCCACCGCCGCCGACGAAGGCAACACCTCCGCGGGGCAGTTCGCGGGGCACGGACTCACCTTCGTCATCGCGATCCTCGGCGGCCTGTACCTGGGCCAGTGGCTGGATCGCAAGCTGGGCACCGAACCATGGCTGCTCATCGCCGGCGTGTTCATCGGGGCAGGCGCAAGCTTCTACAGCATGTACAGCAAGTTGATGGCGGCGCAGAAGCGCGACGACGCCGCGAGAGCGGCCCGGCGCGCCGGCAAGCCATCATGAACGAACGGCCAGCGATGGGCCGCGCGCTCATTCTTTACGCACTCGGTTGCATGCTCGCCATCGGCCTGGCGAGTGCGGTGCTCCTGATGGTCTGGGGTTCGCCCCTGGAACGGCATGCAGTGCTGGTAAGCGCGGTGGTCGCGCTGGTGGTACAGATGGTCGCCTTCGCCATCGCGCGGCTCATGGCCGCGAGTGGCAATGGTGTGGCTGGCTGGGCGCTCGGCGCGGCGATCTGCCTCGTCGCCCTCGTGATCCATGGATTCGTGAGCCGGGGGCTGGGACTGCCCTCCAACGTGGCGCTGCTCAGCCTCGCGACGTTCTTCTTCCTGACCGAATTGATCGAACCGCCACTGCTCAACGTATGACGACTCGCCTGCTCGTTCTCGCCCTGCTCATCGCCGCCACACCGCTCCGCGCGCAGGACGCATCGCACGCGTCGCCCACGCCAGCGCAGGCGCTCGACTCCGCTGCCGCCACCGCGGCCCGCGTGACGTCGACCGACGTGCAGCACGGGACGGCCACGCCGGAGGGACATGACGCCGCCGCGGCCACCGGCTGCCCGGCACACGACCCCAGCGACATCATCACCCCGCACATCACCGACTCGCACTGCATCGAAGTCCCGGGCTTCCCGAAGTTCTGGGAAGTGCACGAGGTCGAGCTGCCGCGCTGGGCCCCGTTGCACATCGGCGGCGTCGAGATCGACATGTCGCCCACGAAGCACGTCGTGATGCTGCTGCTGGCGGCGGCGCTCTGCTGCATCGTGCTCATCGGCGCCGCGCGCGCGCACAAACGGCACACGCACGCCGTCGGCCGCCCGAAGGGCTTCGCCGCCGGCATCGAGGCGATGGTGCTCTACATCCGCCAGGAAGTCGCGATCCCCAACCTCGGCCACCACGGCGAAGGATACGCGCCATTCATCCTCGGCCTGTTCTTCTTCATCCTGATGGCCAACCTGCTGGGCCTCATTCCGTTCGGCTCCACCGCCACCGGCAATATCTCGGTGACGGCGACGCTGGCGATCATCACCTTCCTCGTCGTGGAGTTCGCCGGCATGCGCGCGCAGGGGCTCGGCTATCTGAGCACGATCTTCTACTGGAACAAGGACATGCCGCTGGTGCTGCGCGTGCCGATGTTCGTGCTGCTGACGCCCATCGAGTTCATCGGCAAGCTCACGAAGCCGTTCGCGCTGACGATCCGTCTGTTCGCGAACATGACGGCGGGCCACATCGTGGTGCTCGCGCTCATCGGCCTCATCTTCGCTTTCAAGAGTTACGTGCTGGGCACCGCGCCACTGCTGATGGCGGTGGCGATCATGATGCTGGAGCTGTTCGTGGCGTTCCTGCAGGCATTCATCTTCTCGCTGCTGGCGAGCGTGTTCATCGGCCAGATACGGGAAGCTCACCACTAGGCGTGCGGGGCTCGCCCAGCCGCACACCATGTACCCGGTCGAGTGACCGGTGAAGTCCGCTGAGACCCGGGTCTCGCTGGCGGACGGCGACGCAGGAGACGGTCGCGGGCGCTGACGCATTCACGTTGTTGCACGAATTGGAGATAGAATAATGATCGAGATTCTTCCGCTTCTGCAGGCCGCCGGACAGGAAGCCGGGAACCTGACTGCTGTCGCCGCCGCCAGCTCGCGTGGCATGATGGCGGTGGGTGCCGGACTCGGCGCGGGACTCGCCGTCATCGGCGCCGGACTCGGCATCGGCCGCATCGGTGGCCAGGCCGTGGAAGGCATGGCACGCCAGCCCGAAGCCGCGGCTCGCATCCAGACCGCGGCGCTCATTCTCGCCGCACTCATCGAAGGCGCCGCGCTGTTCGGCGTCGTCATCGCGTTCCAGATCCAGGGCAAGATCTGATTTCGTCGGAGCGTCCGGCGCCCCGGGGTGCCGGACGTTCACCCCTTTTCTTTCGGTCCAACACGATGCGCACTCTGCTTCGCTCGCTCGCCCTGATCGCCGGCACCGCCGCACCCGCGCTCGCCCAGGAAGCGCACAAAGCCGACCTGCTGTCGCCCAGCTATGGGCTGATGGTGTGGACGCTGCTGATCTTCGTCATCCTGCTGTTCGTGCTATCGAAGTTCGCCTTCAAGCCGATCACCGCCGCCGTGGAGGCGCGCGAGCAGGCGCTTCAGAAGGCGATGGACGACGCGAAGCGCGATCGCGAGGAGGCAGCGAAGCTGCTGGCCGAGCACCGCGCCAACCTCGACGCGTCGCGCGCGGAAGGGCAGCAGCTCATCGCCGACGCTCGCGCGGCGGCTGAGCGCGTGCGCGCGGAGCTGGTGGAACAGGCGCACGCGGAGCAGCAGAAGATGCTCGAGCGGGCGCGGGCCGAGATTTCGGCCGAGCGCACGAAGGCCATTGCCGAGCTGCGGCGCGAGGCGGTGGACCTCGCCATCCTCGGCGCCGGCAAGGTGATCGGCCAGAACCTGGATCGCGACGCGAATCGCAAGCTGGTGGAGAGCTTTCTCGCCAGCGTGACGACGAGCGCCGTCACGGCGAGCCGGTAACCCATGCGCGATACCACGATCGCCCGCAGCTACGCCGAGACCTTCCTCGTGCTCGCGGGAAAGGCGGAAGACCTGCGTGGCTGGGGCGGCATGCTCGCCGACGTCGCCAAGGCGATGGAGACGAATCCGCAGCTCCGACTATTCCTGGAATCGCCGCGCGTGCCGGCGCAGACGAAGATGGACGTGCTGGCAAAGGCGTTTCAGGACCGCATGCCGCGGCTGATGGTGCGCTTTCTCCAGGCGCTGGTGAAGAACCGGCGGCAGATGCTGATTCCGGAAATTTCGCGCACGTACTTCGACCTCGTCGACGCGGCGGAGAATCGCCTGCATGCGAAGGTCACGGTGGCCAGGGAGCAGTCGGACGAGGAGACCAAGGCGGTGGCCGCGCAGCTCTCGCGGCTCTTCGACAAGACTGTGATTCCGCACATCACGGTGGACCCGGCCATCATGGGCGGGGTGATCGTGCACGTGGGGGATACCGTGCTGGATGGGTCGGTGCGCAAGCGGCTGGCGACGTTGCGGCGGCGGATGATGGTGGGACGATAGCGGGCAGCGGCCACCGCGTACGGGGAGAGGCCTTCGGCGTACGGCGAAAGGCCTTCTGCGTACGGCGAAAGGCGTGCGGCGCGTCGTGAGGCGAGAGGCGTGCGGCGCGTCGTGGGGCGTGCGGCGTGCGGCGGGGAATCGGAGGGGCCGCCTTGGGGCGGCCCTTCAGCATTCGGGGATCAACTGCGTAGTGGTACGGGTAGATGATCGTCCTGTGGTTGTGAGTGTTTTCGCGGCTTCCT
>JBDSSY010000008.1:0-29473 GCA_039928585.1 Gemmatimonadaceae bacterium | reverse complement strand
CACATCGCCCCGGCGGTGGATCTGGCGCGACTTATGGGCGACATCGCGCTTGGGCACTATCGCTCGCGCCTCACCATCGAGACCAAGCCGGACGGCTCGCCGGTGACCATTGCCGATCGCGCGGCGGAGCAAGCCGCGCGTGAATGGGTACGGCAGTTCTTTCCCGAGGACGGCGTGCTGGGCGAGGAGTTCGGGGAGGAGCGCGCCGGGGCGCGCCGGCGCTGGGTGATCGATCCCATCGACGGGACGAAGGCCTTCATCCGGGGCACACCGCTATGGGGATCGCTCGTTGCGCTCTGCGAAGGCGAGCGCGTGCTGGCTGGAGCGGCGTATTTTCCCGCTGTCGGTGAGCTGATCGCGGCTGCGCCGGGCGCGGGCTGTTGGTGGAACGGCAGCCGCTGCTTGGTCTCGTCCGTATCCGCGTTCGACGACGCGACAGTTCTCACCACCGACGCGCGTTTCCTCGATCGGCCGGAGCGACGGTCCGGGTGGGATCGCATGGCGAATCGATCAGCCGTCGCACGTACCTGGGGCGACTGCTTCGGCTACCTGCTCGTCGCTACGGGGCAGGCCGAAGTGATGTGCGACCCCATACTTTCGCCGTGGGATGCTGCGGCGCTGTATCCCATCGTGTGCGAGGCTGGCGGCGCGTTCACCGATTGGGATGGGCGCGATACCGCGTTCGGCGGAAGTGCCATCGCCACCAACCAGGCGCTCGCCGTTCGCGCGCGCGCGCTCCTCACTGATCCTGCACCGGAATAGGATGCTCGACCTCGATACGTTGAACTTCGACAAGGGCAGCGGCACGGTCACGGTCGTCGCGCAGGATGCGGAGACCGGTGCCGTGCTGATGGTGGCCGCCGCTGATCGCGAAGCGCTGGAGCGCACGCTCGCCACCGGCGAGATGCACTACCGATCGCGCACGCGCGGCCTGTGGCACAAGGGAGGCACCAGCGGCAACGTGCAGCGTGTCATCTCGCTCGATCCCGACTGCGATGGCGATGCCCTCCTCGCCCGTGTCGTCCCGGCGGGTCCGGCCTGTCACACCGGTACGACGTCGTGCTTCGGCGAGCGGGCACTCGCGGCTGACGCGATCGCCCTGCTCGACACCACCATTGCTGCGCGTGCCGCCCTCCCCGCGGTGCTCAACGCCGCGCCGAGCTACACGCGCCGGCTGCTCGGCGACCGCAACCTGCGCTTGAAGAAGCTTGGCGAAGAGGCAGCCGAGCTCGTGACTGCCTGTGCGGACGGCGATGTCTCGCGCGCGCGCGAGGAAACGGCAGACCTTTTCTATCACGCGCTCGTGGCGCTGCGCGCGCTGGGCGGGTCGTTGGCCGAGGTGCGCACCGTGCTGGCGGCGCGCGTCGGTCAGCGACCGCGGTAGGTCACTGCCCGCTCACTGCCGGATCAGAATCTGGACAGCAGCGCACGATCCAGCTTGGTCGTGTCTCCCACAAAGGCGAAGCGGAAGTTGGTGAGATACCTTTTTGCGACACGCTCGACATCGGCTGGCGTCACGCGTCGCAGCTGCGCCATGAAGCGGTCCGCGGCGCGGTAGTCTCCTTGGTACAGTTCCGCGCGCGCGAGCACGTTCGCCTGATCCGCGTTGGTTTCGTTCTTGAGGTAGTACTCCGTGATGAACTGCTGTTCGAGGCGCCGAAGGCCCGCTTCCTCCACCCGATCGTTCTGCAGCGCATCGAGCTCGTCGCGCATGATCCGAAGCACCGCATTCGGATCCACCGTGGTCACGTACAGCCCGCCGATGGCGTACGCTCGCTCGAGAAAAGGCGATTCCACGGCGTAGCTCAGGTTGCGACGCGAGCGCACTTCCGTGAACAGTCGGCCCGACAGCACCGCGGTCGCCACGCGAAACGCCGTGTAGTCGGCGCTCGTCGCCGACGGACCCGGCACGTAGCCGAGCAGGTAGTTCGTCGGTAGCTGGCGATTGTCGAATGCGACGGCGCGACCGGCGTCTGGTAGGGCGGGCGGAGCAGTCCAGCGATATGACCCGCGAGGCAGTGTGCCCAGCGTGCTGCGCACGAGGCGCTCGATCTGGGGGCGGTCCACATTGCCCACGACGACGAGCAGCATGCGCGACGTCACGAACTCGCGGGTGTGATACTGGCGCAGTTGCGCCGCCGTGATCGCCGCGAGCGACGCCTCGGTGCCGGATGTCGATACCGCGTACGGATGCCGCTGGTACAGCAGGCTGTCGGCGAGCTCCGTCGCTGCGTCGTCGGGATCGCTCCTCCGCTGCCGCGCGCCGGTGAGCATCAGGTCGCGCACGAGCTCCACTTCGCTCGAGGCGAGCGTTGGCGCGATAACGCGGTCCGCCATCAGCGCCCACGTCGAGTCAAAGGTGGCGCGGATGGCATGCAGCCCGATCGCGCTCCAGTCGTCACCCGCCTCGATACTGATCGAGCTCCCGAGTCGCGCCGTACGCTGTCGCAGTGCGGAGCCGGGAAATTTCCGCGTCCCGCGCTCGCTCGCCGCGAGCAGCATCGCCTCGATCCCCGCGGTTCCGGGCGTGAGCTGTCGCGCGCCGCCCAGCAGGTAGAGGTTGGCGACCACCACTTCATTCGCTGGGTTGCGGCGCAGAATGACGGCAACGCCGGCGACCTCGAACTTCGTCGTCACCGCGGTGTCTGCCGCGTGCGTCGCCGCCACCGGCGCGACGACGCGGGTCGTCGGTGCACGAGCGGCACCGACATTCGCGACCCCCAGAATCGCGGCGAGCAGCAGGAGTGCGCGCGTCATGGCATGCCTCCCGACGTCAGCTCCGCTTCGGTAATCCGGATCGTTCGGCGCACTTCAGGAGACAGGAGCACTCCCGTCACGCGCGGCTTGCCGAGGATGTATCGCGCCGCATAGCGCCGAAGATCATCCGACGTCTGTCTGGCCATCGCGTCGTTGTAACCGTAGAAGTACTCCATTCCCGTCACCGCCCACCAGAAGCCGAGCTGGTGCGCGAAGCCCGATGCTCGCTCCAGGCTCTCCATGGTCCCGACGATACGCTTCTGCTTCACCCCGTCCACTGCGTCCGTCGTGATGTAGCCCGGCTTCACTACCTCGAGCAGCTCTCGGTCGAGTGCGGCGATCGCCTCGCGCAGCTTGCCCGGTGCCACGGCGCCACCAATCGTGATGGGGCCGACTTGATTGAGCGTGTAATAGTTGACGTCCATCGATTGCCAGAGGCCGCTGTCGACCAGCTTCCGCTGAAAGCGTGAGCCGGGCTGGTTGAGGACGTCGGAGAACACATCGGCCGCGTAGGTCGCCGCAACATCGGCGTGCGCGCCCGGTCCGTGCCACTGGAGCAGCACGACGACGGCATTCACCGGTTGCTCCACGATCACCGCCCTGTTGCCCACGAGTGGCGGTACCGCCGGAATCGGATCGGTGACGAACGGATCCGGCGCGCGCGGCCAATCACCGAGCAGGCGCCGAGCAGTCGCGAAAATGGAATCGGCCGTCACGTCGCCCGTCACGATGAGCGCCGTGTTGTTGGGCACGTAATATTTTCGCTGGATCGTTCGCATCTGCTCGGGCGTCGTCTTCAGGATCACGGCCCGCTCGCCCAGCGGATTCTTGCGGCTCCACGCATTCCCCCACAGCGTGCGGCCCATGGCGGTCGTCAGGGCGTAGAACGGATCGGACTCGTTCCGATCGTACTCCCCGATCACGACCGCGCGTTCCCGCTCCAGTTCGTCGGCACGAAAGAGGGGATTGCGCAAGGCCGACGCGAGAAACGCCATCGCCGGCGTGGTGCTGTCCGATGGCACCGTGAGGTAATAGTTGACGCGCTCTTCACCCGTCGTCCCGTTGAACACCGCGCCCAGCTCCGATGCGCGGGCCACGAACTGCTCCGGTTGCGGGTACGTCGCATTCGACTTGAAGAACATGTGCTCGTACAGGTGCGACAAGCCCTCGTATGTCGCTGACTGCGTGAATGATCCGTTGCGAGCGTTCACTTCGATCGTGGCGATCGGAACGCCGTGATTCTCGACGACGATCACCTCGAGTCCGTTCGGCAACGTATCACGCTTGATGCGTCGCTCCAGTTCCGCTCGCTGCGCGCCGAGGGGGAGTGTCAGGAGCGTCAGTGCAGCGACAGCCAATGTCGCACGCAGCAGAAGACGGTGGTGCGGTAGCGATTGCACTGTTCTCATGATTGCTTTCCCTGACTCATGGCCAAGATCCCCTCTCCGTCGTCCGCGCCGCCGATCGATCGAGCCGCGCTCGAACACGTCGCAGCAGCACTGCATGGTCCCAGGCTCCGGCGCCACGTTTCGCTGGAACCATACACCACCTTCAAGATCGGCGGGCCGGCGGACCTGCTGTTCGAAGCCGACACCGCCGACGCACTCGCGACAGCCATCGTAACCGCTCGGCAGGCGCAGGTTCCGTACTTCGTGCTCGGACTCGGTGCCAATGTGCTCGTTTCCGACAAGGGGGTACGTGGACTGGTGATCCGGAATGTGGCGACGCACACGGTTTTCCACGACGATGGTCGTGTCACCGTCGAAAGCGGCGCCGTGATGTCGCAACTCATTCCGGAAGCCGTACGCCGCGGATGGTCCGGGCTTGAACACTATGTCGGCATTCCGAGCACCGTCGGTGGTGCCATCTGGCAGAACCTTCATTTCCTGTCTCCCGCTCCCGAGCGGGAACGGACGATGTTCATCGCCGAGGTCTTCGAGTCCGCGGATCTCCTCACCGAGGAGAGCGAGCGAAAGACGGTGGACAAGGCGTACATGGCGTTTGGCTACGACGATACCATCCTCCATCACAGGAAGGACATCGCGCTCGCGGCCACGTTCAGGCTGGAGAAGAAGGATCCGGCGGTGATGCACAAGATCATGCAGGAGAACCTCAGCTGGCGCGGCAGCCGTCATCCGTGGCTCGAGTGGCATCCCAGTGCGGGCTCGATCTTCAAGAAGATCGAAGGAGTGGGTGCCGGTCGGCTCGTCGACGCGTGCGGCCTCAAGGGCTACCGCATCGGTGACGCACAGATCTCCCACATCCACGCGAACATCATGGTCAATCTCGGCGATGCCACCAGCGCTGACGTGATTGCTCTCGTGCAGCACGCGCAGAAGATGGTGAAGGAGAGCTCCGGCTACGACCTGGAACCCGAGATCAACTTTGTCGGCGAGTTCTGAGCCGAGCATCGCTGACCCGCGTCCGCGCTGAAACCCGATGCGCCGACGATGGTTGGCGGTCAGCTCACCGGTGGAAGCCGATCATCCGGCGGAACGAAGTTGGACAGGAAGAGTCGCTCCTGCGGCGTGAGACTTCCGATGCCCGATGCACTGATCTTGTCGAGAATGCGGTCGACCTCGTCCTTGTTCACGGCGTGGACGCCGGCACGGTTCACGTTGCGCCAGTTGCCGAGGACCGCATCCTTCGCGGCCGGTGGTGCGGTGGCGACCTGACGGAACTTCCGTGTGCCCGCACTCCGTTCCAGCCAGAGGAGATACAGGAACGCGCCGAGGAATCCACCGAGATGCGCGAAATGGGCGACCCCCGAACCCCAGCCCATCAGTGAGACGACGGTGTAGATGAGCACCAGCCACCGCACTTCCACCGGAATGATTCCCCAGATGAAGATCTGGTCTCGCGGCCAGAAGCGGGCGAAGGCGAGCATTACGCCATAGACCGCCCCCGACGCTCCGATGATCGGGATGGCCGGGTTATAGAAGGACAGCAGCCCGCCGGTGATGCCGCTGATCATGTACAGGGCGAAGAATCGCTCGGAACCGATGCGCTGCTCCACGCGAGGTCCGAAGAAATAGAGCCCCAGCATGTTGAACAGGATGTGCGTGAATCCCGCATGCAGGAACATGTACGTCACGAGTGTCCACGGTCGTTCCAGCAACAGCGACGGCATGAACCGCAGCATCGAATCGACGCCGGGCACCGTCTGCTGCACGAAGAACATCAGGACGTTCGCAATCAGGAATCGCTGAACCCACGGCGTCACGAGCGCTTCTCCCCCGGAATCATGTCAGGACACGCCGCCACGCTCGAGCTTTTCGAGTGCGGCGGTCTCCCGTTCCCACGTTGCCAGCGCCTTGTCGAGTCGGGCGCGGAGTCCGTCCAGTCTTGCGCCCAGTTTGTGCGCCTGCTCCACCCCACCCGACTTCGTGTAGAGCTCCGGATCATCGAGCGTCGTGGTGACCGTCGTGATCTCTTCATCGAGCTCCGACACCTTTCGCTCCGCCTCTGCAGCCCGCTCGCGCGCCTGCTTGAGCGTCTTGCGCTGGGCGTCGCCTGCCCCTGAGGGGGACGTACGATCCTGCTTTGACGCGGTCCGTTTCTTCTCGTCCACGCGTCGAAGCGCGACCTCCTCCGCCGCCCGAACCGCGGCGGCGTGCGCACGCTCCTCGCTGGCCACTTCCCATTCCGCGAACGTCCCGTCGAACATGGTGATGTGGCGGTCGTGCAATACCCACACCCGGTTCGCCAGCGCCCGCAACATCGCGCGGTCGTGGCTGACGAGGATCACCGTGCCCTCGTACGTCTCGATCGCGTCCTCCAGTACCTCAATGGTCTCGACATCAAGATGGTTCGTGGGTTCGTCGAGTACGAGCAGATTGGCTCTCGTGAGCATCAGCATCGCGAGTGCGACGCGAGCGCGCTCCCCGCCCGACAGCGTGTCCGACCGACGCTGCACTTCGTCGCCTGAGAAACCGAACCGGCCAAGGTGGCCCTGCACCATCCGTCGCTCCCACTGGGGGCGGAGGTCGCTGATCGCCTGATACAATGTCTTGTCGAGCGGAACCTGGCCGAGTTGCTGATCGTAGTAGGCGACACGAATGGAATTGCCTACACGTAGCGCACCCGCGTCGGCCGGACGTTCGCCGACGAGCGTCTTGAGCAAGGTCGACTTTCCCGCGCCATTGGGGCCGATGATGCCCAGTCGATCTCCGCGCATGATGCGTCCGTCGAACTGGTCGATCAGTACTCGGCTCTCGACGGCGATCCGGAGCTTCTCCGCCACCGCCACCTGGTCCCCGCCACGCTCGGCGATCTCGAGCCGAAGCGCCATCGTCCCGTCTTCACCGACAGGCGCGCCGAGGCGCGGCATCCGCGACAACAGCTTGCGTCGCCCTTTCGCCTGCTTGGTATTCACTCCGGCGAGATTGCGCGCGATGTAGTCCGTCTGCGCCGCGATCACCTTCTGCTGCTTGTCGAACGCCCGCTGCTGCGCGAGACGACGCTCCTGGCGTTGCGCCACGAAGGCCTCGTAACTGCCCACATACGGCGTCGCCGTCTCCGCCTCGAAGTGCAGTACGTGGTCCACGACGGCGGCGAGGAACGCGCGGTCGTGGCTGACGAGGATCACGGTGCGATCTGTTTCGCGCAGGTACTGCTCCAGCCACGCGGTCGTCTCGAGGTCGAGATGATTCGTCGGTTCGTCGAGCAGCAGGATGTCCGATGGCGCCACGAGCTGCCGCGCCAGTCCCACACGACCGCGTTCGCCACCGCTCAGCGTGTCGAGCATCTGCGTGCGCGCCTTCGTCGCGTCGAAGCCCAGCCCCTGCAATACGGCATCGACCCGAGGCGCGATCGTGTAGCCTCCTTCGCGCTCGAAGCGTTCGAGGTCCCGCCCGTACCGCGTCAGCGCCGCCTCATCATGTGTCGTCGCGAGGTCGTCGGCTTGCTGCGCGAGCGATTGCTCGAGGGCCAGCAGTTCGGCGAACGGGCCCGCCGCCGCTTCCCACACCATGGTGGCGGTGCCGTAGTCGCGGTGTTGCCCCAGCAGCGACACCGTGAGTCCTGACTGCCGCGCGACCTGTCCCTTGGACGGCGCGAGATCCCCGGTCATCAACTTGAACAGCGTCGTCTTGCCCGTGCCGTTTCGTCCCACCACGCCCCAGCGCTCACCGCTGGCCACCGTGAACGTGATGTCCCGGAACAACGTGCTCGCTCCGAACTCGACGGACGCGCCGCTTACCGCAATCTGCGTCATGCCAGCGCCCCCGTCCGCGACAGGTCAATCATGCCTCCAGCCAGCTCTTCCACGTCGCCTCCGCCGGGCCGATGGTCAGCGCGTTCCCGCGACGAACGAGGGGCATCTTCAGCAGCAGCGGTTCATCGACCAGGATCGACATCCACCGCTCGTCGCCATACAGGGCCGTGCGTAACCCCAGTTCTGCATACCGTCGTGAGCTCTCGTCGATCAGTGCGTGCACCCCGAACTTCTGCGCGAACCGCACGAGTTCGCCGCGAGAGGCCGCACGCTCCTGGAGATCCACGAAATGCGTTCGCGTCCGGCGCTCGGCAAAGAAGCGCAATGCCTTGCGCGTTTCCGCGCTTTTCTTCACACCGAAGATCTGAACGTCCATGCGTGCGAGGTCGATATACTATGAGGGCGCGGACTGGCCGCGCCCCCGATCACTCATTCGTCAGTCGTGAGCCGCTCCAGCAAGGATACCTATACCCCCGCGTGGTGGGTACCGGGCCCGCATGCGCAGACGCTCTGGGGAAAGCTCGTGCGTCGACCGCCCCAGGTGACGACTCGCGCGGAGCACTGGTCGACCTCGGATGGCGACACACTCGAGGTGCGACGTCTCGATGCCCCCGTCGGTGCCTCATCTCGTGTGCCGCGCCTCCTCATTTTGCATGGCCTCGAAGGCACCATTCGGTCCCACTATGTCCGTGGGCTGCTCGATCAGGCCCGACGTCGGGGATGGGCGGCGGATGTCTTGATCTTCCGGGGCTGCAATGGGGAAATCCCGAAGGCGTCTCGCTTCTATCACTCCGGAGAGACGACGGATCTCGACTTCGTTGTGCAGCGCCTCACCGCCGAGCATCCACATCAGCCCCTCGTTGCGGTCGGTGTCTCGCTCGGCGGCAACGTTCTGCTGAAATGGCTCGGAGAGCGCGGCAATGACCTGCCATCCGCATTTCGAGCCGGGGCGGCGGTATCGGTTCCGTATGATCTCGAGCGCGGATCGCGACAGCTGGAGCGAGGGTTTTCACGGGTGTACGCGTTCTTGTTTCTGCGCACGCTTCGGCGCAAGGCGCTCGCGAAGCTCGCGGTCCAGCCCGGCCTGTTTGCCAAGGAACGACTGCGCGGCGCACGAACGCTGGCAGAGTTCGATGACGCAGTCACTGCGCCCGTACACGGGTTCGACGGGGCCAGCGATTATTACACGCGCTCCAGCGCTCGTCACTTTCTAGCGAACATTGCTCGACCCACCCTGTTGCTGAGCGCGTTCGATGATCCTTTCTTGCCGGCAGAAGTGCTCGATGATGTATCGATGATGGCGCTGAACAATCCCGTTTTGAGCGTGGAATTTCATGCCCGTGGTGGTCATTCGGGTTTCGTGAGCGGATTGGTGCCTTGGCGACCCGTATTTTTTGCGGAGCGCCGGGTGCTCGAATATCTCTCCGGTTTCGTAGAAGAGAAACCCCGTATTTCATGACTCGCGGACATGAATGAAACTGATCGAGCATGCTCAGCAGTCGGAGAACTCACAGTACGGTTCGGCAGCTGAAAGCCGTTCCTTGTCCTGTCGATATAAAAGCACTTAAACGCCATAATAAAGCCACCATAAGGCGTTCTTTATGATTTTTACTGCCAGTTTCATCGTTGCCGAAGTTGGCCGTCCGTAGGTCACTCCGCTATCCGCTCCCGCACGTCGGTGATACGCTGACTGTCAGTTCCATGGCCGCAGCAAACGTTTTTCGCGGGAAAGACAGACCGCAAACGCCATGGGGATTGCGAACGTGGCGCCGTTCGACTGCGTTATCCGCAGAGTACTCCCTCGCGAATCATTACAATCTCCGGAGAACCGATGTCCTCTTGCTATCCAATGCGACTGCGCCCGGCCGTGGGAGTTGCACTGCTCGCCGTGATATCCGCGTGTGCCAGACAGTCGTCGAAGGGCGATGCACACGGCGTCCACGCGATGTCGCCACCGGTCAGCAGGACTACGGGAAGTGGGCCCAGCGACGCGAGTCTCCCCGCTGGCGCAAACGATGTCGCCCCGCGACTCGCGCGCTCGCCACGACATGGCGAGTGGGTGATGATACGAACCGGGCCATCGGACAGTGTGAAGGCATGGGTCGTATTCCCGGAACGGGCCACCAAGGCACCTGTCGTCCTCGTCGTGCACGAAATCTATGGCCTGTCGACGTGGGTTCGCGGCGTCGCCGATCAGTTGGCGGCGGACGGCTACATCGCCATTGCGCCCGACCTGTTGACGGGCAAGGTGTCACCCGCAGCGGGAGCGGACACGCTGACACAGGCCGCCGCGAGCGCCGCGATTCGCACGCTGACGTCCGTCGATGTCCATCGGCAGCTGGCCGCGGTGGGTGCGTATGGCATGGCGTTACCAGCTGCCGAACGGCGGTATGGCATTGTCGGATACTGCTGGGGTGGGAGTACCTCCTTCATGCATGCCGTCACGAGTCCGCCAGGGCTCGCTGCCTCCGTCGTGTACTACGGCACCTCGCCCGCCGACAGTCTGCTTCGTCGAGTCAACGTGCCCGTCCTTGGCTTGTACGCCGGTGACGACGCGCGCGTGAACGCGACGATCGCGCCGGCCGAAGCGGCCATGCGCGCACTCGGCAAGGGGTACGCTATTCACACCTTCGCCGGCGCCGGTCACGGCTTCCTCCGCCAGCAGGACGGCAAGACAGGCGCGAATCTCGATGCGTCGCGCAAAGCCTGGCCACTCACCCTGGCGTTCTTCCGTACGCATCTCGGCCGGTGATGTCCGTCCTCTACCTCGCGAGCTTTTTCGCCGGACTCCTTCTCGCCGTTCGCATCATGTTCTTCGGCGCAGAACGCCGTCGCGTCCGCTCGGCG
The DNA here is from genome assembly GCA_039928585.1 of Gemmatimonadaceae bacterium. GTDB lineage: Bacteria > Gemmatimonadota > Gemmatimonadetes > Gemmatimonadales > Gemmatimonadaceae > AG11. The sequence goes on along the minus strand of JBDSSY010000008.1, from coordinate 18,654 downwards.
GATGCCATGCCGCTCCGGCGATCCGAGCCGGCGCTCGCGGCGTTTCTCGTCATGTTCGGCCTCGCGGGTTATCTCCTCAGTCGTCCCGGCAGACTCTCACCGCTCGCCAGTATCGCTGTCGCCCTGCTGCTGGGAATATCATGGGCGGTGCTGGTGACGCGCCTCGCGATCACGATGGCCCGCACACGACCCGAGCACGATGCCGACGATCCGCGCTACGTGCTCCAGGGCCATGTCGCAGTGGTGACCCTCGCCATTCCCGCTGGCGGTGAAGGGACGATCCAGTATGGCGACGTCGGGAGCCGGCGGTCGCTGCGGGCTCGATCGATCGACGAAGTCGCGATCGACACGGGACACGAGGTGTGCATCGAGCGTGTGGATGGCGACCTTGCATCCGTCGAGCTCTGGGCACAGGTCGAGGCGCGGCTCTGAGCGCCATGGCGCGTCAACGAGCACCTGGGGGACGGTGTGGCGCCGCCCCTCTCGACGGAGTCTCCTGTCGACGGGCACCGCGGAGGCGGATATGTCGGACGCCGTGATTTTCGTGATCGTCTTTGGCGGATTCTTCGTGCTCCGCGCGATTGCCGCCACCGTGTTCTTTCTCTATCTGCTGCCCGACGGCGATCGGTGCCCCCATTGCGACGCCGTCACTCTCCGCGTTGAGTCGCCTGTCCTGAACCGCGCACTCCCCATGTTTCGCACGAGCTGGTGCTACGAATGCAATTGGCACGGCCTGCTGCGGCGCGGCGCACCGCCGACAGTCGCAGCGGTCGATCAGGCCAGGACGATTGCCGAGCTCAGGTAGCGGATTTTCTCCCGATGCCCCGCACCACGAGCTCGAGCCATTCCGGCCAGCTCCCGCTCAATTCGAAGAAGTCCTCGTAGTACACGAGTCCTGCCCGCTCGAGATCATCCACGAGCGTGCCGAGCGCATCGACATCGTAGATCGGCCCGAGCGCGACCAGGTCACCGTCCACTTGAAACTCGCTGTCCGTGAGGCCTAATCGCTCGTCGAGTGACGCGCGAGTCAGTCCTGACCGTTCGTACGCCGGCCGACGAATGAACAGTGTCGGGACGCCCTGCGTCACAGCGAGTGGCATGGCGTGCTCCGATCGATGTGTGGCGTCATGGACGAATGGGCTCCAGTGAGGGCCCGGTAATGAGCCGGTGCATGAGGATCGCCGAACGCTCACCCGCCATCCGCAGCGAGTTGAGATTCACCGACTCGTCGGGAGAATGCGCCCCGCGTCCGGATACGCCAAGACCGTCCATTCCCGTCAGGAAGGGCGCCACGAACGAGACGTCACCCGCGCCGCGGCTCTCGGGCGCATCGCCTTCGACGGGGCCGTACCCGAGCGCGCGACTGACCGCATCGAACCGCGCGAGCAGCACTGCACCAGCCGCAGTAGGAGGCATGGCGGGATAACGGTCGCGAAAAGTGATTTCCGCGTCCGTTCCCGGCAGGTGTTGCGCGACGATCGCACGCATCCGTTCGCGCACGGAATCCTTCTGCGCTTCGCGCAGGAACCGCAGGTCGCCGTGCACGATCGTGGTCGGGGCGATGATGTTCGTCTTCCCCGCGGCGACAAGCGACACCTCTGCCGAGTCGCGCTGCACGGAGGTCCCTCCCGCCACGAGTCCAGGGTTGAACGTGAGCGTCGGATCACCCGCGAGCTCGCGGCGAAATCCGTCGAGGATGCGTGCCATCTCGTACACTGCGCCATACCCCGATCCGGTCGTGAACACGCCAGCCGAGTGACCTTGGCGTCCCGTGACGTTGAGCGTCCACCCGCTCGAGCCGCGCCGGGCGATTGCGGCACGGGCGGCGCGGCCTCCCTCGAATGCCAGCGCAATATCGCTGCGCTTCGCGGCGTCGATGAGGTCACGACGGGCGAGCTCCAGCGGGTTGCCCGCCGACTCCTCGTCGCCAGTCATCACGACGACGACGCGGGAGCCATCGAGCCCGCCCGTCGCGTGCAGCGCCCGCAGCGCGGCAATCATCGCGACGTTCCCTCCCTTCATGTCGGAGGTGCCAGCTCCGCGCGCGATCGTATCGTCTCGCACGAACCGCTGTCCCTCGCCTTCGAATACCGTGTCGAGATGTCCGATGAGCAGCAGGCGCGCACCCCGTGTGCCGCGCCGCTCGGCGATGAGATGCCCTGCGCGCCGCATCGACGCCGGCATGTCCGCCCACCGGACGGTGAAGCCCATCGACACCAGTTCCTCGGCGAACAGATCGCCGACACGTCGCACACCAGCCAGGTTCTGCGTGCCGCTCGAGATGTTCACCGAACGCTCGAGCAGGGCGATGTCGTCCGCATGGTGTGCGCGCACATAATCGCGCAGTCGTGCTTCCGCGTCCGACAGCGGGACCGAGTCCGCGACCGGTGCCGCCGTGACTGGGGCTGGTACTCGAGGACGGTGCGGGCCGCTCGCACTCCCGCATCCACCGGAGAGTGTTGCGAGGAGGAGCAGGACGACGGTGGCGATTCGCATGGCGGGGCGGAGTGGAAAGGTGTTGCAGCCAACATACGCACTCGACGCCAGCCGCTCTACCCGCGCGGTCACTGCCCTCCCCGATGACACGCAACTTGCACGTGCGGCGGGTTTCACCGGTGGCGGTGTGAGAAGAGGCCGATGGCATCGTTCGCGGAGGGGTAGCATGGCGCGGGCACGTCCGGTCACGTCGCTGGATCTGGATCAGGATGCGGGCGCTGTTCGCCGAGCCTGGCGATTCGAGCGCGTCGGCTGGGTCATCATGGCCCTCACGATCGCCGGCGGTCTCGCTGGCGCCTTCGGCGAGGGACCCTTGTCGTCGGCGTCGGTGGTGTCAGCCGACGGCCGCGTCGGTGTCAATTTCGAGCGAGTCGTTCGTTACAAGGCGCCGAGTACGCTGGAGGTGCGACTCGCACCCGGTGGCGCCGGCGACACCACCGTGTTCGTATCACTCGACACGGCGTACCTGCGCGCCGTGGAGGTCATGCGCGTCACTCCCGAGCCGGTGCGTGTCCGTGCGTGGTTTGATCGGGTCGAGTACCAGTTGCTGCGACCCGATCCGACTCATTCGATGATGATTACGTTCGCCATCCAGGCTGGCGCACCGGGCAGGCACCGGGTGCGTCTCGAGACAACCAGCGGTTCGATGGAGTTCGATCAGCTCGTGCTGCCCTGATTCCTCCAACCTCGGAGTGCCGTGTCGTCGATCCTTCGCGCCATCGCCGTCTACACCGTCCTGCTCGTGATCTTTCGGATTGCCGGAAAGCGGACGCTTCACGACATGACCACCTTCGACCTCGTGCTCGTGCTCATCATCAGCGAAGCGGTCCAGCAGGCCCTCGTTGATACAGACAACTCGATGACCAACGCGTTCCTGCTCGTCGTCACGCTCGTGGGTATCGACATTCTGCTATCCGTCCTCAAGTACAGGTTCCCCTCGTTCGGACAAGTGCTCGACGGCCGACCCGTGGTCCTGGTGCGCGATGGACGGATGATCGAGCACGTCACGTCCAAGGAGCGAGTCGATCGGGAAGACATCCTGAGTACGGCCCGATGTCTTCATGGCATCGAGCACATGGAGGGCATCAAGCACGCGGTGCTGGAGGCGGGCGGTAAGATCTCCATCATTCCGCGCGAGCCGGCGCACTAAGGGCATCCTCGGGCCAGCGATGCTATCTTTCCCGCATGCCGCCGTCGCCTGCTCAGTTCGAAGCCCAGTTTGATGTGCTCGTCATCGGGGCGGGGCATGCCGGCACGGAGGCGGCGGTCGCCGCCGCACGTCGCGGAGCACGCACGGCGCTCCTGACGTCGGCGCTGGAGACCATCGGCCAGATGTCGTGCAATCCAGCCATCGGCGGCGTCGCCAAGGGTACGGTGGTGCGCGAGGTGGATGCGCTCGGCGGCATCATGGGACGCGCGACGGACCTCGCATCATTGCAGTTCCGCATGTTGAACCGGAGCAAGGGACCCGCGGTGTGGGCGCCACGCGCGCAGTGCGACCGTGGGCTGTATCGACGCGCCGTGCGCTCGCTCGTCGAAGCGCACCCGCTCGTTGTACCCATTCAGGGGACCGTCACGAGACTCCTGATGGACGGGACGCGGATTGCCGGCGCGGAAACGCTCGAGGGCCGGCGTTTCGGAGCGACGTGTGTGGTGGTCACGGCCGGCACCTTTCTCCGGGGACGACTGCATATCGGGACGACGACGTCCATGGCGGGTGGCCGGGCTGGCGAGACGTCGACCACGCATCTGGCCGAGCAACTCGAGCGCTCGGGCCTCGAGGTCGCGCGCTTCAAGACCGGGACGCCGCCGCGCATCGACGGTCGCTCCGTGCGGTGGGACCTGCTCACGCGCCAGGAGAGCGAGATCGACATGTTCGATTTCTCATGGTCTCACTTCTGGCCCGACGCGCGGCAGCGAACGGACGGATCCACGCGACATCCCGCGCAGCTCCCGTGCTGGATCACCTTCCTCGGCGGCAAGGGCCAGGAGATCATTGCACGGCACATCGGCGAATCGGCGATGTATGGTGGCGCCATCTCGTCCAAGGGCCCGCGCTATTGTCCGTCGGTCGAAGACAAGATCGTCCGATTTCCTGACGCCGAACGCCATCAGATCTTCCTCGAACCAGAAGGGCACGATACACAGGAGCTGTACGTGAACGGGCTCTCGACCTCGCTGCCTGCTCCCGTGCAGCTTGCCGTGCTCCATTCGATTCCCGGCCTCGAGTCGGCGCGTATGACGCGAGCGGGATACGCGATCGAGTACGACTACTATCCGCCCACGCAGCTGGACGAGCTGCTGCAGGTTCGGGCGATTCCCGGCTTGTTCTTCGCTGGCCAGATCAACGGGACAACCGGGTACGAGGAGGCGGCAGGCCAGGGACTCGTGGCCGGCGCGAACGCCGCCGGACTCGCGCTCGCAATGGAACCACTTCTGCTGGGACGGGAGACGTCCTACATCGGAGTGCTGGTGGATGATCTCGTGGCGCGCGGAGTCGATGAACCGTATCGACTGTTCACGTCGCGGTCCGAGTTCCGCCTCTCCATTCGCCAGGACAACGCATTGCGGCGCCTCGCTCCGCTCGGTCTCGCGCTCGGGATGTACGATGCCAGCGAGATGGCCACGATCGCTTCACGTTTCGCCGCGGAGGACGAAGCGCGGCGCCTGGCCGAGGTGACGTCGATCACTCCTGCAGATGCAGCTCCGGTGTTATTGGCGGCAGGAAGCGCTCCGCTCGCACATGCGGTGCGCCTCGTCGAGTTGGCGCGGCGTCAATCCGTTTCGCTGCTTGACCTGTTTCGCGCCGCCGATATCGGCGCGGATCTGCCATGCGACGCAGTGATCAGTACGGAGCTCGCCATCAAGTACGCGGGCTATTTCGACCGTGAGCGGCTTCAGGCAGAGAAATTACGCCGGCTGGGCAGCGTCCCCCTCAGCGCCGCGCTCCCGTACGGCGAGATGATTTCGTTGTCATTCGAGGCCCGGCAGAAGTTGCTCGCTCGGCTTCCTCGCACACTGGCGCAGGCGTCCAGCATGCCGGGGGTGAGTCGTGCGGACCTCCAGAATCTCGTGATCGAGATCGAGAAGCGTCGTCGGAACATGCCCGATCTGCTACCGATGGCCGACTGATCGTGCGTGGTGGCACTCTCGCACTGCGGTGGCGCCGGGACGAGGCGAGCGTGACAATTGCGCGTTCACGACGACACGGTGTGCAACTGCTTTCTACCTCGTCGTCTCCCTCCACGACGTGACACGACGAGCGGCGTGTGGTAACGCTACTGCCAATCGATGTCATTTAGTATCAAACCAGCTTTATTTATCGAACGATCATTTGTTCTTCTACGGAAGGTGGATATGAGCTCGATGCTTCGGCACTTCGTCATGGCAGGGTTGGTCAGTAGCACGACCATCTTGATTGCAGCACGTCCCGCATTCACTCAGACCACGCAGGGCGTCGTCCTGCCTGGGGTGCCCGCGCTGACGACCTCTGGACAGGGCGAGGCAAAGGTGGCTCCCGACCGGGCGTCACTCATGGTGAATGTGCAGAGTCGCGGAACGACGGCTGCTGGTGCCGCCTCCGAGAATGCACGGATCACGCGGGCGGTGCTCGACGCACTCGCGAAACTGGGTTTGCCGCGCGATCAACTGGGAACCGAGGGATACAGCGTCTATCCCGAAATGCGATACGACAAGGAGGGTGGGTCCCCGAAGGTCACGGGGTACGTTGTCACCAACACCGTGAGGGCGGAAACACATCGCGTGGAGCAGGCCGGCGCAATGATCGACGCCTCGCTGGGTGCTGGCGCGAACTTGATCAACAGCCTGTCGTTCTATGCTTCATCTATCGACGCACCGCGCCGCGAGGCCATCGCCTCTGCCGTGTTGAGCGCTCGCGCGGATGCCGAGGCCATGGCGCGCGCTGCTGGTGGGGCACTGGGCACCCTCATCGAGATGGCGACGCAAGGGCCCACTTCTCCACCGCGGCCCATGTACGATATGGCCATGGCGCGCGGTAAGATGGCGCAAGCTGAACCGACCCCGGTGAATCCCGGCTTGCAGACCGTCAGTGTATTCGTGACGGCGCGGTGGCAGTTCGTTCCGCAACGCTAATTAATATAAATATTAACTGTTGCGTTCAGGAAGAGCCCGCTTAGCGGGATCTACGCCCAGGTTCCACGTGGCACGTTGGGATCTTGTGCTGCCACGTGGCACCCTGTTGAACTCGCCACGAAGGGTGCACACTTGGCGACCTCGGTGCATACTTCTCCGGGGGCGCCGGCGGTGGTGTCACCGCATACCTGAAGCGTGGCATCCGCGTGGGTGGGTCGCGCTGGAAGTGCGAACCTCGTGCGTTCGGAATTTTCAACGAAGTCGACCCGAGAGACCGCCGTGGCCAGCATCATCGCAATCGCAAATCAAAAGGGCGGAGTGGGCAAGACGACGACCGCCGTCAACCTTGCCGCCAGTCTCGCCGTCGCCGAACGCCGCACGCTACTCGTAGACGGTGATCCCCAAGGCAACGCGACGAGTGGCGTTGGAGTCGAACGCGGGAGTTTCGATCGAACGACCTACGATGTGTTGCTGGGAGAGGCGGATATCCGACAAAGTCGGATTCGTGAAGTCCAGTTTCGCCATCTCGATGTATTGCCCGCGACGCCGGATCTGGCGGGCGCTGAGGTCGAGCTGGTCGCACTCGCCGATCGCGAACACCGGATGCGCCGAGCGCTGAACGCCGTGCGTGATGAGTACGACTTCATCCTGATCGACTGCCCGCCCTCGCTCGGTCTCATCACGCTCAACATGCTCGCGGCAGCCGATTCCATTCTCATCCCGCTCCAGTGTGAGTACTACGCCCTGGAGGGGCTGAGCCAACTCCTCAATACGGTCCATCTGATCCAGCGGGGGGTGAACCCCGAGCTCGGAATCTCCGGCGTTCTGCTGACGATGTACGACGCGCGCCTCAACCTTTCCCGGCAAGTCGCGACCGACGCTCGCGAGTATTTCGGCGGTCAGGTATTCGAAACCGTCGTTCCGCGCAACGTCCGGCTCGCCGAAGCACCGAGCTTCGGCAAGCCGATTGTGCTGTACGACGTGCAAAGCATTGGAGCGCAGGCGTACATGGCCATTGCCGATGAATTGATCGATCGGGAGAAACGTGCGGCTCTGGCGAGGACTCGTGTGACCGTCTCGCACACGCGGTATCCAGCAACGACGACCGCGAACGAGGCATCAGCATGAGTGCCGATGCCCCGCGGCGCCTCGGCAGGGGGCTCGAAGCCCTGATCTCGGCCTCCAAGCAGCTGCGTACTCCCGACTCCGGGGATGGCGAGCAGCATCACACCACGGCGACCTCGGATCTTCGACGTGTTCGACTCGCCGATATCGCGCCGAACCGGTTCCAGCCACGTCGCTCGTTTTCGGAACCGGAGCTGGCCGAGCTCGAGGCGTCCATCGGCGTCAGCGGCCTGCTGCAGCCCATCACGGTGCGGAGCCAGCCCGGCGGTGGGTTCGAACTGGTCGCTGGCGAGCGCCGGATGCGCGCCGCGGGCCGACTCGGCTGGACCGAGATTCCCGCGATCGTTCGCAATTTCGACGATCGAGAGATGCTCACCCTGGCGCTCGTTGAAAATCTGCAGCGCGCAGACCTCAATCCATTGGATGAGGCGCGGGGCTATCAGCGCCTCATCGGAGAGTTCGGGCTGACGCAGCATCAGGTGGCGGAGGCGGTGGGAAAGGACCGCACGACCGTCACGAACCTGCTCCGCGTCCTGTCGTTGCCAGCGAGTGTGCAGGCGATGCTGGAGCAGGGCCACATCACCGCAGGTCACGCGAGAGCGCTTCTCCCCATCAAGGATGAACGTCGTCAACTCGAGTTGGCCAACGAGATTCTCGTCCGACAGCTGTCGGTGCGAGAGGTGGAAGGACGAGCGCGGGCGATCGCAACAGGTCGCGAGAGCCCTTTGCGCGCACGACCGGACTCGGCCCAATCTCCTGCGAGCTCACGCCTAGCCAACACCGATCCGGCGGTGCGACAAATCGAGGAACAACTTCGGAAGCGGCTTCAAACGGATGTACAGGTGCAACCGCTCGGGAACGATCGGGGCGTCGTACGCATCTCGTATTACAGCGGGGATGATCTGGAGCGTGTACTCGATCTGATTGTTGGAGAACGCACGGACTTCGGAGCGTAGCCGTACAAATGAGCAATCATTTGTTTACATGATTGTCCACACCGGTTGTCCACAACAGCGCAAGGCGCTATCAGCAATGAGTTTACGGGGAGTATACAAGACTGGATTGGCCAGTCGCAGTGCTGTTATCCACATGCTCGTCATCTTGGCGATCGCCTCGTGCACAGGTCGCGACCGGGACACTGCGAACCAAGCGGGCAAGACAGCTGCTGATCCCACGAACTTCCGCGTAGCGCTCCTCACACCAGGGCCCATCAGCGATCAGTCTTGGAACGGCGGTGCCTACCAGGGACTCTTGCGCATAAGGGACAGCCTGGGTGCGACGATCAGCCATATCCAGACCAGAACTCCGGCCGAATTCGAGGAGCAGTTTCGACAGTATGGTTCGCAGGGCTACGATCTGGTGTTCGGGCACGGCTTCGAATTCCAGGACGCTGCCAAACGCGTCGGTCCCGATTTTCCCCGGACGGTCTACGTCACGACCTCGAGTTCGACGAGCGGCGCCAATGTCGCCGGCATCGAGTTCGCGTTCGCCGACGCGTCCTACCTCGCTGGCATGGTCGCGGGCCGCATGACGAAGTCGAACGTCCTCGGTGTCATCGGCGGGACGGAACTCCCACCCGTAAAGGAAAGCTTTGATGCCTTCACCCGCGGGGTCATTGCCGTAAATCCACGCGCGAGAGTGCTCACCTCCTACGTCGGCAACTGGGACGACGTCAGCGCCGGCAAGGAACAGGCGCTCGCACAGATCGGGCGCAATGCAGACATCATCTTCCAGAATGCCGATGCCGCGGGACTCGGTGTCTTCCAGGCTGCGCGCGAGACGAAGAAGGCGCTCGTCATCGGGTCGAACTCCAATCAGAATCTGATCGCGCCCGAGATCACCATCGGCAGTGTCGTGATCGATCTGCCACACGCATTCCTGACCGTTGCTCGCGAGGTGAAGGACAAGCGCTTCGTCGCTCGAGTGATCAAGCTCGGCTCCCGGAGCAGCGTGATCTCGCTCGTCCTCAACCCGCAATTGCGGGCGCGCATTCCCGCTGCGGCGATTCGATCGGTGGATTCGGCGCGCACGGAGTTGCTCTCGGCTCGCGACACCGTTGCCGCGACCGCACCGTAAGCAATCCATGCCGCCAGGGTCCGCCCCGCTCGCGAGCATCGCCCACCATCTGGATACCCTGTTGCGCACAGCGGAGATTCCGGATCACGCGGGCGCGATGAACGGCGTGCAGGTGGAGCACGATGGGCCGGTGGTGCGATGCGCTGTCGCGGTGGACGCGTCCCTGCACACGATCGAAGGCGCGATTGCCGCCGGCGCAAACCTGCTGGTCGTGCATCACGGTCTGTTCTGGGGCGGCGTGCAGCCCCTGCGGGGCCCCTTCTACGAGCGCATTCGATTGTTGCTCGCCCACGATGTGGCCCTGTATTCCTCGCACCTCCCGCTCGACCTGCACTCGACCCATGGAAACAATCCGCTCCTGGCGCACGCACTGGGTCTGACACCAACCGCTGGGTTCGCGCGCTTTCAGGGGATTGCCGTGGGCGTCATGGGTGATGCGGACATCGAAACCATGGTGCTCGCAGATCGAGTGCGGCTCATCACTGAACGCGAAGGCGGTCACCTCGTCGCCATCGGAGCGGACACCGGTCGCCGCACTCGCCGGTGGGCGATCTGCACCGGTGCCGGCGCATCCAGCGACACACTGCGCGAAGCCTCCGCCGCCGGCGTGGATACCTTGATCGTCGGCGAGGGTCCGCATCACACCGGTGTCGACGCGCGCGAACTCGGAATCGCCGTGCTCTACGCAGGCCACTACGCCACCGAGACCTTCGGCGTCCGCGCCGTTGGCGCCGAACTGGAGCGCACGTTCGGGCTGCCGTGGGAGTTCGTGGCCGCGCCGACAGGCCTGTGACCGTCGCGGCTGCGCACGATCTGCGCAGCGAGCCCGTTCTCGAACTTGCGAATGTCACGAAGCGGTTCGGGTCGGTGATCGCCCTCGACGACGTGTCCTTCACGCTTCGTCCCGGAACCGTGCACGCACTGCTCGGAGAGAACGGCGCGGGAAAGACGACCTTGCTCCACGTGGCGTTCGGCATGGCCGGTCTCGACGAAGGGACCATGCGAATTCGTGGGCGCGACGCTCGTTTTGCGTCGCCGGCCGATGCGATCGCGGCCGGTGTCGGGATGGTGCATCAGCACTTCTCCCTCGTACCATCGATGACGGTCGCGGAGAACATCGCCCTCGGCGGCCGTGGGAGAGTCCGGCGCGCGGAAATCGTCGCGACCGTTCGGCGGATCGCCGCCTCCACCGGATTCACACTCGATCCTGATGCACGGATTGACGCCCTGTCCGTCGGCGCACAGCAACGGGTCGAGATTGCCAAGGCGCTCGCCCGACAGGCGCGAATCCTCGTGCTGGACGAGCCCACCGCCGTGCTGGCGCCATCCGAAGCGGAGGAGTTGCTGGACTGGCTGCGTGACTTCGCGAAACAGGGGAACGCGGCCGTGCTCATCACGCATCGGCTGCGCGAAGCGCTCTCGGTCGCTGACGACGTGACGGTGCTTCGTCATGGTCGCGTCGTGCACGCGGGGCACGCGGAGGATGCGTCACAGGCTTCGCTCACATCCGCGATGATCGGTGCGGACGCCACGGCTGTCATACCTGTATCGACACCGCAGTCGGCGAGCACGACAGACGTCGTTTTCCGGGCCGATGCTCTCTGCGTGGCGGACGAGCATGGAACGGTCCGTGTTCGTAACGCGCACTTCGCCGTCCATGCGGGAGAGATCGTGGGCGTCGTGGGGGTAGAGGGGGCGGGCCAGCGCGAGTTGCTGCGCGCGCTGGCCGGGCGGCGGAGCGCGACGGGCGGAACGGTCACGCATCCGATCGGTGTCGGATTCGTCCCGGAAGACCGGCATCGGGACGCCGTGTTGCTCGACCGGCCACTCTCCGAGAACGTCGCATTGCGCGGCGCGGGCACTCGGCATGGCATCACCGGATGGGCGGCCGCGCGCGCGCGCGCCGAAGCGCTCATTCGCTCATACGACGTGCGCGCTCCACACGCGCATACCCCAATGCGATCCCTCTCGGGAGGAAATCAGCAGAAGCTGGTGCTCGCACGCGAGCTCGACGAATCCCTGCGGCCGTCCGAGGATACGCCAGCCATCGTCGCCGAGAACCCGACGCGCGGGCTGGACGTCCGCGCCACGATCGAAATGCATGCCAGACTACGCGCGGCACGCGACCGCGGCGCTGCCGTCATCATGTACTCGAGCGATCTCGACGAAGTGCTGCTCCTGGCGTCTCGGGTACTCGTCGCGTACGCAGGTTCGATCCGCGAGGTTCCGCTCGACCGCGACGCGGTCGGGCGCGCCATGCTCGGTATCGGCTGACACAACCGTCACGCGACACTACGGAGCGAATCGCACGTCGGCACACCGCCAGACCGTGCCGCTCACGTGCGCAGCCGACGAATGGCAAGGATGCCGAGGGCGGGTCCAACAGCGAGTACAGGAAACGCATACTGCCACCCTACGTGATCGGACACGAACGGCACCAGCTGAATGGTGACGGTCGTGAGCAGGAACCCGATCGATGTCTGTAGCGTGAGTGCCGTGCCGATGGCATGCGGTGCGACGACGCTGGTGACGAGCGTGGAGAACTGCGCGCTGTCGGCGATCACGGTGACACTCCAGACGAGCAGCAGTGGGACGAGAAGTGCAGTCGATCGGCCGAACACGAGCGGCGTCAGCAGCGCGCACGCGCCGCTCATCGCCATCGCGCCCACCACGAGGCGGACGTGGCCGACGCGGTCGGCGAGCTCACCACCCAGCACACACCCCACCGAGCCCGCCGCGATCACGAGGAATGATGCGACACCGATCCAGGTGGGCGATTCAGGTCTGGCACCAGCCCCTGCCATCGCACTCGCTGCCAGAAAGCTGGGGAGCCAGACCCAGCACGCATACAGCTCGATCATGTGGCCCGCATACCCGCCGAGGACTTGCCGATAGCGTCGGTCGGAAAGTACGATGCGCACCAGTGCGACGTTGAACGGGCGCGTCGGAAATGGTGCCGGGCCATCCCGGTAGAAGAGGCTCACGAGGAGTGCCGCCATCAGCGCGGCTCCCGACGCACTGAGTACCACCCGCACGAGACTTGTTCCGGGCACCGCTTGCAGGAGGTAGGGGACAGCTTTCCCGATCGTCAGGGCGCCGACCACGACACCAATGGCCAGCCCGCGGCGGGCACGGAACCATGTCGCCGCCATCTTCATCGCGGGCGGATAGACGCCCGCGAGGCACGCGCCCGTGAGGGCGCGGCACAGCAGTGCCGTGCGAAAGTCCGGCGCGATGAGCAACGCCGCGTTGGCGGCGGCAGCGGCTACGGCAGCAACGCTGAAATAGACACGCATTGGCACGACATCAGCGAGATTCAGGAACGCGGCGATTGCCGTGCCGACGACGAAGCCCAGTTGGACGGCGGTGCTCAACCACCCGGTGTCCGTGGACGTCAGCGCCCACCGAAGTGCCAGCTGTGGCCCGACTGCGGTCGCCGTGAACCACACGGACATGCCGAGCAGCTCCGCGAGCGCGACGAGCGCAAGCATGCGCCAACGCCCTGGATCCTCTGCTACCGTCGGATGCGTTGGTTCAGCACCTTGTTCGCGGGCGGTCATGGCGCGACAGTCTACACCGCGCCACGCACCCCCGCCTCATCACGACTCGCCATGTCCGCCATTCGCTTCGCCACATTCGTCACGCTCGTTCTCTCCGTTGTCGTGCTCGCGACCGCCGGGTTGCTGGCCGTCGGGGGCTTCGACGTGCGCGTGGCGTTGGCGGCGCTCTGGACCGGCTCGATCGGCTCGTGGTACGCACTTACGTCCGCCACGCTCGTGCGTGCCGTCCCCTTGATGCTGACGGGATGTGCCGTCGCCGTCGCCTTTCGGGCCGGCGTGTTCAACATCGGGGCGGAAGGGCAGTTGCTCGCGGGCGCGGCGGCGGCGGCGGCTGTCGTGCTTGCGGCACCGAATCTGGGCATCGTGTCGTTGCTGCTCGCGCTCGTGATGGGGGCAGTCGGCGGCGGGGTGTGGGCCTCGATCGCCGGAATTCTCCGGTCGCGGTTCGGCGTACTCGAGGTGATCAGCACCATCATGCTCAACTTCGTTGCGCTGCATGCGGTCTCGTACCTCGTGCGCGGGCCGTTGCAGGAGCCCACGCACGCATATCCGCAATCGCTGGCGATTGCTGAAACGGTGCGATTGGGCCAGCTCCCGGGCGCAGGTCGGTTGCACGTCGGGCTGTTACTGGCGGTGAGTATCCTGATCGTGGCGGGATGGATGATGCGCTACACGGCTGGCGGCTTTCGCCTGCTCGCGGTGGGAGAGAACCCCGCCGCCGCGGCGAGCGCTGGGTTGATCGACGTCGGCGCCGTGACGTTTCGCGCGTTTCTGTGCAGTGGCGCCCTCGCGGGACTCGCGGGTGCGATCGAGGTGCTCGGTGTGACGTTCGCCCTATATGAAAACATTTCACCAGGGTACGGCTACACGGCGATCGCGGTCGCACTACTCGCCGGCCTCGATCCATGGCGCATCATGCTCTCGGCGGCGCTCTTCGCCGCACTCGAGTCAGGGGCTGGCGCCATGCAGCGGGATGCCGGCGTGCCGTCGACGCTCGTGATGATCGTGGAAGCGTTGCTCATTCTCGCCGTGGTGATCACGCAGGCACTGCGGCGGCGGCGTGTCTCTGCACCGAGTGCGATCACGCGTGGCGCCATGGTCGCTGGCGTATGAACGAGTTCGAGGTCATCGCACCCTTTCTCGCCGCGACCGTTCGGACAGCCACACCACTCGCGCTGGCCGCGCTCGGCGAGGTGCTCGTCGAGCGAGTCGGAATCATCAACATCGGACTCGAGGGGGCGATACTTGCTGGCGCGTTTGGAGCACTCGTCGGTGCGACGGCCGGTGGTCTCGCCGCCGGGTATGTCGCCGCGGTCGGTGGAGGGTTGCTCATCGGTGCAGTCTTCGCGGTTTGCGTGATAGGGCTGCGGACGGACCAGATCATCACCGGCACGGCGATCACGCTGCTGAGCGTCGGGGCCACGGGCACCCTCTATCGCGCGCTGTACGGCAGTGGCGGTGTGGCGTTGACGCTGCCGACGAGCGCACCAGTGCCGATCCCGGGGCTCTCCTCCATCCCGATCGTCGGCGCGGCATTCTTCGCACAGCCACCCGTCACGTACGCCGTCTACGTACTCGCGCCACTCCTCGCCTGGTGGCTCTTCCGCACGCACGTCGGGCTCGCGGTGCGCGCCATCGGCGAACACCCCGTCGCCGCTGCGGCCGCAGGGATCCGCGTGGACCGTCTTCGTGCGTTGGCGGTGCTGACGGGAGGTGCCCTTGGCGGGCTCGCGGGTGGGACGCTCGTCCTCGCGCAGGCCGGCACTTTTGCCGAGAACATGTCGTCGGGACGAGGCTTCATCGCCATCGCCATCGTGGTGCTGGGACGATGGCGGCCCATGGGCGTCGCGCTCGCCGCGCTGCTCTTCGGTGCGGCCAGCGCACTGCAGTTCGCATTTCAAGCCATGGCCTGGAATGCGCCCTACCAGCTATTCCTCGTGATGCCATATCTGCTCACCCTGGCGGCGCTGGCTGGCGTTGCAGGGCGCGCGAGGGCGCCAGCCTCGCTCGGGAAGCCGCTCTCCTAGGCTCCCACTTCAGCGATGACGGTCAGCTACAACTGATGACACCGCTCGACCATCGGGCCTTCCATCGTCGTGGACCAGTGCGTTCGATCATTCGGTAGGAGATGCCTGCGTCGTTGTCGCGCGCCACAACGAGGACGGACGATGTGTTTGCACCGAGACGAACTGCGGCAAGGACTTCCGGCGTGATCACCGCCTCCTCCCGCCCGAAATCGCGCTCGGCGTACGAGAGGTGGTACGAACCAGACGTTGCGCCACTGTCACGCTCCGCCACGAGCAACGTCTGCTCTTCGCGGGGATTGGCTTCCTGATTCACTCGCCGGACGAGATGGGCCACGAGTCCCTGTACGCCGGGTGCGGCGACAAAGCGCCTGATGTCATGCGCCGTGAAGCGCAGACCCTGGAATGCGGCGTCGGTTGGCAGAGTCACGGTCGACGCGAGTCGTGATGCTTCCGCTGCGAGCGCCATGCTGTCGCGCGGCGACAGGCCGTCCACCGAGTCGAGCGAAACCGGCCGGATGCGCACGCCGACGAATCCGATAGCCCACGTCAGCACGGAATCCGGTTGCATGGCCCGTAGTGGCCATCGTTCGCATTCGTCGCTTCCATCGCCGGATGGAGCACCAAGCAGGGCGGTGAGCACGACGCCACCTCGTCCCACCAGCGTAACCGACCGTTGCCGCATGCTCGCCGAATCCAGATGCGCCACTGCATCGCTGTCATCGGGGGTCGCGAAGAGTGCGATTGCTTCGCTACGCGCCGGTCCCTGGACCAGCAGCGCCGGACCCGCGGCGTCGTTCCAGCCGCTGGCGACTCGGCGTTGCGCCATCGAGTTGCCGATAGCCGGCGCCAGCGGAGCCGCCGAATCCACGCGCGTGTCGGCTGGCCGACGCTCACAGGCCGCGATCGGTGTGAGGAACAGCAACGCCACGGCAACGCGGCGACATGGGTAACGGATGGGGGCAGAGCGGCTCAGCGGCATGCGCGGTAATTTGGGGCGGCGCGAGGTTACGTCAATCAGACCTGGAGGATCCATGCAGCAGTCACGGCTGGCGAATGCGTCCCTGGACGCCGCGGCCCCGCGTGCGCCCATGCGCGAGCGTGCGAGTTGGGCGCTCTACGATTTCGCCAACACCATCTTCTCGATGAACGTGGCGACCCTGTACTTCTCGGTCTGGCTCATCGATGACCTCGGCGCGTCGAACACCGTGTACGCGCTCGGTAACGGTTTCTCCTCGCTGCTCGTCGTGCTGTCCGTCCCCGTGCTCGGCGCGCTGTCGGATGCTCGACGACGCCGCAAGCCGTGGGTGGTCGGTTTCACGCTCG
The DNA here is from genome assembly GCA_039928585.1 of Gemmatimonadaceae bacterium. Lineage (GTDB taxonomy): Bacteria > Gemmatimonadota > Gemmatimonadetes > Gemmatimonadales > Gemmatimonadaceae > AG11. Next base: position 1,934 of record JBDSSY010000008.1, on the reverse strand, counting down.
CCGCCTGCATCGCCTGCGCCGCCATCGGCATCCTCGGCCAGCAAACGCTGCCCATCGTGGGTGAGGGAACCTCCGGCAACGTCCTTCCTCCGGGATGGCACCCGACCATCGGAACGTTCGGATGGGTGCTGCTGGCATTCGTCATTGCCAACTACTGCTACCAGGCCGCGCAGCCGTTTTACAATGCCATGATGCCGGACCTGGTGCCTCCGGCCGAGCGAGGACGGCTGTCGGGTATCGGCACGGCGGTTGGATATATCGGCACCATCGTCGGTCTTCTTCTCGTCGTCCCTTTCTTCAACGGCGCGTTTCCCCTCTTCGGAGCCATTTCAGCGTCTGTCCTGGAGGCACTGCGTTCGGCTGTGCCTTTCACGGCGCCCGGAGGCCGTGTCTCGACCTTCGTGCCGACGGCGCTGCTGTTCCTGCTCTTCTCGCTACCGCTCTTTTTCCTCTGCCGCGACCGGTTTCCACGTGAGGGCCGGGTTGAGTGGCGCCAGGCCTTCACGAACGTGGCGCATACGCTCCGCGCCGCACGTAATCACAAAGGTGCGGTGCCGTTCATTCTCGCGTCGTTTCTCTATCAGGACGCCATCGGAACGATCGTCTCGTTCATGGCACTGTACGCGGTGAAGGCAATGGGGTTCGCCAAGGGGGCCGAGACGACGTTGTTTCTCGTCCTCACGATCCCCGCCATCTTCGGGAGTTACATCGCGGGCCGCCTGGTAGATCGCTTCGGTGCCCGGCGCACGCTCATCGTGTCGATCGTCGCGTGGATCGTATTACTTGTGGCGATGATCCTCGCTCCATCGCAGCGAGCGTTCTGGATCGTCGGTTTGTTCATCGGACTCATCTTCGGCGCGGTACCGACGGCCGAGCGACCGATGCTGCTGTCACTCGTCCCGGAGCAGGAGGCGGGACGTTTCTTCAGCCTCATGCTTCTGTCTTCTCGCGCGGCGGCGATCGCCGGTCCGCTGATCTGGGGACTGACCGTCGACAGCCTCGAGCCGGCTCGCGGGCCGGGTGTGGCCTACCGGGCCGCAGTCGTGACTGTCGTGGCGATGTTCGCCGCGTCATTGGTACTGATGGCACGAGTGCCGGATCAGCGCCGGCCAGTCGCGTCGATCGGCTGAGACGATGCTCTATCAAACCCTGCGCGCCGCCGCCGATGTCGCGCTCCACTGGTATTATGCAGACATCGTGGTGCAGGGCGCCGAACGCATTCCTTCCGGCGGCCCACTGATCATCGCGTCAAATCATCCCAATGCGCTCGTCGATGCGCTACTCATCAGCACGACCATGCGCCGGCGAGTGCGCCTCACGGCCAAGGCGACGCTGTTCGAGCATCGACTGCTCGCGCCACTTCTTCGTGCGGTGGGAGTAGTGCCGTTGCGCCGCGCTCAGGACGAGCGCGCCATTGCCGGCGCTGCACCGGTGGGAACGCGGAACGTCGAGAGCTTTCGCCAGGTGACGGAGACACTGCGGGGGGGAGGCACTGTCCTCATCTTTCCGGAGGGCATCAGTCACGACGCGCCAGCGCTTGCCCCACTCAAGTCCGGTGCCGCACGCATGGCGCTCGCCGCAGCCGAGGCTGGTGCGCGGGACATTCGCCTTCTTCCGCTCGGATTGATCTTCGAGCGCAAGGAAAAGCCCCGAAGTCGTGTGTTGATTCGCATCGGCGAGCCCATCGACGTCGACGCCTGGCGCGAGCGAGCGGGCACGGACGCCGCCGCCCTCACCGCAACTCTCGACGATGCATTGCGCCACGTGACGCTCAACTTCGCCAGCGATGCGCGAGCCCGTCGGGCTGTCGCACTCGCGCGTGCGCTCGCCGCGATCACCGACGCTCCCGGTTCGCTCGGTCGGGCGCGGTCGCTGACGTCCGAGACGGAATTGGCCCGTCGCATCGAGCGAGCCACCGACGCGCTCGAAAACGC
>JBDSSY010000007.1:0-55276 GCA_039928585.1 Gemmatimonadaceae bacterium | reverse complement strand
CGGAGCGGATCCGTCAGTTCGTGGAGCGCGGTGGCTTCCTGTTCGCGATGTGCGGCGCGACGGAGACACTCGAGATGGCGATCGCCGGACGCGACGTCGATCTGGCGGGCGAGTTCGCCGATGGCAGCCCGATGGATCCGGACGCCGACGCGCGCATGCAGTGGGGCCGATCGCTCGCCTTCAAGGACGCGCACCTGGAGCATTCGCCCTTCGTCAACGCGATGAGCGACATCGACGGGCATCAGGTCAACGTGCCGGGCCGCCGACAGCCGCTCGGCACCTTCACCCTGTTCAATTTTTCCGCGAAGTTCGACCCCGTGCCCAGCATGCTGGTGCAGAATCATCGCGCCGTGGTGAGCGACTTCTACGGCGTCACGACATCGTTCACGAAGGCGACGCTCAAAAGTGGCGACGTCGTGCTGGCGACGGAGGAGGGCGCACCGTGGGTGAAGTACATCCATGGCGATTACGGCAAGGGCACGTGGACCTATCTCGGTGGGCACGATCCCGAGGATCCGCAGCACGCGATCGGGAATCCGCACACCGATCTGTCGCTGCACACGAGCAGCCCCGGCTACCGGCTGATCCTCAACAACGTGCTGTTCCCGGCCGCGAAGAAGAAGCCGCTGAAGACGTAGGGCAACTGCGATTCCGGACGAGCTTTCGGTGTATCTTCAGGGGTGCCTCGCCCCGCGCCAAAGCCCCCCGTTTCCACGCGTATCGCGCCGGCCGCGTCGGCCGCCATGCGTGCGGCCGTCCGCCTCGCGGGTGGTCGCGAAGTGTGCTTCGTGTCCACCCTCGATGCGGAGGGCACGGTGCAGACCGCGCGAGTCGTGGCGCGTGGCGACGTGTCGAGCGTGCTCGCGCTTCCCGGCTTCGCCCGTCGAGGCGAGATGCTGCTGCACAACCATCCGTCCGGTCTGCTCGAGCCGTCGGGTGCCGACTACGACGTCGCAGTGCGGATGCACGACGACGGCATCGGGTTCGGCATCATCGACAACGAGGCGCGTGCGCTCTACGTGGTCGTCGAGGTGCCACAGGCCGAGTCACGGACGCGAATCGATCCGGCTGCCGTGGCGCACGATCTCGGACCAGGCGGAGCCGTCGCGCTCGAGCACGCGCGCTATGAGGATCGGGAGAGCCAGCGCGAGATGGCGGCGACCATTGCTCGCATCTACAACGACGGTGGCGTCGGACTGCTGGAGGCGGGCACCGGTGTCGGCAAGTCACTCGGCTATCTGGTGCCGGCGCTGCGGTGGGCAGCCGCGAACGGGGAACGTACCATCGTCTCCACGAACACCATCAACCTGCAGGAACAGCTCGTCGGCAAGGATCTGCCATTTCTCGCCCGCGCGCTCGGTGACCAACGGGTGCGTTTCGCACTGCTGAAGGGGTGGCGCAACTACCTCTGCCGCGCGCGTTTGGAGCAGGCCACGGGCGGCGCAGCGCAACTGTTCGATGACGGCATGGCGGCGGAGCTGGCGTCGTTACGGGTGTGGGCCGACGGGACGTCGGACGGATCGCTCGCCGACCTGCCGACGCCTCCGCGCCCCGAGGTGTGGGATGAGGTGTCGGCCGAGGGCGATCTGTGCACACGAATGAAGTGCGCGCACTTCGACGCCTGCTTCGTCTTCAAGGCGCGGCGCGCGGCCGCGGAAGCCGACGTCATCGTCGTCAATCATCATCTCCTGCTCGCCGACCTGGCGGTGCGTCGCGTCGCGCAGAACTGGGACGACGCGGCCGTGCTGCCCGCGTATGGGCGGCTCATCGTCGACGAAGGGCACCACCTTGAGGATGCGGCCGCGACGCATCTCGGCGCCACCGTCACGCGCCGCGGCTTGTTGCGGCTCGTCAATCGCCTCGACCGCCGCGGGAAGGGTCTGCTCCCCGCGCTCGCCACCCGACTGTCGGCGAGCCGCGACCTGCTCAGCACCGCGAGCCTCGACCTCGTGGAGGCGCGACTGGCGCCCGCGGTGGAGGGACTTCGCAACAAGAGTGCACTGCTGTTCGACCTGCTCGACATCTTCTTGCAGGAGGAGGGTCAGCTCGTCGTGCGGCTGTCCCATGCGTTCGCCTCGCACCGCATCTGGGCGGCCGGGCTGACCGTCTCGCTCGACGACACGCTCGCCGCCATTGAGCTCCTCGGCGAGGGACTGCGTCTCGTGCGCGAGCGCATCGAGGGCAGCACGGCGCTGGACGAGCAGCTCGCCCCGCTTCTCAACGAGATGCGCTCCGTCGCGCGACGGCTGCAATCGGCGGGCGACGGCCTGCGTCGCGCGCTCGTGCCGCCGCCCGACGACGACAGCGTGCGCTGGGTGGAGGCGCGCGGGCGCGAGCGCAGTGTGGTGGTGTCGTCGGTGCCGCTCGACCTCGCGCCGATCCTGCGTGAGGATCTGTTCAAGCGGCTCGACAGCGTCATCGTCACGAGCGCGACGCTGACCGCATCGCGAGGCGATGTGGCCGCTGACGCACGCCGGTTCGACTTCCTCGCGGCGCGACTCGGGCTTGACGATCCCGAGCTCACGCCCACCACCGCCGTCTTTCCTTCACCGTTCGCGTACGAGACCCACTCGCTGCTCGCCATCCCCAGCGACGTCCCGGCGCCGAATGTCGACCCGGATGGGCATCGTGCCGGCATCACCCGCATCATTCTCGACGTCGCCGCTGCGTCGGATGGAGGGCTGTTCGTCCTGTTCACGAGCCACCGCGAGGTGCGACAGCTTGCGAACGAGCTTCGCGCGCGCGGCACCGAGCGACGATGGCCCCTGCTCGTGCACGGCGACGAGAGTCGCGACGCACTGCTTGGGCGTTTTCGCGAGTCGGGACGCGCGATCCTGCTCGGGACCGCATCGTTCTGGGAAGGTGTCGACGTCCCGGGGCACGCGCTACGCGGCCTCGTGATCGCGAAGTTGCCGTTCCGCGTGCCGACCGACCCGATGACCGCCGCGCAGTGCGAGGCGATCGCCGCGCGTGGCGGAGATGCATTCGTCGAGTACATGCTTCCCCACGCGTCGCTGCGGTTGAAGCAGGGATTCGGACGGCTCATCCGAACCGGCACCGATCGTGGGGTCGTGGTGATCGGAGATTCGCGCATCGTGACGAAGCGCTACGGGCGCGGGCTGCTCGAGGCGCTGCCGCCGTCGCGTCGCGCGATCGGCAGATGGGACGCTCTCGCGCGGCAGGTCCAGGACTTTTTCGCGTCGGGGCGCTAGGGAACCTCTGCACGGGTCGTAACCGTCGTGCGGTTCTTGTACTGCGGCGCTGCACCTGAGATGGCGACTTCTCGAGCGAGGCCGATGTCATGGGCGAGCAGCGGACGTTGGGTAGTGTGGCGTACGACATTAAGGGCAAGGTCACGCGCCGCGAGCGGTTCCTGACCAAGATGGACGCCGTGATCCCATGGGCGCGGCTGCTCGCGCTGGTGGCGCCGTACTCTGCCGGGGCCGGTCGGGGGCGACGCCCGCTGCCGCTCGAGACGATGCTTCGCGTGTACTTCCTGCAGCATTGTTCGATCTCTCGGACCCGCAGGCGGAGGACATGCTGTACGACGGCGAGTCGATGCGTCGATTCGCCAAGGTGGAGTTGGGCGACGACACCGTGCGGGACGAATCGACGATTCTGCGGTTCCCTCATCTGCTGGAGGCTCACCAGCTCACGGCGCAGGTGTTCGCAGCCGTGCGGACGCTGCTCGAGAAGAAGCGGCTGTTGCTCAAGGCGGGGACGATTGTGGATGCGACGATTATCGCGGCGCCGAGCTCGACGAAGAACGCCACGGGCACGCGCGATCCCGCGATGCACCAGACGCGGCAAGGGAACCAGTGGCACTTCGGGATAAAGGTGCACGTGGGCACGGACACGTAGGGGTTGGTGCACACAGTGACGACGACCGACGCGGCCCAGGCAGACATCATTCAACTGCCCGCCCTGCTGCATGGCCAAGAGACGACGCTGTACGGCGACAAGGCCGACGACAAGGCGGACGACAAGCTGAACTGGGAGTGCAGCGGAGGCTGGTACCGGGTGAACAAGAGTGGCAAGCGGAGCGCGAAGTGGGACACGATCAACGCGACCCGCTCGCGCGTGCGAGCCCGCGGCGAACACGTCTTTCGCGTCGTGAAGTGCTCGTGGGGCTTCATGAAGATGCGGTACCGCGGGCTGATGAAGAACACGACGCGCGTGCTGGCCACGTTCGCGCTCGCCAACCTGTACCAGGTGCGGCATCGATTACTGCCGCAGGGCACGTAGTGTCAGCGCGACCGGCGCCGGCTGCGTAAAACGCCCGAGAATGGGCGCCAACGCGCCAAAAATAGGAGCACGTCGGTCCGCCGCACGCGCTGAGATGCAAATGCGGAGACAACGGGCTCCGGGTGGCCCCACATTGCCTACCTGTTCAGAACTTCCTTAGCGGCACCGCGGCGCAAATGGCACCCCCTGCCAGCTGATTCTACAAAACCCTGATAGCGAGCGGATGGGTAAACATGTGATTAACGCCACATTCCTTAGGAAGAATGTGTGCTATGATCTCTCGCGCTGATCTAAGCATTCTTCAGCGCCTGCGTCCGCCAACGTTTTGCATGAAGCAATGGGCAGGCTCGACGGATGGAGAAAGTTGCGAATGCGAAGAGACTCATAGTCTCAGTTTTATCACCTTTTCATCATTATTAAGGAATACTTGTCACTCTCAAGCGACGCATCGGCACAACAGGAAGTACGCTCAACCGATCATGACACTGGGAGACCCGGTAGTTATACCTATTCACTGAGCCGCTACCGCAAAGTGGGCATGCTCTGCCTGCTCGTTATTGCTGCTGGATGTGATACACAAAATAATCTGTCAGGCCCGCAGCTACAGGTTGATCTAGCCGCATCCCGGAACAGCTCGGCAATTGTTGGGACTGACACCTTGGCTCGACTGTTGGAGATGAACAATTCCAAACGGCTTGCAGGCCGCTACATCGTGCGATTTGCCGCCGACATGAAAGATGCTGATCGAGTGTCTCGCGAGCTCGTCGGCCGTTTCAACGGGAAGATCTATAAGGTCATGCCAGGTTTGAACGGTTTTTGGGGTGAGCTATCCGATTCTGCCGTCGTAGCGCTTCGCGCCGACCGTCGAATTCGCTATATCGAAGCTGACGTTGCCATTCCGCTCGCGGGTGTCGGTGATACGACTCAATACTCAGCCACCGGGCACCTAGATCGCATGGATCAGCGCACGCTGCCGCTCACAGGCACCTATGAATGGTCCGTGGTTGGGACTGGGGTCCATATCTGGGTGGTAGACAACGGCGTGAACGTCAACGAACCGGAGCTGACTGGTCGCGTAAACACGAGCTTTTACTTTACATACAATGGACAGAACCCGTTTGAGAGTTGCGCGACAAATCCGCACGGAACTAACATGGCAAAAGCGGCAGCTGGATCTACCACCGGGGTCGCTCGAAATGCAATAATTCATTCGGCTCGAGTAAATGATAGTGGAGATTGCGGCTCGTTTAGTTCAGGGGCTGCGAGTTCTGCCATGGAGTTTATCGCGGACTACAGCCCGCGTCCCGCCATAATTAACTACAGCGCTTCCAAGGATTGCTTCGGCCCTTTCTGCGGCTTCACTGTTGACGACGCCGCCGTCTACGCGCGAGATCGTGGTGTCACGGTCGTCGTGTCAGCCGGAAATGGTGGCGATGACCTAGTAGGTGATGATGCATGTGGCTTTTCTCCCGCACATGTTGGCTCGTTGATCACGGTTGGAGCTACGAGTGTTGCCGACGCGCGTCACACCTACAGCAATTTCGGCTCTTGTGTTGATCTTTTTGCGGGTGTGGATTATGGGGGTGGTACGTCAGTTGCAGCAGCCGTGACAAGCGGAGTCGCTGCATTGTATTTGCAACTGTACCCCGGCGCTTCGCCAACCGCAGTCGCCAATGAGGTCGTTGGTAAGGGCACATTTAACGTGCTCAGCGGCTTGGGCTCTGGTTCGCCCAATCGCTTGTTGTATAGTCGGCAGTTAGAGCTGACGCTTGGAATCGGTGGACCGTCTACCATGGGACCGTACTCCAGCTGCACTTGGATCTCCGTCCGGGCGGGCGGCCAGCCCCCTTATTCCTTCGAGTGGCGGCGGGACAATGCGGTCGTGAGCGTTGACGAGGTGTACAGTGGGACAGCCGGCGGCGCTTCGTCTTTGACGTTAGAACTACGTGTTCTCGATGGCGTGGGCCGAACTTCCTCCGCGTATCATGATGTTGCTATTGATCCGTACGACACAACGTTTCAGTGCGGGCCGTAAGGAGTTGTTCTCTCCATGCACGAGATTTCGAGCGATTGCCATAGCGATTGCCACAGTATCCCCGTATTACCCAATGTCATGAGCACACAGCCAAAGTTTTCAATAACGTTGTGCCGATTCCGCGCCGTCATCGGTGTTTGCGTCGTTGGCGCCTTGAGTACGGCATGCGGACTGACGTCACCGAGCAGGGCCGAGTTCGTTATCTCCGTTGACAGCATCGTGGTCGGCGTGACCGGTGATCCGGCGGGTCTAGTACCTGTACGTTTTTTCGGCCTTGTAGGCTCCAGCGGATGCCAAGTGCTGAAGCGAGTGGAGAAATCTGCTAGCGGCGACTCGTTGCGCTTGCGATTCGTCGGAGAGAGAAGGGGGGGCAACTGCACTCAAATGCCTATTCAGCTGCGACACGAAGAGCTTCTTGCAAGTCTTCCTGCGCGACGTGTGACGGTCGTGGTAGAGCAGCCCCACGGGGCGCAGCTATCACGCACCGTTGTGTTACCCTTGCCCTAGGACCGAAACTGTTCAGTTTACTGGATCGGTGTTACCTCGCCGTTCGACGGCACCGTGAGGTCGCATGGCTCGGACGACTGCCGATTTGCGCGCGGGGAGCCCGACGGATCATATCAGTCTTGGGGTGCTGACGTCGCAGTTCCCCATGGACGTCGTGGAACAAGTGTTGTTCGACACGGAGCGCTTCAGTGAACGGGAGCGAGACCTCCCGGCGCATGAAGTGGTGTATTACGTCATCGCGCTCGCGCTCTACACAGACTTCTCGACGCACGAGGTGCTGCGCTGCCTGACGGAAGGCGCGCGGTGGCTGGGCGATCCGACGGCCACCACGATGCCGAGCAAATCGGAGATCTCGCAGGCGCGGACCCGCTTGGGCGCGGCGCCGCTGGAGGCGCTGCATCGGGCGGTCGTCGCGCCGGTGGCCTAGGCGGGCACGCCCGGCGCGTGATATCGCGGGTGGCTGGTCATGAGTCTCGATGGCACCACGCTGGATGTCGGCGACACGATGGCGAACGCGCGCGCCTTCGGGCGGCCGGCGAGTAAGCGCCGCGTGAACGCGTGTGCTCCCATCATTAGGTTTCGAGCATGCCACCTCTCCAGCCCACCAAAATCGTCTGCGTAGGGCGGAACTACTCTGCGCACGCCAGGGAGCTCGGCAACGACGTGCCGAGCGAGCCGTTGATCTTTCTCAAGCCGCCCTCGAGCCTGATCCGAAACGGAGAATCCATTCGGCTCCCGAGCGTGTCCAAGCAGGTGGAGTACGAGGGCGAGATCGGGGTGGTGATCGCGTCCCGACTCCGCCGAGCCAGTCTGGCCCAGGCGCGTGGCGCCGTTGCCGGCATCGTGGCGGCGAACGACGTCACGGCGCGCGATCTCCAGAAGTCCGATTCGCAATGGACGCGCGCCAAGGGATTCGACACATTCTGTGCGGTCGGCGAGATCGCGGCCGCACCGGCGGATCTCGCGTCGCTCGTGGTGCGGACGCGCGTGAACGGGACGGCGCGTCAGGAAGGGCGCTACACGCAGCTGGTGTTCGACATTCCTGCCGTACTCGTTTACATCTCCGCAGTGATGACGCTCGAGGCCGGCGACCTGGTCCTCACCGGCACGCCCGAAGGCGTGGGGACCCTTCATCCCGGCGACGTGGTAGAAGTGGAGATCGACGGTCTGAGCCGAGTCAGCAACCCTGTCATCAGCGATTCCTAGTGCCCCCGTACGCGCCGCGCTTCGCCATCTTGCCCGAGTATCCGCTCGCGAAGATTCCGCAGAAGAAGCGGGAGCTGGTCGCGCGGGGCGTCGACGTCATCGATCTGGGCGCTGGCGACGCGGACCTCGATCCGCCGAGAGCCGTCGTCGAGCGGATGGTGCAGGCCGTTCGCGAGCCGGCCCTCGGTCGGTACGGCTTCGGCATGGGACACGTGCCGTATCGTGAAGCGGTGAGCGCGTGGATGCAGACACGATTCGGCGTGCGCGCCGACCCGATGACGGAGATCGTCCCGCTCATCGGGTCCAAGGAAGGCATCTCGCATCTGGCGCTCGCGTATCTGGAGCCGGGCGCGGTGGGCATCATCCCGGAGCCGGGCTACAACGCCTACCAGGGCGGCACGCTGCTCGGCAGCGGCGAGCCCTATCGGTACGCGTTGCGGCCGCGCACGAATTTCCTCGTGGAGCTGGACGAGATTCCCGACGACGTCCTGCGCCGCACACGCATCCTGTATCTCAATTATCCCAACAATCCCACGGCGGCGATCGCGCCGACGGACTATCTCGAGCGCGTGGTCCGGACATGCCGCGAGCGCGACATCCTGCTCGTGTACGACAATGCGTACAGCGAACTCGCGTTCGACGGCTACGTGCCGCCGAGCATCTTCGAGATCGAGGGCGCGCGCGAGGTAGCGATCGAGTTCCACTCGCTGTCCAAGACGTACAACATGACGGGATGGCGATGCGGATGGGCGGTGAGCCGCCCCGAGCTCGCCAACACGCTCGCCAAGGTGAAGTCGTTCGTCGACACGGGGCAATTCATGGCCATCCAGGCGGCCGGCGTCGCTGCACTGGAGAGCTGGGCTGACTTCGTACCTGGGAACGTGGCGGTGTTCAAGGAGCGCCGTGATGCGGCCGTGTCCGCGTTTCGGCAAGCCGGCTTCGAGTGCGACGTGCCCCGCGCGACGATGTATCTGTGGATCAAACTGCCGGAGGGCGTGCCGTCGGCGCCGTTCGCCGACCGGTTGCTCGACGAGGAGGGAGTGGTCGTGATGGGCGGCTCGGCATTCGGCGCGGGGGGTGAGGGATTCTTTCGCATCTCGTTCGTGACGTCGCCCGCACGCATTGCCGAGGCGGCTCGCCGAGCGGGCAGGCTCCTCGGCACGATGGCCGCGGTGGGCGTTTCGTGAGGTCGATGCGCCGTCCGTCCGGGTCGCTGCTGTTTTCGCTCGGCCTGCATGGCGCGATCGCGTTGGCGCTCGCCAACGCGGCATTCCACTACGATTTTTCCTCGAGCGGCATCAGGCGGCCCCCGCCAACCGTGGAGAAGATCACGTACGTGCGAGTGGCTCCGGCTGGAGGTGCATCGGGGGGACGCGGCGCATCGGCACCGGCGAAGTCCGTCGTGCCGCAGCGCGGGCTGGTTGCGCCGGCGCGCGTGCCGGCGCGGATCACGCCGGCCGCGCCGCCCGTGGGTGGGACGACGGGCGGAGCGGTGGACGGCACCGGCGTGGGCGGAGGGATGGGTGCCGCCACGGGTGTCGTGCCGAACGACCCCGATCCGCGCCTGTCCACCGACGCGCATCAGTTCATTCCAATTCCGAAGACGCACGGTCAGCGGGTGGACAGCACCGTACGCGCGCTCGTCTTCGCCTTCAACGATTCTGTCACGAAGGCGGCGGCGCTGGCCGGTCGCAAGCCCGGTGACTGGACGTACGCGAAGGGCGACCAGAAGTGGGGCATCGACGGGAACAAGATCTATCTCGGGAAGTTCTCCATCCCGAGCGCCGTCCTCGCGGCACTTCCGCTGCGCATTCAGGGAAATCCGGGCGAGACCATCGCCGATCGCCTCGTGACCACGCGTCGCGGCGAGGTGCTCGAACACGCGCAATCGCAGTACCACAGCGTCGAGTTCAAGAGCGCGGTGAAGCGGATTCGCGAGCGCAAGGATCGCGAGCGGCGCGAGCGCCTGATCGCGGAAGGCAAGGCGGGGCAGGAGTAGCGTCACTCAGCGAGCAGGTCGCCCCGCGCCGCGGGGCAGCACTCTCCCCGCCCGCGACCGTCAGCTCACCAGTTCCGCATCCGCGGTCGTGGGCAGGATGGGCTGCATGGTGGATTCCATGAATGGACGGAACACACCGCAGACGACGCCAAGTACCGCGAAATCGTCCCTGGGGCCCACCTCGATCGCCCGCTCGCTCTCGTTCGCCGGCTCGAGCACGACCGTGCCGCCCTTGTGCGTGAGCGTCTTGATGGTCGCGTCTTCTCCGAGACGCGCCGCGACGATGTCGCCGTCCTTGGCGCGCGTGGACGGAGAGATGAGGACGTAATCGTTCTCGAAAATGCCGCGTCCGATCATCGAGTCGCCCTTGATCCGCAGGAAGAAGACATCGTCCGTCGGCAGGAAGCGGCGATCCATCGTGAGATAGCCGACACGATGGTCGGGGATGAGGGCCGGCTCACCCGCATGCACCCGACCGTAGTACGGAACAGGCTGCGTGCTCGACTGGTTGCCGTAGCCGACGATGCGCACTCCGCGCGAGCGCGACTGGTCGCGCTCGATGTAGCCCTTGACCGAGAGCGCGCCGAGCAGATCGGACACCGTCTTGGTGGACTTGATGCGAAACTTCTTCGCGATTTCGCGAATGCTGGGCTGGTAGGTGTTCTCCGACAGGAAATCGATCAGGTAGTGGTAGACCCGACGTTCCAGTGGAGTGAGTGGCTCGGTCATGCATCCTCACCGGCGTCGCTGGCATGTATGCGGTGGGGCTCCGGTGCGGGAGCACCCGATCTCCGCTGACTTCTTTCGCTAATGTAGCGGCAAACCCCTGTGCCGCAACCATCGCACTCGTTCGCGCCGGCGCGAAATCGTGCCGGATTCAGGCCTGGGCGTCAGCGAGATGGGCGACAGCCGACTGGATTCGCGCGAGCGATCGTTCGCGCCCGAGCATCGCGAGCACATCGAAGATGCCGGGGCTCACGCTGAGGCCCGTGAGCGCCACACGTAGCGGCTGGAAGATACGGCCGGCCTTGTCGCCGAATCCGGAACGTTCCGCGAGCGCCCGAAGCGCGCCCTCCATCCCCTCCACGTCCCACGACGGCAGGGCCGCGAGGGCGTCTCGCGCGCCAGCGAGCAACGCCTTCGTCGCTGCGCGGTCCTTCCACTGCTTCGCCTCGGCCTCCGCGTCGTAGCCGATCTCATCGCGAAAGAACGGTTCGGCCTGGCGCACGATGTCGTCCGTGGTGCGCGCGCGCACCTTGAGCAGCTCCAGCAACGCGTGATACCAGGCTTCGCGATCGGCCAGCTCCGCTGCCGACGTGAGTCCGGCACGCTCGAGGGCCGGCCCGACGATGAGCGCCAGCTCGTCCACTGGCGCCAGGCTGAGGTGCTGCCCGTTCATCCACTCCAGCTTCTTCGGATCGAAGATCGCAGCTTTGCGCTGCAGGCCGTCGGTGTCGAACAGTTCCTGCATCCGCGCGAGCGACATCACCTCGATGTCGTGGCCCGGCGACCAGCCCAGCAACGCGAGAAAGTTGAGCATGGCACCCGGGAGGATGCCGAGATGCTGGTAATCGCTCACCGCAGTGGCACCGTGCCGCTTGCTGAGCTTCTTGCCGTCCAGGCCATGGATCATCGGCAGGTGCGCGAACTTCGGCAGCGGCGAACCGAGCGCGCGATAGAGCAGAATCTGCTTCGGGGTGTTGGAGATGTGATCGTCTCCACGCATGACGATTGTGATCTGCATGAAGATGTCATCGCTCACGACGGCCATGTTGTAGATGGGCGTGCCGTCACCGCGCAGGATGATGAAGTCCTCGATGTCCTTGTTGGGAAACGCGATCTCGCCGTGCACGAGGTCGTCCCACGACGTGGTCCCCTCCGGGACGCGGAACCGAAGGGTGAACGGAACGCCGTTGGTCACGCGACGCTCGATCTCTGACGAGTCCAGGCGATCGCACCGGCGATCGTACTTGAAGCTTTCCTTGCTGGCCTCCGCCGCCGCGCGGCGCTCCGCGAGTTCCGCCTGCGTGCAGAAGCAGCGATACGCGGTGCCATTGGCGAGCATCGCGTACGCATCCTCGCGATTGCGATCGACGTTGGCTCCCTGGTAGACGACGTCTTCATCCCACAGGAGGCCCAGCCACTCGAGTCCATCGAAGATGGCACGGGTGCTTTCGTCGGTGGACCGCGCCTTGTCGGTGTCCTCGATGCGCAGCAGGAACTGCCCGCCGAATTTCCTGGCGTAGAGCCAGTTGAACAGCGCCGTCCGGGCGCCGCCCACATGCAGATATCCAGTGGGCGAGGGAGCGAAGCGGAGGCGGGGGACGGAGGCGGCCATGATGGGTCCGAGCGGGTGACAAGCACGAAGGCCCGCCGCGGCTGCGACGGGCCTTCGGAGCGGAGAGAGAGGGATTCGAACCCTCGATAGAGGTTGACCCCCTATGTCGGTTTAGCAAACCGGTGCCTTCAGCCTCTCGGCCATCTCTCCAGAGGCGGCGCGCATGGTGCGGCCAGGGCGGAATCTAACTGTTGGCGCGCGACCGGAGCAACCCGCGCCAACCCTCGGGCTCCGGCGCGTGACGACCGACGCAGGGCAGGCGTCGAAGCGGAGGATGCTCTTCTTCCTCTGCATCATCTTCGTGCTGTCCGGCGCCGCGGGGCTCGTCTACGAGTCCATCTGGACGCGATACCTCGGGCTGTTCGTCGGACACGGGGCGTACGCGCAGGTCCTCGTGCTCGTCCTCTTTCTCGGCGGCATGTCGATCGGCGCGCTCGCCGTGAGCCGCCGGGCCGAACGCGTGCGCAATCCGCTGCTGTGGTACGCGGTCGTCGAGTTGGCGGTGGGCCTCATCGGGCTCGCGTTTCATGACGCCTTCCTGTGGGCGACGCACACCGCGTATGACTCCGCTTTTCCCGCCCTCGGCCCGGGAGCGCTGCACCTCCTGACGAAATGGGGCATCGCGGCGCTGCTCATCCTGCCGCAGTCGCTCCTGTTGGGCGCCACCTTCCCGCTCATGGTGGCCGGTGCACTGCGGCCGGCACCGGAGCGGGCGGGTCGGACGATCGCGCTCCTCTACTTCGCCAATTCGCTCGGCGCGGCGGTGGGCGTGCTCGTCGCCGGTTTCGTGCTGATCGCCCGGTACGGCCTGCCGGGGACATTGGTGTGTGCAGCGATCGTGAACCTGCTCGTCGCGGGTGCAGCGTTCGTCGCGTCGCGGCGTGGCGGGACCGCGATGGTCGAGCCGCGCGCCGATGCCGACCTCGCGCCGGTGGACGCGTCAGCCTCGCTCGCGCACGCGATCCCGGCGCGGCTTGCGCGGCTCATGCTGCTGGTGAGCTTCGGGACCGCCGTCTCGTCGTTCATCTACGAGATCGGGTGGATACGCATGCTGTCGCTGGTGCTCGGGTCGGCGACGCACTCGTTCGAGCTCATGCTGTCTGCGTTCATCCTCGGGCTCTCGATCGGCGCGTTCGTGATCCGTCGGCGCAACGGACAGCATCGGCGCACGCTTCAACAGCTGGCGCATGTGCAACTGGCGATGGGAATGCTCGCCGTCGCAACGCTGCCGTTGTACGCGCGATCGTTCGAGTGGATGGGCGCCTTCATGGCGGCATTCACGCGAGAAGATGCGGGATATGTCGGCTTCAACATCGCGCGCTACGTGCTCTGCCTCGTCGTGATGCTACCGGCCACCATCTGTGCGGGCATGACGCTGCCGCTGATCACCCGGTTTCTGCTGCGTGGCGCAAATGGGGAGCGGGCGCTGGGCCGCGTCTACGGCGTCAACACACTGGGCTCCATCCTCGGCGTGACACTCGCCGCGCTGCTATTTCTTCCGCTGCTCGGCCTCAAATGGATGATCGTGGCGGGAGCAGCGATCGACGTGGCGCTGGGAGTATGGCTCCTCGTCGAGGAGCGCCGCGGGGCGCACGATCCGTATCGCATCCGCCGGTGGTTACCCGTGGCCGCGGCGGCGCTCGTCGTCGGGCTCGTGGGCGTGCGGACCCGGTTCGACCGCGTGGTGCTCACCAGTGGCGTCTTCCGGTACGGCGCCATTCGCCGCCCGTCGGCTCCAGACGTCGTATTCTACGCGGACGGGCGGACGGCGACGGTGAGCGTGCGACGCATCGGCTCCGGCGCAGGGCTCTCCCTGGCCACCAACGCCAAGCCCGATGCGTCGCTCGGAACGGAATGGTTCGCGCCACCGGGCACTCCTGCGCCGTTCAGCCTCGATGCGTCCACGCAGGTGCTGCTTCCGCTCATCACGCTGTCGCACGCGCCGCAGGCGCGCGTCGCGGCGGTGGTGGGACAGGGATCGGGAATGTCGTCCCACACTCTCCTCGGGAATCCTCGGCTCACGAAGGTCGTGACGATCGAGATCGAACCCGAGATGCTGCGCGCCTCGCGCGCCTTCCGTCCGGCGAACCGGCGCGTCTTCGACGATCCCCGCTCCGTGTTCGCGATCGAGGATGCGCGATCGTACTTCGCGTCGCAGGGGCAGCGATTCGACCTCATCCTGTCGGAGCCGTCGAATCCGTGGGTCGCCGGCGTGGCGGGCCTGTTCACCACCGAATTCTACGCGCACGTGCGTCGCTTCCTCACGCCGCGCGGCGTGTTCGGCCAGTGGCTGCACCTTTCCGAGATCAACGACGGCTTGGTGCTCAGTGTCGTGCGCTCGGTCGCCGACAACTTTCCCGCGTACGCGATCTATTCGGTGGGGAACAAGGACATCCTCATCGTCGCCACGAACGAATCGCACCTCCCGGTGCCGGACTGGTCGGTGTTCGCCCTGCCCGGCATCGCGGACGACCTGCGTCGCGTGCTGCCGATCACGCCGGCCACGCTCGACGCGCTACAGATTGCCACGAGCGAGACACTCGCGCCGCTCGTGCGCGGTGGCGGCGGCAACTCCGACTTCTTTCCGGTCCTCGATCTCGGCGCCGAGCGAAGCCGGTACCTGAAGGAAGGCGCGATGGGATTCGTCGGGCTGTCCGGCGATCGCTTCGCGCTCGCGCCTCTCGTCGAGGGACGTCGCGTGGCGCGATCCGCCGCCATCCACAACCCGATTCCCGGCATACCGCGGCTCGAGGCGATGTCACTCGGTGCGCGCGTCTTCACGAACGACTTCGCGGGCGCGACGGGGCCACAGCTGGGAGCAGCCGAGCGCGCGCGTGCAGTGGGCCGCATGCTCGCCTCCGGCGTGGCGCCGGTGGATTGGCACGTCTGGGTCGACGCCGTACGCGAAGCGGAGGAGACACGGGCGGGGGGAAGCAGTGGCATCGCCGACACCAGCTTCTACGATGATGTGGCGCGTGCGTTGGCCACCCAGTCGCCGCCTGCGGAGGTGCGCGCCGCCGTCGAGTTTCTGCATGGACTCGCCGCGCACGATTTTTCTCGAGTGAGCAGGGCATCGCTGCCCCTCATCGAGGCGGCTCGGCAGGGTACTGACTGGCTTCCGCCCGACCTGTTGCGCGATGGAACGGTCGTGGCGGCGCTCAAGATGGGCGACGTGCGCCACGCGCGAGGCGCGATGGTCCTGCTCACGACACGCTCCGCGCGCTCGCGGAACGACGTGCGGGGTCAGCTGCTCACGGCGTGGATTCGAGCGGCTGAACGTGGCGTAACGCCAGCGAGATCCTCGAGCCGGTGACCGTCGTCAGTGCGCGAAGTACTGCGTGAGGAACTGCTTGACAGCGCGTGAGTGGCGGTCGTCTGCCGCCGTGCCGAGAGACGCCGTCGGCTCGACGCGTGGCGAGCGGCAGCTGGCGAGACGCAGGGCGCTGAGCATCCGCTCAGGCACCAGTCCCTGCCGCCTCGTCTCACCCGCAGCCGCCATTGACGAGAGCAGCAGCGCCGGACCACCGATGCCGTGGCGCACATAGCTGTCGAGAAGCCGGCAGAAGTCGCCGAAGACCGGCGTATCGGCCAGTTGCGCCGATTCGAGCAGCGCATCGGCGGCCCGGTAGGACGAGGTCATTGATCGGCCATTCATGAAGGCTAGCCCACGCGCGCGCAAGAAGTTGCGATGGGTCACGATGACCGGGAGCAACGTGGCGCGGTCGCACGAGCGTTCAACTGACGCGAGCGCACAGATGACGCGAGCGGAGGGCCAGGGACTCGAACCCTGAAGTCCTTGCGGACGCCGGTTTTCAAGACCGGTGCAATAGCCATTCTGCCAACCCTCCAGGGGCGTTGGAACATCGCCACCGGCAAATCGGCGCGCAATGCACGGCGCGCGAGCCCGCGGCCCAACGGTCAGCTCACGAACACCACGTCACCTTCGGCATCCAGCCCGAGCTCCTGGTGACGGCCACACACGCCGCAGAGCATGGTGGCGATCCAGACGGCAGCGAGTTCGTCGCGGATGGAGTCGGGTGCGGGCTTCACGACGAGCTTCTTGTACGTGTATTCCCCGCACGTATCGCAGGCATGGCCGCGAGCGATGCGCTCGGCTCGCTCGCGGGAAATGCTCGTGCTCACGATCAGCGATCCGGCCGCAGCGGATCGGTGCCGGACGACAGGTGCGGGAGTGCGGGTGGCGCGGGCGCTTGCGACGGAGGCGTCACAGCCGGTGACGGCGGCGGCCGTCGGTTCGAACTACCCGCGAGCAGCTCGCGCAGTCCACCTACCGCACCCATCACGCCCGTCGCTTCGGCGGGCAAGAAGATGGTCGTACCCGCTCCTTCCGTCATCTTCGGCAGCGCCTCCAGATATTTCAGGCCGAGCAGGTACATCGCGGCCTGCCCCTCCGGCAGCGACTTGGCGATGCGCTCGAGCGCCTCAGCCTCGGCGTCGGCCATCGCCAGGCGCGCCGTCGCGAGTCCCTGCGCGCGCAGGATCGCGGCGTCCTTCTCTCCTTCGGCACGACGAACCTGGGACTCGCGCACGCCTTCCGCTTCGAGAATGGCGGCGCGCTTTCCCGCCTCGGCGTTGGTCACCGCGGCCCGTCGCTCACGCTCGGCGCGCATCTGCAGCTCCATCGACTGCTGAATGTCGCGCGGCGGCTCGATCGCCTGGAGCTCCACGCGGGTGAGATCCACGCCCCAACCGATGGCCGCTTCCTCGATCACCTCCCGCATGCGCGTATTGATGGCGTCGCGGCTGGCGAGCGTGGAATCCAGCTCCATCTCGCCGACGATATTGCGGAGTGTCGTCTTGGTGAGCGTCTCGAGCGCGTACGGCAGGTTCTGCACCGCATACGTCGCCTTCTGCGGGTCGGCGACCCGATAATACAGCACGGCGTCGATGTCGATTGTGACGTTGTCCTTGGTAATCACCGGCTGGCTCGGAAAATTGAGCACCTGCTCACGCAGGTCGATCCGGTTCGTCGAGCCGGCGGTGATTTTCTTCACTCCACCGACGGCGATCTCGAAGTAGCGCACGTCGATCGACTTCGGGCGCTCGACGTACGGGATGAGCACGTTCAATCCTGAGCGCGCCACGCGATTGAAGCGGCCCAGCCGCTCGATCACCATGACTTCGGCTTGTCCGATGACCTTGAACGATGCGCGGGCAAGTGCGGCCAGCGCGGCGACGACGATCAGTAGAATGGCGATACCCATGAGTACTCCATTGATGATGGCATGATCATATCGCGACGCCGAGGACCCGGCAACGATTGGCGATGAGTGTCGGCGCTCAGCGTGCGAGCAGGAAAAATACGGCGGTGGCCGCGACGACCGCCGCCACGACCCATCCCGCGTAGCGCTCTACGTAGGTCCGCGCTGCAGGACCCAGGAAGTACGCGAGCGCCGCGAGGGGGGCGTACTTGAGCGCACGTCCCGCGAGCGAGCCCAGGATGAATGTAGGGAGCGGCACGTCGAAGGCGCCCGCGGTCATGGTGTACAGCATGTACGGAATCGGCGTATAACCGGAGCTGAGCAGCGCGACGAATGCATTGTCGCGGTACAGCGTCCCGAGTGCGTCCAACTGCCCGAGCAATCCGCGCGACGCGAGCACGGGCCGCGCGACTTCCTCGAACAGCGCCAATCCGAGCTCATAGCCGATGATGCCGCCCGCCGCCGAGGCGACGGCGGCGACTGCACCCAGCCACCATGCGCGCGCCGGTCGGGCAATCGCGAGCGCGAGCAGCATGGCCTCGGTGGGCGCGGGGAACAGCGTCGCCTCGAGCAGCGCCAGCACCACGAGCACGATCAATCCGCTCGGGCGGTCCGCGCGATCGAGCAGCCATGTTACCACGCGCTGGGCCGGGCCCGGGCGATTTATCGACGTCATGACAGGTGATCCGCTCACGGGGAGGACGTCCCGCAAGCTAAATCGCCCGCCACGTGCCCCGCACCTCCGGAGCTACGTCATTTCGAGCGGAGCGCCAGGTTCGGGAGCGGCGCGCGCCGTGCCGCGTTCGCCGACTCACGCGCGTGCTCCACCGCCGCCCGTGCAGCCGGCGAGCCGTCCACGGTGCGCCAGATGACGTAGACGAAGAGGTACGCACCAATCGCGGACAGACTTCCTCCCGCGACCAATATCCATGTACCCGACGACGGGAGCACGGCGCGCAGCATGAATCCCACGATCATGAATGCGAGGCCCGCGGTCGAGCTCCACCAGTGCCAGCCCGCGGCGCGCGCGCTGTGCAGCGGATGGCCGGCAAAGCGCGGGACCACGTGGTAGCCGACGCCGTAGATCATCATCGTCACGAATCCGAGCAACACGAGGTGCATGTGCGCGACGCGATGGATGGTCCACGGTGGATGTGCTGCCATCGCGAGGCCGAGGCTGACGCCGAGCGCGAGCGACGCAAGGCTGGCTTTCAGGAATGCCTTCACGAACCACTCCATCAGCGGTGACCCGCGTGCCCGGTGCCGGCGAACGACTCGTGCGCCGATGCCTCGAGCATCGAGAGCAGAATGCGAAGATCGGTTCGAGCGAATGCGGCGGCGTCGAGCAGCGTCGAATTCGCGCGGCAGCAGGTGTCGAGGCGGAGCTCATGAAAGATCGGCGCGGTGGACGGGTACCGACTGAGGACCTCGTTGACAGTGCATGCCGCCGTGACCCGTGCGAAAGGCACTGATGTGGTATGGTTTGTCATGGTCGAGAGGGTCTGTGCGAGAGGAAGTCGGGTGGCGGCCGCACGATCAAACCGGTTGATCGGCGGCGCAGCGGAAGCCGAGTCCGTCCAGGGTGGCTCGGGCAGTGAGTGCAGCGCGGAGCGCAGAGCGCATGAAGGCGGGATAGTTGGTGGGGTCAGCGGCGCCGATCGCGCCGCTGGCGCAGTAGAGGCGATGGCTGGAGTTGAAATCGCGCGTCCATTCCCATGCAGCGCCGTGCAGGTCGCGGATGCCATACACGTTCGCGGCGCCGGATCCGGCGATGGGAAGCCGTGCTGGCGATCGCGCCGCGTAGAGCCCAAGCAGCGCTCGGCGAAAGGCCGGATCGCCGGTCGCATCGGGTCGCGTCGCGCTCGCGGCTGCCGCGTACTCCCATTCATCCAATGTCGGGAGCCGCTTGCCACGCGCGGCGCAGTACGACGTCGCCGCGAACCAGGACACCCCGGTCACCGGACGTTGGAGGTCGCGTCCGCTCCCCGCGTCGAGCACGCCTGGCCACTGCGCCAGGTACGAGCGCTCGGCAAGCAGCGCACCCACCGAGTCTCGCCGCCATGTCGGATGCCGGCGCACGAACTCCAGAAACTCGGCGCGCGTGACGGGCAGCCGGTCGAGGGCGAAGGCGGCCACGCGCACGGCGCCTTCGCCCGGCATGGTGTGAAGCCTCCGGTAGGTGCCGGCGGGGAGCCGCGCCATGTGGCGCGTGCTGGTGGGGCGCACGGACTCGCGCCGTACGCCCGCTAACGCCATCGCGGTCCCGGGCAACGCCATGACAAACAGCGCAAGGAAGGCGGCGAGACGCGAGCGCATCGATGGTCCGGGTTTTTCGCGTGATTCGTGGTCGCGCGATCAGCGAGCAGCAGGACTGCTGCCCTTCACCGCGGCGAATACCTTGGCGTCGGCAGGTCCGCTGACCGTCAGCACGCCCAGCGCTCCCTTGTTGAAGGCGCGGAAGATGGAGTGATCCACCAGAATGAGATCGCCCGCCTGCTCGACGCCGAACTCGACGATCGCCGAGCCGCCGGCGGGGATGAGCGTCGTCTGCACATTGTGCGTCGCGACGGTGCCCCCTTCGGCATACACGTTGTCGAAAACTTCGCCGATCACGTGGAACGAACTCGTGAGGTTCGGCCCTGCGTCGCCAACGAAGAGTCGGACTCGCTCACCGACCTTCGCCTGCAGCGCCTTCGTGCCGGTGAGGGCGCCGACACTTCCGTTGAAGACCACATAGGTGGGATTCTCATCGATGCCCTTCTGCATGTCGAGCGTCTGCAGCCCCTCATCGCCGAACTTCCCCTTCGTATAGAACTCGCTCTGCATGACGAAGTACTCGCGGTCGACCGTCGAGAGGCCCGCCTTGGGTTCGACGAGGATCATGCCGTACATCCCGTTGGCCATGTGCATCGGCACGGGCGACGTGGCGCAGTGATAGACGTAGAGTCCGGAATTCATCGCGGTGAAGGTGAACACCGTCTCGTGGCCCGGTAGCGTGAGCGACGCGTGCGCGCCGCCGCCGGGTCCGGTCACCGCGTGCAGGTCGATGTTGTGCGGCATGGTGCTGGTCGCGGCGTTCTTCAGGTGCATCTCGACGAGATCACCCTCACGCACACGGATGAACGTGCCCGGCACCGAACCGCCGAACGTCCACATCGTGTAGTCGACTCCGTCCGCCAGACGCATCGTCTTCTCGGTCACGTCGAGGTTGACGATGACCTTCGTGGCGTGCGTCCGCGTGATGGGGGCGGGGACGTTGGGGGCCATCGTGAGAACGGCGATCTCCTGTCCGACGATCTCGCTGGAGGCCGTGCGCACCGGCACGATGGCCGCGCCGCCGAGTTCCTTGGCGTCTGCCGGCATGGTGCAGCCGATCAGTCCTGACGCCGCGATGAGCGCGGCGGCCGTCGCGACGATGAGGAGCGTGTTCCGAATGGTTCGAGATCCTGGCGAGACGACGAGGGAGGGCGGAATGAGCGGATCCCGTCGTCGTCCGGGTACAAGTCTCTCCAGCGACGGTAGCAATGTGGCCGCCGTCGTCACCGCGATGGGAATGAGGCCGTCCTCGTTGCTGAGGAAACGGCGCGCGAGTGGCGCATTATCGGACAGGGGAATCAGCACGGGCGAACCTCGTGTTGGAGTCGGCTTCTGTTCTCGATAGGAACATCGGCGTTCCCCCGGCACACAGATGTCAGGAGGAGGCCGGTAATCGTGTCGGGGATTCTGCATCCGCTGATGGGGGAACTCTCGCGATTCTGCACGACGATGGGACTTCTCCTGACACGGCGTGGTGAAATGGCCGACACCCGGAGCGCGTAGGCGGAAGTTTCTTTCGTCCGAACGCCCGAATGCAGGTATGCGCGATCGGCTTCGGATCGTGCTTTCCCGAGTGCCCTGGAGGTTCCATGACCGCCGTTCTCTCCGTCGCCCCCAAGCCCGTCAGCGATCCCACGCCACTCACGCTTCCGTCGCTTTTTGGTCGCGTGGTGCTACTCGCCACGGACGGCTCTCCCGCCTCGAATGCCGCGGCGCGGACTGCGTCGGCGCTCGCGGCGCGCAGCGGCGCGGTGATTCAGGTCGTCCATGTGATCGACTCGAGCTCCGGGCCCATGCCGGCGGGAATGAATGTGGCCGTCGGCATCGCCGATGCCATGGCGAGTCCGTCGGTACACGCCGAGCAGGTCGATTCGGTGCGCGCCGAGCTCGGGCAGGCCATCGGCACGCCAATCGAGTGGAAGATCCGGGTCGCGCTTGGATCACCCGCTCGTGTGATCGTTCAAGAGGCCCGTCGGCTGCGCGCCGCGCTCGTGATTGTGGGACTGCGGCGACATGGATATCTCGAGCGCGCGATGCAGGACGAGACGACCTTGGAAGTCATGCGCCACGCAGCCTGTCCCGTACTCGGCGTCGTCGGCGACGCACTTGCTCTCCCGACGAGAGTGCTCGCGGCCGTGGACTTCAGCCAGTCGAGTCTCGCCGCGGCACGTGTGGCGCGCACCATCGTGGCGGACGGGGGGAGCATCGTGCTCGCCTATTCGCCCCCGGTCTCCTTCGACCTTCCCGATGACGGTGAAGCGGTCGTCCACAAGCTCGGCGTCGCAGCGGGCTTCGCGCGGTACCGGGCGCAGCTCGGAACCGACACGGTCACGATCGATCAGGTGGTGCTGCATCGGGCACTGAATGCACCAGTCGCCACGACCCTGCTCGAATACTCGTCCGGCGCTCGCTGCGACCTCATCGCGGCAGGCAGCGCCCGTCGCGGCCGGCTCGACCGATGGATGCTGGGTAGTGTCAGCACGGAGCTGGTGCGTGACGGCCGCTACTCCATGCTCATCGTGCCACCGCGGCGGGTCACGGCAACCAGGGCGATGGCGCGGTAGATCGGGCGTCGGCGGCGCTGTGTGCCGCCGACGTCACCTCACCGGCTCGCGCGGAGCGCGTTGAGGATCACGGCGACGTCGATCGCCTCCTGCAACAAGGCGCCCGCGGTCGGCGGGATCATGCCGACGCCCGCGAAGATCATCGCGATGCCGCTTAATCCAAGACCGGCCCAGATGCTCTGCCGGGCGACTCGGGTGGTGCGGCGCGCGATGGCGATGGCCTCACCGACCCGCTGGAGCTCATCGGACAGAATAATGACGTCGGCCGCTTCGCTGGTGATTCCGCCGCCGTGACCCGCAAGCGCGATTCCCACGTGGGCCGCGCTCAGTGCCGGCGCGTCGTTGGTCCCGTCGCCAACCATCAGCACCACTTCGCCATCGCGCACGAGTTGCTTCACCGCCGCAACCTTGTCCTCCGGCATCAGGTCGCCGCGCACCTCGGTGATGCCGACGCGTTCTGCCACGGCGCGGGTCGTGGCGTCGTGATCACCCGAGAGCAGGATCGTGCGCCGCACACCGAGGCGCGCGAGCCGCGCCAGCAGCGCGCCGACATCCGGGCGGAGCGTATCCGCAAAGTGCATCACTCCCACGAGCCGACCGTCGATGGCGACGAATGACTTGAGACCGGGGTCGGCCTCGCGTGCGGCGCGCATCATCATCGCATCGGCCGGCGCACCGGCGGCCACATACTTTCCGCTCCCCACGTGCACCCGACGGCCCTCCACCATTCCCGTGATGCCCTGGCCGGCAGATTCCACGACCTCTGAGGCAACCGGAAGCGTGGCCGCGCCCTGCGCAGCTGCGAGCACGACGACGCGAGCAAGTGGGTGGCTCGACGACTGCTCCAGAGCTCCTGCAATGCGCAGCGCATCACCCTCGGGAAGGCCGTCGACGGCGTCCATCCGTTGCAATGCGGGTCGCCCCACCGATAGCGTGCCCGTCTTGTCGAACACCGCGGTGGTGATGGACCCGAGCTGTTCGAGCGCGGCGCCGTTGCGCACGATGATCTGACGTCGCGCCGCGCGGTTGATTCCCGCGACGACGGCCACGGGCGGCGCGAGGATGAGTGGGCAGGGGGTGGCGACGACGAGCACAGCCAGCACGCGCGTCCAGTCGCCGCTCGCGTAGTACGTCACGGCGCAGGCGAGCGCAGTGAGTGGCGTGAACCACACCGCGTAGCGCTCGGCAACGCGCTGCAGAGGTGACTTCGTGGCCTGTGCGCTGCGCACGAGCTCCACGATACGCGCGTACTGACTGGCACCCGCGAGTGCGGTCGATCGCATCGTCAGCGATCCAGCACCGTTCAGCGATCCGCTCAGGAGTCGAACGCCGCTGGACGCCGCGATCGGAATGGGCTCACCGGTGAGCGACGATGTGTCGACATCGGAGATCCCGCCGACGACGACGCCATCGCAGGGGACGAGCTCGCCAGGCCGGAGCAGCAGCGTGTCGCCGACTGCCACCGCATTCGCGTCGATGTCCTCGGTGCCGGAGCCACTCAGCCGATGAGCATGGCGCGGAAATGCCGCCTCCAGCTCACGCACAGCGGCGGAGGCCCGCCCTTCAGCGTATCGCTCCAGTGCCTCGCCGCCGGTCTGCATCAGTACGATGACGAGCCCCGGAAGCGGCTCGCGCAACAGCACTGCGGCGATGATCGCCGCTGCGGCAACGAGGTCGGTGGCGAAGCGACCGTGGCGCGCCGCCACCAGCATTTTCCACACGATCGGGGCGCCCAGCAGGAGGACCGCAACGATCCAGATGTGCTCGACCCGCTCGCCGTACCCGGCGACACGGGCGGCACCACCCGCGAGGAGCGTCACCGCAGCGAGGGCGGCGATGACCGTCGGGCGACTCATGTACGAGCGGTTCACAGTCGAAGAACGAGCCCCGACCATGCCGGACACGCCGCCTTATTCCCGGTCGGTGGACGACGTTCGCCCGGTGATCTCCGCCGCATGGATGCCGAACAGGATGGTGCGGTGCGGTACGGGATCGTCCGACGAGAAGGTGCCGGGAACGAGTGACGAGAGCAGTGTGAAGGCGCGACGGTAGGTATCGGGAGAGCCGAGTTCCGGGTCGAGCAGATGAAAGCTTCCCTTCACCACGACACTGGTCCAGTCGAACATCGCGTGCACTTCGTCCACCTCGAACGCGCACCAGGGGTTGTGCGCGAGCGTCGACAGCTTGCTGCCGACGCTCGTTCGGCAGAACAGCCAGTCGCCGTCGTACGCGAAGGTGACCGGCTCGATGTCGACGCGATCGCGATGCGAGTAGGCGATGCGTCCCACGCGATGCCGCGCGAGTAGCGCGCGACATTCTGCGTCACCGAGCACACGGAGGACCGGCAGAACCGCTGTCACGATGTCACCTCAGGTGGCCTGGAGCAGCCCCAGACGAAGGCAGAGCTGCACGTAGTCGGCGCGATGCGAGAGACCCATCTTCTCGGAAATCCGCTGCTTGTACGTCTCCACCGTCTTGGGGCTGATGAACAGCTTCTCGCCGATCTCCGACGCGGAATAGCCGCCGGCAACGAGAACCAGCACGTCCCGCTCACGCTCGCTGAGCTGCTGATAGCGGTCGCGCTCCTCGACGTGCTGGTTCCGGCGCGACACGGCGCGCGCCAGCGTGCGCGACGCGGACGCCTGCACATAGATGTCGCCGGCCGCGATGGCACGCACCGCGTCGGCGAGCTCGCGATCGGCGGCGTTCTTCATCAGGTAGCCGGCCGCTCCCGCCTCGAGCAGGGTCACGAGGTACTCCTCCTCCGTGTGCATGGTGAGGATGAGCACGCGCGTGCCGTTGGCGCGAGCGACGATTTCCTTGGTCGCCGTCAGTCCGTCCATCTGCGGCATGTCCAGATCGAGCACGGCCACGGTGGGCGTGAGGCGCTCCACCAGCACCAGCGCGTCGCGCCCGTTCGTCGCCTCACCGACGACCTCGATGTCCTTCGTCGCGCCGAGCAATGCCTTGAGCCCTGCGCGCACGACGAGATGATCGTCGGCGAGGATGACACGAATGACGTCGGACGCGGCGGGAGCGGGCATACGAGGCGGCGGCTCGATACGAGGGGTCGGAGACATTCTGGTCTGTACCATCTTACGCCGTGACGATGAGCGCCGTCACCATGCCGAACATGCCATGATCACTCTCGGCGTGCGGCAGGATATGGCAGTGGAACGCCCAGGTGCCGGGGTTGTTGCAGTTCACGATCACGTCCCATCGCTCGCCGGGTGCGATGTTGAGCGTATCGCACTTCCATGGCTGCGGCTGGGGCCATCCGTCCTTGTCGATCACCGTCATGTGCATGCCATGCAGGTGCATGGGGTGGATCATCATCCCCTCGTTCATGAATCGCACGCGCACCTTCTGGCCGAGCTTCGCGGAGATCGGTTCCGTCGCCGGAAAGCCTTTGCCGTTGAGCGTGTATCCGTGCGCGCCATCATTGAGGATCATGACGTAGTCGACGTCCACCTTCTCGATCGCGCGCGGCCGCCGCGGCTCGACGATGATTGCGCCGAGGAGTCCGAGCCCGACCTGCTTGGCGGCGTTGTGATGCGAGTGGTACATGTGCGACCCGGCGTTCGGCACGGTGAACTCGTACGTATATGACTGTCCGGGCTTCACGGGCGGCTGCGTGATGAAGGGGACACCATCCTGATTGTTCGGCAGCTCGAACCCGTGGAAGTGGATGGACGTGGATTCGGGCAGCTCGTTCTTGAGGATGAGCCGCATCCGGTCGCCTTCGCGCACGCGGATCTGTGGCGCGGGCACGACGCCGTTGTACGCCCAGGCTTCCACCTTGCGGCCGGGCTCGACCTCCCACTGCACGACCTTGGCGGTGATGTCGTAGACCTTGACGCCCTTCTCCATCCGCGGCTCGAGTATCTGGTTTCCCCGTCCTTCCGTCTTCGCGGGAAAGGCCTTGATGCCCTTCTCGTGCATCGCGTCCATCGCGTCGGCCTTGGCCGATGCGGAGAGCGCGGATGCGGGTGCCACCGTCTCGTGGGCGCCCATCGTTCCACCACTCGCACCAGGGGGCACGACAGTCTGCGCGCGCACGTCCGGCGCCCCCTTGCCGCACGCGATGAGCGTGCCGGCGCCAACGGCTGTCAACGACGCCGACCGGAGAAAGTTGCGGCGCGACGTCGCGATTGGCGCGATGTCGATGATGTCTTCAGGGTGCTTCGTATCGTTCAGCATTGGATTCGGTCTCACGGGTGTGGGTGCCAAGGAATCTCGCTCTCGGCGGGACAACGCTCTGTCAGGTGGATTGCGAGATTATCCCGTCCCGTTCCCTACAGCCGCGTAAGGGAAACTCCCGACAGGCAACCGAAGGAGGTGGAAGGGGCTCGTCGCGGCGACTACCTTCCCCGCTGCATGCCCAAGAACTCCGCCCAGGCCGCCGATCGCGCGGCCATGCACCGCGTTCTTCCGCCCGAGCTGTTTTCGGGCCTGCTCGCCATCGCCGCCGACGCTGTCATCGCGGTGGACGACGATCTTCGCATCATCTTCTTCAATGAAGGCGCGGAGCGAATATTCGGTTGGGTCGCGTCCGAGGTGGGGGGCGAATACCTGGAAGTGCTGCTTCCTGCGAGATATCGCGCCGCGCACCGCGGGCACGTGCATGGTTTCGGGGAGGCGCACGGACGCGCGCGTGTGATGGGCGAGCGTCAGCAGATCAGCGGGCTTCGCAAGTCGGGCGAGGAGTTCCCGGCAGAGGCTGCGATCCAGCGCATCGAGATCGACGGTCGCAACATCTACGCGGCCGTGCTTCGCGACATCAGTGCGCGGCAGCGCGCCGAGGACCTGCTGCACAAGGCGATCAAGGCGCGCGACGACATGATGGGCATCGTCTCACACGACCTGCGCAATCCGGCGAACGCGGTGAAGATGCTGGCGCTGAGCATCGTCGAGGGCGAGGCGAGTAACCTGCTTCCCGACTACGTGATGGAACGCGTCACCGTCATTGGACAGGCGGCGGAGCAGATCGATGCGCTGATTCAGGATCTCCTCGACATGACGCGGATGGAAGCGGGCCGTCTGGTCGTGTCTCCGAAGGAAGTGGACATCGTGCCACTGATCCAGCGGAGCATCGAGGCATTGCGGCCGCTTGCCGACGCTGGCGGTGTGACACTCGACGCCACGCTGCTCCCATCACCGCCGCTCATGCTCGTGGATCCCGACCGTGTGCGTCAGCTTTTCTCCAACGTGATCGGTAACGCCATCAAGTTCACGCCGACGGGCGGTTCGGTGTCGCTCACGTCGCGGATCGGCGTGGGCATGCTGGAGCTCGCCGTGTCGGACACGGGTGAAGGCATTGCCGCAGCCCAACTCCCATACGTGTTCGAGCGCTTCTTCCAGGCCACGCGGGGAACTCGCGCCGCTCGCCACGGCGCAGGGCTGGGTCTGCCGATCGCGTGCGGGATCGTCGAGGCGCATGGCGGTCGCATCTGGATCGAGAGCAGCGTAGGGGTCGGCACGACGGTGCGGTTCACGCTCCCGCTCGCCCCGTAGCCCGCAGTCCAACCCGATTGATCTGGATCGCGGGGCTTTCCCCCGACGCGAAGGGCATCTCCCGACAACGCCGGCCACTGGGCGGGATGATTCTGCATGCATGCGCCTGCGACCTGCTCACCTCGTCATTGCCGTCATCATGGGCCTCGGCTTGGACATCGATGCCGCGCGTGCGCGATCGTCAGATCAGCTTCCCTTCGCGCCGGGCGAACGCCTGACGTATGAAGGACGTGTCCGCTCGGGCGTGAAGGGCAAGGGCACGATGTGGATCGAGGGTCCGGTGCAGTTGCGGGGTAGGAGCACGTGGCTACTGCATTCCGACATGGAGGGCCGCGTCGGTCCGCTCCGTGCCACCGACCGTACCGCATCCTGGCTCGATCCCGTCCGCATGACGGCGCTCCGCTTCACCTCGCGGGAGCGGCACATCGTGTCGAAACACGACGATGCCGTGGACATCTTCGCTGAGGAGAAGCGCTGGAGCGCGGCGAACGGAATGGGGGGCGAGACGGCGGGCAATGCACCGCTCGACGAGTTGTCGTTCCTCTACTACCTGCGAACGCTCCCGCTGCTCGCCGATGCGTCCGCCACAGTTACTCGCCACTTCGACATCACGCGCAATCCAACCGTGTGGCGTGTCGTTCGACGTGAGGAGATCGAGGTAGGCGCGGGCCGATTCCACGCCATCGTCGTCGAGATGCGGGTGCGGGACACGCGACGCTATCAGGGTGAGGGAACGATCACGATGCATCTGTCGGACGATAGTTGCCGGCTCATTCTGCAGCTCGAGAGTCGCGTGCCGGACGCCGGGTCGGCGACGCTCAAGCTGAAGTCGTATGAGGGGGTGCGCGCCGTCTGCACGGCGCTGATTCCACGCTGACCGCCTCCAGGCGAATCGAGTCGTGCGCCATCGAATTGTCTGAGCCCGCTGCATCACGAACGTGATGCGCACGAACCTGTTCATCCTGGAGGACTGTCATGACCGCTCTGGTGAAGTCTCCCGCCGCATTGTCTGAAGCGCTCGAATCGTCGGCGTTGGCGGGAACCGATCGTGGCGCTGGCGGGCCGGAGGTATTGCGTCCGCGCTCCACGATCATCGTGACGTCCGACGGAACAAACGGTTCGGATGGCGCCATTCGCATGGCCCTGGGGATGGTCGACCGGGCCGACACCGAGCTCGAGGTGCTCACGGTCGTCGGAGGCGGTCAGGGTGAGGGGCCGGACGAGCTTCTGCCGGAGCAGGGGGATGACACCGCGCGACGGCGCGAACAGCGCGACGCGGTAGAGGTCCAGGTAGCGCGCGTCTCGGGCGGATCCCATGTGCATCCGGTCACCGTGATCAATGGATCAGCCGCGCGCACCATCGCCCGCGTTGCCGCGGAGCGCCATGCCACGCTCGTGATCGTGGGCCTCGGGCGACACGATCTCACCGATCGCCTGTGCGGCACCGAGACAGCGATACAACTGGCGCGCGTCTCGCGCGTGCCGATACTCGCCGTGAGGGAAGATGCGGTCGCGCTGACGTCGCGCGCCCTCGTTGCGGTTGACTTCAGTGAACACTCTGAACGCGCAGCGCAGGCGGCGATCGACCTGATGGGAGGGACCGGACTCGTGGAGCTGGTTCACGTGACGCCGTACGTTGCCGAGTACCCATCGTCGGTGCAGGGGCACGAACCGTACAAGCGCTGGGCGCGAGGACAGCTCGATGCGCTGATCGGCCGGCTCGTCGCGGCACCTGGCGTCACTCTCACGCGGATCATCCTGCGTGGCCGCACGGCGCAGGCCCTGCTCGCACGCGCTCGTGCCGTGGGAGCCGACCTCATCGCGGTGGGTACCCACGGACGGGGTTTCGCGGCGCGCGCCCTGCTCGGAAGCGTCACGACAGATCTGTTGCGCGGCGCCCACTGCGCCGTGCTGGTGGTGCCGAGCGACCCGCTGTCTCTGTCCACACCGCCTGGCGGAGAGCGAGCCGTGTCTGCCCTCCGCCCGGCGAGAGCGGACTGAATGGAGTCTGCGACTGCGTTCGAGGTCGTGCCGTCTCACCAGCAGAGCATCGACGACGTCGTCGCCGCGCAGGGCACCGACGCATGGAATGGCCTGCCGGAAGCCGAGGCGCAGCGCCGGCTCGTACGAAACGGACCGAATGAGCTGCCCGCCGACGCACCGGCCGCCTGGTGGAGAAAGTTTCTTGCGCAGTTCCAGGATGTACTCGTCCTGCTGTTGCTTGTAGCGACCGCGCTATCGGCGGTGCTCTGGCTGGTGGAACGCGAGTCCGCATTACCATATGAAGCGCTGGCGATCCTCGCCGTCGTCCTGCTGAACGCGGTGATGGGCTACATCCAGGAGTCGCGCGCCGAAGAAGCCGTCGCTGCCTTGCGTGACATGGCGGCCCCTCAGGCGCACATCGTACGCGGCGGTGAGCGGCGACTCGTGGCGGCATCGGGGCTCGTCACAGGAGACCTGATCCTGATCGAGGAGGGTGACGTGATTCCCGCCGACGCCCGCGTCATCGAGTCCACGGCGCTTCAGGTGGCCGAGGCCGCGCTCACCGGCGAAAGCCTGCCGGTCGTGAAGGGCACCGCTCCGGTGCCCGGTGATGCAGTGCTCGGCGATCGCACGAACATGCTGTACAGCGGCACTACGGCCACGTATGGGCGAGGGCGCGCCGTCGTCACGGCGATCGGCATGCGCACGGAGGTCGGAAGCATCGCCGGCATGCTCAAGGCCGCGCCAGACGAAACCACGCCACTCCAGAAGGAGCTCGATCGAGTGGGTCGACTCCTCGCGATCATCGTGGTGGTGATCGCCGTCGTCATCATTGTCACGATCGTGCTCGTGCAGCAGGTGCGCGACATGTCGGCGCTGTTCGACGTGCTGCTCCTTGGCGTCGCGCTCGCGGTCGCGGCGGTGCCGGAAGGGTTACCCGCCATCGTGACCACGGTGCTCGCGCTCGGCGTCCGTCGCATGGCCGCCCGACACGCGATCGTTCGTCATCTCGCCGCCGTCGAAACGCTCGGTTCCGTGGACGTGATCGCCTCCGACAAGACGGGGACGCTGACGAAGAACGAGATGACGGTGCGGACGGTCGTCACGGCGAGCGGGCGCGTCACGTTGAACGGCATCGGGTACTCCCCGCTGGGCGATGTCCAGAGTGAGAGCGGTGTGGCGCCGGTTGGCGCTCTGCAAGGCGAAGTGACGCGCGCACTCACGGCGGCTGACCGCGCCAACAACGCCGTCCTGCTCGAGCGGGCGGCTGTCTGGTCCGTGCAGGGTGACCCGACGGAAGGCGCGCTGCTGGTCGCGGCGCGCAAGGCCGGCCTCGACTCGGCAGTGCTCGACGCGCGTTTCCAGCGACTCGGAGAGATCCCGTTCTCCTCCGAGAGAAAGGTGATGACGACGATTCATGCGGATGCCGAACGTGCCGATCATGTGCGCATCTTCAGCAAGGGTGCGCCCGACGTGCTGCTCGCCCGCTGCACCCACGAACGCGTAGGCGAGGAGTCGCGACCGCTGAGCGATGCGCGTCGAGCGGAGATCGTGCGGACGATGGATGCGCTCGCCGGCGAGGCGCTGCGCGCATTGGGCATTGCCACGCGTGAGCTTCCTCGCGACGCCTTCGAGCACGGCGTCGCCGATGAGCGATTCGAGCGTGAGCTCGAATTTCTCGGTGTCGTCGGCATGAGTGATCCACCGCGTCCCGAGGCGCGGGACGCGGTGGCGCGCGCACGGAGCGCGGGCATTCGAGCGGTGATGATCACGGGCGACCATCCCCGTACCGCCGCCGTCATCGCCGGCGAACTGGGCATCGCGTCCGACGCGCGGGTCGTCACCGGCGCGGAGCTCGCCCTGATGCCTGATGACACGCTCGCCCGGACCGTGCTGGAAGTTTCCGTCTATGCGCGCGTCAATCCGGAGCACAAGCTCCGGATCGTGAAGGCGCTGCAGAGCAGCGGGGCGACGGTGGCAATGACCGGCGATGGCGTCAACGATGCGCCAGCGCTCAAGACCGCCGACATCGGCGTGGCGATGGGCATCACAGGCACCGACGTCTCGAAGGAGGCGGCAGACGTGGTGCTCACCGACGACAACTTCGCCACGATCGTTGTGGCGGTGCAGGAAGGTCGCGCCATCTTCGCCAATATCCGCAAGTTCCTGCGATTCCTGCTGTCGTCCAACATCGGCGAAGTGATGACCATGTTCTTCGGCGTGCTGCTGGCCCGGACGATCGGGCTGGAGGCCGAAGGCACGGTCGTGGTGCTTCCGTTGCTGGCCACCCAGATCCTCTGGATCAACCTCGTGACGGATGGGGCTCCCGCGCTGGCGCTGGGTGTCGATCCTGCCGATGAAGGCCTCATGCAGCGCGCACCGCGCCCAAGCACGGAGGGCATCATCACTCGCTCCATGTGGCTCGGGATCGCGTTCATCGGTACCATCATGGCCGCAGGCACGCTGCTCGTGCTGGATGCGTCGATGCCCGCGGGACTGATCGAAGGTACCGGAAGCCTGCGGTATGGGCAGACGATGGCCTTCACCACGCTGATGCTGTTCCAGGTTATCAACGTGTTCAATGCCCGGTCCGACCTTCGCAGCGCATTCAGCGGGCTTTTTCACAATCGCTGGTTGTGGTTGGCCGTCGGCCTGTCGCTGGCGCTTCAGGCGGCGGTAGTCTACCTGCCGTTTCTTCAGGACGCGTTTTCCACCGTGAGTCTCGGTGTAGGCGACTGGCTTCGCTGCGCGGCCGTGGCGAGTTCGGTGCTCTGGCTGAACGAGTTGAGCAAGCTCGTCAGGCGGCGCCGTGTGCGATCGGTCGCCTCAGGGCTTCGCTCCGCGTCGTCCCCGCCAGGGCACGGAGTCGTGTCGGGAGAATCCCCCCTAGCTGCCGCGAAAACTCCCTGAACCTTCAGTCGAACTCCCGGCCGACGTGACCTCCAGCGACCTCTATTCTCCAGATGAGGGCCGAGCGGCAGCAGTGCGCTGGCCGGATGATCACAGAGTGCCGCCGGCGCTCGACGAGAGGCGAGATCCGACATGCGACAGCTCGAACAATGCGCTTGGTACCGCGCCGGTCCGCGCCCGTGCGCGTTCGTCATTGGCGTCCTGCTCTGCACCGCCGTCAGCCACCAGGCGCGTGCGCAGGACATCGCTCCGATCGCCGAGACTGCTCGTGTCGCGTCGCGGCTCGGCGATCTCTACGCACAGATGCAGCGTGACAATCCAAAGCTTGTGGCGGCACAGGCGCTGGTCCGTGCCGCCCAGGCGCGCGTCCCGGGCGCCAGACGTCCTCCCGACCCGCAGCTCCAACTCGGCTTCATGAACTACGAGCTGCCGCGGCTCAGGCCCATGGAGCAGATCGGGATGACGCAGCTTCAGCTCATGCAGATGGTACCCCTCGGCGGCAAGCTTGCCCTCGCCGGCCGTGTGGCCGGTGCGCAGGCGTCGGTGATCGACGAGCGGGGACGGGAGCTCGTGTGGGAGTTGCGGCGGCAGACGGCGATGGCGTTCTACGACCTGTACGCGACCGACCGCCAGCTCGACGTGACGCGCGAGACACTGCGACTTCTCCAGGACATCGCCCGCACCGCGGAAGCGATGTATCGCGTCGGAGAGGGTCGGCAGGCGGACGTGCTCCGTTCGCACGTTGAAATCGCCCGGATGACGGGAGACACCATGCGCATGCAGGCGATGCGGCTCTCGATGGTGGCGCGCCTCAATGCGCTGCGAAACACGGACGCGGCGCTCTCCATCACGACGCCAGGGCTGCCGCAGTTTCCCGATGTGATTCCGGCACGATCCTGGCTCGACTCGCTCGCCGCAATCAGTCGCCCCATGATCAGGGCCGGCCTCGACGGAGTGCGCGCAGCGGAGGCGTCGGCAAGTCTTGCTCGGCGAGAGATCGTCCCCGACCTCCAGGTCGGTGTCCAGTACGGACAGCGCAGCGCCACGATGACGCGCGCCGACGCGACCGGAGTACTGATGGCCTCGCGCACCACCGAGCGAATGGGCAGCCTGATGCTCGGCGCGACGATCCCGATTTTTGCGCGCGACCGGCAGTTCCAGATGCGCAACGAGGCGAACGCGATGAAGGCGATGGCCGAGGCGGAGGTTGCCGCCATGCGCGCCGACACGCGCGGCGGGATCGGCGAAGCGTACGCCAGCCTCGAGCGGTCACGGAGCCTCTCGCGACTCTACCGCACGACGGTCCTTCCTCAAGCCGAGGCAACAGTGTCGTCGGCGATGTCGGCCTACCGCGTGGGGACGGTGAACTTCATGACGTTGCTCGACAGCCGGATGACGGTGAACACGTACCGCCAGCAGCTCTACGTGCTCGAGGCGGATGAGGGCAAGGCGTGGGCGGAGCTCGAGATGCTGATCGGTCGCGAATTGATCGATTCTGATTCGATCTCGCTCACCGCGGCGATCACACCCGCGCGGGAACTCAAGGCAACGCGAGGAACGAGATGAGGCCGAATTTCAGTCGTGTCGTACGCGTCGTGATCCATGGAACGGTGCTGGTGGTCGCGCTCGGAACCGTCTATCTCGTCACGCGCGGCGACGACGCACCCGTGGTCATGGCTGCCAGCCACGACCATGCTGGGGCAACGGGAGCAACGGACTCCAGTCGCTCGGTGATGCTCACGTCTGAACAGGCGCGCCGCATCGGCGTCACGTATGCGACGGTGACCGTCGGCGCGCTCGGGCGCGAAATACGGACTGTCGGGCAGATCGCGTACGACGAGACCCGCGTCAAGACCATCTCACCGCGAATCGATGGGTGGGTGGAGCGGCTTCTCGTGAACGCTACCGGCCAGACGGTTGCGCTTGGCCAGCCACTCCTCACGATCTATTCGCCCATGCTCGTGCAGGCGCAGGAAGAGATCCTGCTGGCGACGAGGCTGGAGCGCGACGTGGCCGACGGCAGCGCTGACGCCCGACGCAGCGCGAGGGAGCTTCTCGTGTCGGCGCGACGTCGTCTCGACTACTGGGACATTGCGGCGAGCGAGATTGCCGAAGTGGAGCGTACCGGGCGGGTGCGCAAGACGCTCACGCTACGCTCGTCCGCGGCGGGATACGTGCTGGAAAAGAAAGTGGTCGCGGGCCAGAAGATCATGGCGGGCGATGCGCTCTATACCGTCGCCGACCTGAGTGTCGTGTGGATGGAGGGAGACGTCTTCGAGCAGGATCTCGCCATCGTGAAGATGGGGCAGGCGGTGCGCGCGGAATTTCAATCGCTGCCGGGCGAGCAGCGGCTGGGCCGGATCTCCTACATCGCCCCGACGCTCGACCCGCAGACGCGGACGATCCGGGTCCGTGTGGCGCTGCCCAACGGTGACTTCCGGCTCAAGCCGGGGATGTATGCCACCCTGCACATCGCCGGGACCACGCGCGCGGCCGTGCTGACGGTGCCGCGTGGCGCACTGCTGTCCACGGGCAAGCGAAACATCGTCTTCGTGCGTGATGCGACCGGGAATCTCGTGCCGCGCGAAGTGGCCATGGGCGCCGTGACCGACGATCGCGTGGAGATCCTGCGCGGGCTTGCTGCCGGCGAGACTGTGGTCGCGTCGGCCACCTTCCTCGTCGACGCCGAATCGAATCTTGGCAAGGCGCTGGGTGGGATGGGCGACATGCCAGGCATGGACGTCAGCACGCCGCCCACGCCGCTGCCCGCGCGAAAGGAGTAGCGTCATGATCGAGCGGGTCATCGAGTGGGCCGTCCGCAACAAGCTGATCGTGCTGCTCCTCTCCGCCGCGCTGTCGCTCGGCGGCGTCTTCGCGGTGCTCAACACGCCGGTGGAAGCGCTGCCCGACCTGTCGGATGTCCAGGTCATCGTGCAGGCGGACTACAACGAGCAGGCGCCTCGCATCGTCGAGGACCAGGTCACCTATCCGATCGCCGCGGAGATGCTCAAGGTGCCGGGCGCGAAAACCGTGCGCGGATACTCGTTCTTCGGCGTGTCGTTCGTCTACATCATCTTCGACGATGGCACCGACCTGTATTGGGCCCGCTCTCGCGTGCTCGAGTCGCTCAGCGGCATCAAGGGGAGGCTGCCGGAGAGCGTATCACCGACGCTGGGCCCCGACGCGACAGGGCTCGGCTGGGTCTATCAGTACGCGCTGGAAGACACGTCGGGGCGCCTCAACCTTGCCGAGCTTCGCAGCCTGCAGGACTGGTATCTCCGCTATGCGCTGACCGCAGTGACCGGCGTCAGCGAGGTCGCGAGCGTCGGCGGGTTCGAGAAGCAGTATCAGGTGGACATCGATCCGGCGAAGCTTCTCGCCTACGGCATTCCCGTGACGCGCGTGATGAGCGCCATTCAGGCGGCGAACAACGATGTCGGCGCGATGACCATGGAGCTTTCCGAACGGGAGGTCATGGTGCGCGGCCTCGGGTACCTCCGGCGCCTGTCGGATATCGAGAACGTGGTGGTCGGCGCCACCGTCGCGGGCACGCCGATCCGCGTCGCGGAGCTCGGACGCGTGTCGGTCGGGCCGGGCGTGCGCCGCGGAGTCACCGACCTGAATGGTCGTGGAGATGCCGTGGGCGGCATCGTCGTCATGCGGTTCGGCGAGAACGCGCGCGCCACCATCGACGGTGTGAAGGCAAAGCTCGCCGAGGTCCAGCGCACCCTTCCCGCAGGGGTCGTCGTCCATTCCGTGTACGATCGGAGCGACCTCATCGACCGCGCGATCGACACGCTCAAGTGGACGCTGGTGGAGGAGGTGGTGATCGTCGCCCTGATCTGCATCGTCTTCCTCCTGCACGTCCGCTCGTCGCTCGTCGCGGTCATCACGCTCCCCCTCAGCGTTCTCATCGCGTTCATCGGCCTTCGCGCCTTCGGCATCGGCGCCGACATCATGTCGCTTGGCGGCATCGCGATCGCCATCGGGGAGCTGATCGACGCGGCCATCGTCTCCGTCGAGAACATGCACAAGCATCTCGAGCGGCGGGCGCCACCGGGCGCGAAAACCATCGATACGGCGACGCTCACCACAAGCGAGCGATGGGACATCGTGCTCGCGTCGGCAAAGGAAGTGGGACCGTCCCTGTTCTATTCGCTGCTGATCATCACCGTGTCGTTCATTCCCGTCTTCACGCTCGGTGGGCAGGAGGGGCGACTGTTCAAGCCGCTCGCACTCACCAAGACGTTCGCGATGGCGGCGGCGAGCCTGCTGAGCATCACGCTCGTGCCCGTGCTCATGGGGCTGTTCATTCGCGGACGCATCCAGCGCGAGGATCGCAATCCGCTGAGTCGCGGGATGATCCGTGCGTATCGGCCGGTACTCGCGTGGGTGCTGCAGCATCGCTGGCCGGTGATCACCGCGTCCGCCGTCGCCTTGATACTCACGTGGATCCCCTTCCAGCGCATCGGCAGCGAGTTCATGCCGCCGCTCGAGGAGGGAACGATCCTCTACATGCCCACCACCTTGCCGGGCATCAGCGTCGCCCGCGCGCGCGAGCTGCTGCGACAGCAGGACAGCATTCTCAAGACGTTCCCGGAGGTTGCCTCGGTGTGGGGAAAGGCAGGACGCGCGAATACCGCCACCGACCCCGCGGGACTCGACATGTCGGAAACCACCATCACGCTCAAGCCGGAGAAGTCGTGGCGGCGGGGCATGAGCTACGACCGGCTCGTGGCCGCCATGGATTCGGCGGTGCGGATGCCGGGAGTCAGCAACGCGTGGACGATGCCGATCAAGGGACGAATTGACATGCTCGCGACGGGCATTCGCACGCCGGTGGGCGTGAAGCTCTTCGGTCCCGATCTCGCTGAGCTCGAGCGTCTCGGCAAGGAAATGGAGAAGCTTCTGAAGATGGTACCGGGGACGCGCTCCGTGTTTGCGGAGCGTGCCGTGAGCGGCTACTACCTGGACATCGACATCGATAGGGTCGCGGCGGCCCGACATGGCCTGAACGTCGGCGACATCCAGACGGTCATCGCGACGGCGATCGGTGGGATGACCATCACGCAGACGGTGGAGGGTCGCGAGCGATACGGCGTACGCGTGCGCTATCCGCAAGAGTTGCGCGACACACCGGAGAAGCTGGCATCGGTGCTCGTGCCGATCAATCATGAAGCGGGCGGCACGAGCGCGATGGGCGCGTCGACCGCCATGGGAGCATCGCCGGTTTCAGGGTCACGAGTGGGAGCGTCGCAGGTTCCGCTGGGGCAGGTCGCGACCATTCGCGAGGTCGCCGGACCAATGGTCGTGCGCACCGAGGACGCGCAGCCGACGGCGTGGGTTTACGTGGATCCCGGCGAGCGCGACGTCGGTTCATACGTTGCGGAGGCGCAGCGCGTCGTCGCGCAGGGGCTGGTGCTGCCAACCGGCTATACCGCGGTGTGGAGCGGCGAGTATGAGTACATGGAGCGCGCGAAAGCGAAGATGCGGCTCGTCGTACCGGCTACGCTTGCGCTCGTGTTCCTGCTGCTCTTCTTCAACTTCCGAAACGTGAGCGAGACGCTGATCGTGATGCTCTCGATCCCGTTCACGCTCATCGGCGGCATCTGGTTGCTGTGGGCGCTCGACTACAACTGGTCCGTCGCCGTGACCATCGGATTTCTGGCTCTCGCCGGTGTGGCGGCGGAGACGGGGGTCGTCATGCTCGTCTACCTGGATCGCGCCTGGAACGAACGGCACGTGGCCGGACGCATGCGGGCGACGGCCGATCTGTACGAGGCCGTGATGGAAGGTGCCGTCGAGCGGGTTCGCCCGAAGATCATGACCGTGGCCTCGACGATGATCGGGCTGCTGCCGATCCTGTGGGGCACCGGCACCGGCGCCAGCGTGATGAAGCGCATCGCCGTGCCGATGGTCGGCGGCATGCTCACTTCGACCTTGCTCACCCTGATCGTGATTCCCGCGGTCTACTCGCTCTGGCGGGAGCGCGGGCTCGTTGCGTCACCGGACGCGATCATCCTGACGGCTCCCGCACCACCGGCTTTCGTCCAGCCGGTATTCGCCGTGGAGGTCGCACATGGATAGCACGCTCTTCAGC
This sequence comes from Gemmatimonadaceae bacterium, assembly GCA_039928585.1. Taxonomy (GTDB): domain Bacteria; phylum Gemmatimonadota; class Gemmatimonadetes; order Gemmatimonadales; family Gemmatimonadaceae; genus AG11. The sequence goes on along the minus strand of JBDSSY010000007.1, from coordinate 16,337 downwards.
AATCGCAGCATGCTGACGATGACCGACGGCATCGTGCTGGTGGCTGGCCGCGCCATCCCGCGGCCCGTGAGGGAAACTCCCTACCGGCCACGGCGAAATGCCCCCTCCACGATCAGTCGAACTCCCGGCGGCTGATCTCCCCGGCAAATCCTATCCTCATTGCATGACGGCGATCACCGCCGTCTCGCTTCCATGAGGACAGGATATGCGCTTCCAGATCACGCACGCCTTCGCCGCCGCCGTCGTGGTTCTGGCGCCCACCCGCATTGCTATCGATGACCTCGTCGCGCAGCCCCAGAGCAGGATCTGGGTCGAGGGCACGTCGACGATCAAGGCCTTCGAGTGCAAGGTGCCCGAGTTCACGATCAGCGTCAAAGGCACGGGCGCCGGCGCGGTGCGCGACGTGCTCGCTGGTGAGAAGGGTGTCCGCACAGTAGCGCTCTCCGTACCGGCCGCCAGGATCGAGTGCGGCAACGGCACGATGAACGAGCACATGCGCACGGCGCTCAAGGTCAAGGAGAATCCGACGATCTCCTTCGAGCTCGCGTCGTACGATGTCGCGAAAGGGCCGAGCGCCGTGAAGGGCTCCATGCGTGGGTCGCTCGCCCTTGGCGGCGTTAAGCACCCCATCGACATCTCCGCGGTCGCCACGGATGCCGGCAAGGGCGCGATGCGGATCGTCGGCGGCTACGAGCTCGCGCTCAGCGCCTACGACCTCAAGCGGCCCAGCCTGATGTTCGGCCGAATCAAGGTCGGCGACAAGGTGCAGGTGAAGTTCGATTTCGTCTTCAAGAGCTGACCGTTCCACACACTCACCTCCACTTCATCCTTCTACAAAAGGATACTTCCATGAAGACCCATCGTATCTACCAACTGAGCGCTGCCGTCGTACTGCTCGCGGCACTGCCAACTGGCGTCAATGCACAGACCTTCGGGGGCAAAAAGGATACGGCGTTCGTCGTCACGCCCGCCGGCACCGCGAAGGATTCGAGCACGGCAGCCGATAGCCTGGCCGCGGCGAAGCGGGCCCGCGCGCGCTACATCGCCCCATCGGTCGAGATCCAGCACATGCGAGCGAACGACCGACGCGGTCTCAACGTCTTCGAATCGCCGAAGGAAGCGGGGGCCTCGTACGACGGTTTCAAGCTGGCCTGGGGCGGCGCCTTCTCGCAGCTCTTCCAGAACATCACCCACGAGAACACGGCCGCGCCGCGCCTCGTGAATACGGTCAACCAGAATGCGCTCATCCGGATCGGCTCGGGCTTCAACACCGCGAACGCAAATCTGTACCTCAACGCGCAGCTCGCGCGCGGCATTCGCGTCGCCGTCGAGACCTATGCCTCGTCGAGACATCACAACGAGTTCTGGGTGAAGGACGGCTACTTCCTCATCGACGGCTCACCGATCGAGAGTGACCTGCTGGACATGGTCATGAACTTTGCGACACTGAAGGTCGGTCACTTCGAGGTGAACTACGGCGACCAGCACTTCCGCCGCAGCGATAACGGCCAGACCATCTACAATCCGTTCGTCGGCAACTTCGTCATGGATGCCTTCACCACCGAGATCGGTGCGGAAGCGTATCTGCGCGCCGGCGGCTACATGGCGATGGTGGGCATGACGGGTGGCGAGATCAAGGGGCAGGTGACATCGCCGGAGAAGCGTGGCCCGTCCTACCTGGCCAAGCTCGGTGTGGACAAGCAGCTCAACACCGACCTGCGCATGCGCCTGACCGGTTCGCTGTACAAGAAGGACCAGGGGGCAAATGGCACCTTGACGAGCGGTGACCGTGCCGGCTCGAAGTACTACAGCGTGCTCGAGAACACGTCGTCCATCGAAAGCGCGCAGGCCTGGTCGGGCGCCGTGCAGTCTGGCATGCGCAACATGGTCACCGCGTTCGTGGTGAACCCATTCGTCAAGTATCGTGGCGCCGAGTTCTTCGGCAACATCGAGACGATGACCGGCGCGGCCGCCAACGAGCCCAAGCGCCGCACGCTACGCCAGCACGTCGGCGAAGGACTGTATCGGTTCGCCGATGACAAGCTCTATCTCGGCGGTCGCTACAACGTCGTGAAGGGCCAGCTCGCCGGCATCCCGAACGACATCACGGTGCGCCGTACGCAGCTGGGCGGCGGCTGGTTCGTGACGCCGAACGTGCTCTCGAAGATCGAGTTCGTGCAGCAGCGCTACCTCGACTTCCCGACGACGGACATCCGCAACGGCGGGAAGTTCAAGGGCTTCGTGGTCGAGGGCGTCGTCGCCTTCTGACCTGATTCACCCTGCCACTCAATGCGTTGGTGCGCCGCCAGGTTCGCGGCGTACCAACGTGCCCCTCTTCTGGAGAAGGACATGCCGACCACCCATCCCGCCACACAGTTCACGCCCGCGGGCGCATATCCGGACTCGCAGTATCTCGTGGCGGAGCAGCTGCCATGGAGCGGCGCTCGGCGTCCTGCCGTCATCCTCGTCGCGTCGGACGGTACGGAACGGTCGGACGGCGCCCTGCGTGTAGCGCTGGCGCGCGCCCTGGCCACCAGCGCATCGATCGAGATTCTCACTGTCGCGCGGTGGGAACCGCTCACCTCCCCCGACGGCATGACCCTCTGGCAGGAAGACAATGCCACGCGACGGGGTGGCCAGCGACGCGCCGTCGAGGCGCAGCTGGTGCGCGTCACCGGAAAGCCCCGCGAGCACGGCGTGACCGTCCTGGACGGCAACCCGGCGTTCACGATCTCGCGTGTCGCCATCGAGCGCCGCGCCGCGCTCGTCATCGTCGGACTCGGCCGCCACGGCCTCACCGACCGACTGTTCAGCGACGAGACGGCGATTCAGCTCGCGCGCATCTCACGTGTACCGGTGCTTGCCGTGCCGGAACATGCGGTCGGAAGTGCATGGCACGCCATCGTCGCGGTGGACTTCGGCGAGATCTCCGATCGCGCGGCGCAGTGCGCCATCGACACGGTCGGTGACGAGGGCATCGTCGAATTGGTGCACGTGATGCCCTACATCCAGGAAAACGCCTTCGCGGTCGATGGCGTCGCGCCCAGCGAACGATGGGCCCACAGTCAGCTCGACGCCCTCGCCGCTCGCCTCGTCGTGCCCGCCGGCGTGACGCTGAAGTCAATCGCCATCCACGGCAGTACCGCCCACGCGCTGCTCGATCACGCGAAAAGCGTAGACGCAAACCTGATCGCGACCGGTACGCACGGTCGTGGATTCGTCGCGCGGGCCGTGCTGGGAAGCGTCGCGACCAGGCTGCTGCGCGGTTCGCACTGCGCGGTGCTGTCCGTGCCACGCGATCCGCTGCCGGCACTCGAGCCGGCGGAGCGGGAGACGGTCGGCCTCGCACCGCGTCCAGCGCCGGCGGTCTGGGTCGAGCTGCTCAGCGCGTTCTCCAAGCGCAATGCGGGACGGCGAACCATTCTCGAGGTGGATGACATCGAGCTGGGCGCGCAGGCGCAGGAGTACAACTATCCGCTGCTCGGCACCGTCTACGAAGAGCGAGCGGGACGCGTCGAGCTCATGCTGGGCGACGGCAGATCCGGCGGCCGGCACCTGTCGCGCAGCATCGGCAACGTCGCCGCGGTGGATGTGCTCACCGATGGCGAAGGGCACGATGTCGCGCTGCGCATCCAGCACGGCGCGAGTCAGACGCTACTCACCTTCGCGGCCTGACGGCTGGACACGAGACGAGCCGGACGCATCGACGTCCGGCTCGTCTCGCACGCAACCCGGACGTCCGTGAGTGACTACGGCTTCCGCACCGGCAGCTCGGTTCCACGCTGGCTGTCGCCGGACGGCGGCACGAGCAACGGATTGCTCGCCGGAGCCGGCGGCATCTGCTGCTCCATCTGCGCGAGCAGATCGGTGAGCTTCACGCCCTGCGCCACACGCTTCGCGTCACCGAGCACTCGCGCGGCGGACGACGAATCGCCCGTCGCCTGGAGCACTTCGGAGAGCATCAGCCCCGTCGCGACATAGAGATACGGAATGCCCACCGACGGTCGGTCCACCCAATCGCGGCGCCTGGCGAGGGAGCGTTGGCCCGTGAACACGCTGTCCCACAGCGTCCGTGTGCGCGCGACGTCCACCCACCCGGCTCCGGCGACCATGAGCGTGTCCTTGTTGGCCGAGACGGGCGGAATGAACAGCTTGGTCGCGAGTCCCTGCGTGAGCAGGTAACTCCCGATTCCGAGCTCTGCGCCATAGCCGGCCGACGTGCGGCTGAGGTAGATGGGGCGTTCGCCAAACGAGTCCGCGATCATGCGGAGGACGAAGATGTCCGCTCGCTGAAGCACGTTCGGAATCGAGAGCCGCTCCGGATCGATCGTCGCCTTGATCGGTCCACCCTGGAACGTCATGGGCTTGTCGATCTGGATGTACGAGGGCACCGAGTCCGCCTGGAGCATCGTCATCTTGATCGGTCCCGTCGCCGGCTTCGGCCACGCCTTCGCGCGATAGATGGCGGGGCCCTTCGCGGCGTCGTACTCGAACACCGGACGACGGATGAGCTGCCGGGTGTACCAGTCGGTGTTCAACAAGGACGTGTTCGCGACCACGACGTCGCGACGCACACCTTCGACTTCCTGCGCGTACCAGAGCGGAAAGGTGTCGTTGTCGCCTACGGTCACGAGCACGCCGTAGGGCTCCACGGAGTTCAGCAGGTCGCGTGCGAAATCCGCCGTATCGGTCTGGCCGGCGCGCGAGGCCGTGCTCCAGTTGGTGAAGAGCGGTACGATGGCCAACGCCAGCACGGGGGCTGACGCCAGACGTGCCATGCGCGTTGGACGTTCCACCGTCTCTCGCCCGACGACGATCTGTTCGCGACCGATCAGCGACGCCAGCGATTCCCAGGCGGCGACGAGTCCGAGCGCCGCCCACACGCCCCACGCGGAAAAGCTCCACAGATAGAAGTAGTCGCGGTCGCGAACTTCGCGTGCCACCCCGACGAGATCGGGGTCCTGCGACGCGCCATACTTGAAATTCAGGTAGTAGATCAGCACGAACGACATCGTGAACATCAACGAGCCGAAGTACCAGAAACTTCGTCGATCGCGCTGCCAGTGCACGTATCCCCCCAGCAGTCCGAGCACGAGGAAGGCCGCCGCGAGGAGGCTCTGCACGAAGGGCCGGTCGTAGTGCGCATCGCGCAGCCACTGCCACTTGAAGTAGAGCCACCACATGCCGACCTGCGCTGTGAACGGCGCCTGCCGCTCGCCCAACTGCGGCTTGCCGTACTGCCCGCGATTGAAGTTGTACATGAACGCGTCGTACGTGCCCTTGCTGAAGGTGCATGACGCGGTCAGTTCGGTGCGGCACGCGGTGGGCTCACCCTCGTTCAGCGCCGGAAAGTGCGCGGCGCGTATCGGCTGCATGGCGAAGGGCGTGATCCCGAACCCGACGGCCACGATGCAGGCCAGCAGCAGCTTCCACCGGAGGACAGTTCGCGGTCGCACGACGAGCACGGCCAGCGCCGCGGCAGGCGCGGCGAGCATGCCGGCCATGTGGTTCGCGTAGCCCAGGCCGCACAGGTACGCCACGATCACGAGGATACGATCGGACTTCCGCCCGTCGGGCTGGTCGCACCAGCGCACCATGAGCCAGCTCACGATCGCGATGCCGAGCAGCGAAACGGTGTACACCTTTTCGTTGACGACGCTCTGATTCCAGACGGTGAACGCGGTGGCGCCGATGAGTGCCGCCAGCGCGCCCCCGAGAATACGCTGCCAGCGCTGCTCGAACCACGCGACGAGCACCCGCTCCGTGATCAGGAACCACATGCCCGCCGACACGGCACTGCATACCGCCGCGAGAATGTTGATGCGCACCGCGATGGACGACGCGATGGGCAGGATGGCGAACACGCGCCCGATCAGCACGAACAGCGGGTTGCCCGGCGGGTGCGGCATGCCCAGCACGGTGGCCGCAGTGATGTATTCGCTGGTGTCCCACATCGCCGTGGACGGCGCGAGCGTCACGAGATAGAGCAGGAAGATCGCGGCCGAGACGATGCCGCCAGCCAGGTAGGACGGCCGGTAGTCGAGCTCGGAGGGCGAAGACGGCGACGCCATTGATTCGGGGGTGACGGAAAGCAGACGCCCCGCGGAGGCGGGGCGGGGACGACAGGAGGCTGCAGCCGGTCAAAGATGGCGACGAAACCGGCTCAGGAACAGTGCGGAACCTCGCTCAGTGCCTGAACAACCTCGTGCCGGTGAAGACCATCGCGATGTCGTGCTCGTCTGCGGCGGCGATGACGTCGGCATCGCGCACGGAGCCGCCCGGCTGGACGATGGCCCGCACACCGGCGTCCGCCGCGTGATCGACGCCGTCCCGAAAGGGGAAGAAGGCATCCGATCCCAGCGCCGAGCCGGCCGTGTGATGTCCGGCGGTCGCCGCCTTGTGCACCGCCATGAACGCCGCATCCACGCGTGACATCTGGCCCGCCCCGATTCCGATCGTCGCGCCGTCGCGCGCAAGCACGATGGCGTTGCTCTTCACGCTCGCCACCGCGCGCCAGGCGAACAACAGGTCTCGCTGCTCTTCGCTGGTCGGCTGGCGTTTCGTCACGACCGTCCAGCTGGCATCGTCGATCGCCGCCGGCGGTCGCTCCTGCGCCAGCATACCGCCTCGCACGCGCTTGAAGTCCATCGCTCCACGCTCCCATCGAGCCGTGCCCTGCAGCACGCGGAGATTCTTCTTCCGACCGAGTATCTCGAGTGCCGCCGCGCTGAACGACGGTGCCACCACGCACTCCACGAACAGGCTGGACACCGCCTCCGCCGCCACGTCGTCCACGTCCACGGTGAACGAGATCACCGAGCCGAAGGCGGACACGGGATCGCACGCGAGCGCCTTGCGGTACGCGTCCAGCGCGTCTTGACCGGTCGCCAACCCGCACGGGGTGGTGTGCTTCACGATTGCGCAGCACGCCCCGTCGCCGAAGGGCTCGGTCGCCAGCAACGCGCCCTCGAGGTCGAGCAGGTTGTTGAACGAGAGCTCCTTGCCGCCGTGCTGCACGAGCCCGGCGAGGCCGGCGCGCGGCCGCTCGACGTAGAAGGCGGCGGCCTGACCCGGGTTCTCGCCGTACCGTAACGCCTGTGCGCGCTCGAGCGCGATCGTCAGACGCTCGGGAAAACGATCGCCTCTCTGGCCCGCGAACCAGGCCGAGATCGCGGCGTCGTACGCCGCCGTGTGCTCGAACACCTTGCCGGCCAGTCGCCGCCTGAACTCCTCGTCGTCGGTGCCCTCGCCAAGCATGGAGACGACGTGTGGATAGTCGGCGGGATCCACCACGGTCGTCACCGCCGCGAAGTTCTTCGCCGCGGACCGCAGCATGCCTGGCCCACCGATGTCGATCTGCTCGATCACATCGGCCGGCGCGACGCCGGTCCGCGCCGCGGTCTGCCGGAAGGGGTACAGATTCACGGCCACGAGGTCGATCGGTGCGATGCCCTGCGCGGCGATCGCCTCCATGTGCTCGGGGAGATCCCGCCGCGCGAGCAATCCTCCGTGCACCGCAGGATGCAGGGTCTTCACCCGCCCATCCAGCATTTCGGGAAAATTGGTGACGTCGCTGACGTCACGCACCGGAATCTCGGCATCGCGCAGCGCGCGCGCGGTGCCACCGGTGGACAGCAGCTCCCAGCCGAGCCCGTGCAGTGCACGTGCAAACTCGAGCAGGCCGGACTTGTCGGAGACGGACAGCAGGGCGCGGGGCATCGCGGCTCGAGAGGGAAGCGTGAGAGAAGAAGAGGGCGGGCGGTGCCGGACGCTCAGCGCGGCCGAGCGCCGTGCATGGCGCTGGCGAGCGAATCGTCGTCCAGCTCGGGATCGAGCGGCGGAAGGGTGGCGGGGTCGAGCACGAACGTCGGCTCGACGCGACCATCAGCGGTAAGTCGGACGTCTCCCGCGGCCACCGCCTGCACCACACGCGGATACAGCAGATGTTCGACGCGCAGCACACGCGCGCCGAGCGTATGCTCGTCGTCCGCCGGACGCACCGGCACCCGCCACTGTGCGATGATCGCGCCGTGATCGTACACTTCGTCGACGAAGTGCACGGTGGCTCCGCTCACGGGCGCGTGTGCGGCGAGCACGGCGCGATGCACGCGCGCGCCGTACATCCCCGGTCCGCCGAACTGCGGGAGCAGCGCTGGATGCACATTGATGATGCGTCCGGCATACCGGCGCGTGACGGGCACGGGCACGAATTGAAGGTAGCCGGCCAGTACCACGAGGTCGATATCGTGGAGTGCGAGCACCGACGCCAGGTCGGGCGAGCCGCTGTCGAGCACGCACGTGCCGATGCCCGCCGCGCGCGCACGCGCGAGTGCACCGGCATCGCGCCGGTTCGATGCGACGAGCGCGATCGCGCCAGCACGATGGCGTCCCAGACTGGCGGAATAGTCGAGTAACGCCTGGAGGTTCGAGCCCCCACCGCTGGCGAGCACCGCAATGCGCGCCGTCATGCCGAGAGGGTGAGCAGCATGGCCTGCACCCCATGGAGCAGTGACGGCACCGCCGACATGCCTTCGGCGACGGCGCGCACGCGATCCTCCGCTACGCTCACCCGCGATTCCACGAACAGGCCCCGACCGCCGAATGCCGTGGCCGCGGCAACGTCGCGGTATCGGTCGCCGGCGTAGAGGCAGCGCGCGAGATCGAGCCCGTGCGCCGACGCTGCACGCTCGTACAGGCCCAGCTCCGGCTTGCGACAGCCGCACGGACCCGTGACCTCGGGGTGATGCGGGCAAGCGAATGTGTCCAGTAGCGCCACCCCTTCGGCCGCGAGCAGCGCATCCAGCCGAAGCCGGACGGCGTGATGTTGCGCCAGCGTAATGGTTCCGCGCGCCACACCTGACTGATTGGTGCACACGATGGACGGAATGCCCGCCGCCGCGAGTCGGCCGATCGCCTCCGCAGCGCCTGGCAACAGTTCGACCTTGGCCGGATCGTTGAGATAGTGGTGGTCCACGATGATCGTGCCATCGCGGTCGAGCAACGCAGCCTGCGGGCGAAGGACCGTGGTCACGCGTCGCGCCGCCGCGCCGTCTCGGGGAGTTCCGCTGCGGCAGCCAGCACTGCAGCCACCAGCATCGACACGTCGTCGTCCGGCACGGTCCGCAAATCGAGCCGTGCGCGCCCATCGTGCACGCGACCGACGACGGCGGGTTCACCGCCACGCAGCGCGATGGCCCACCGTTCGGCATCGCCGAGCAGCACGAGCGCGATGCTGGGAATCTCCGCGGTGGGAAACGCTCCGGCGCCCACCGAACCGACCGTTTCGACGATCTCGCTCTCTACGCCGCCGGCGCGCATCGCGTCGCGGCATCGCATCGCGCGTTGGCGAATCGCGCCGAGCGGCGTGGCGAGCATCGCAAGCGTGGGGATCTCTCTGAAAGCGACTGCCGGATCCCGATACAACGCGAGCGTCGCTTCCAGCGCGGCGAGCGTCATCTTGTCCACGCGGAAGGCGCGCGCGAACGGATTCGCGCGCATCGCCGCCAGGTAGCGCGCCTTCCCGACGATCAGTCCGGCCTGCGGACCACCAAGCAGCTTGTCTCCGCTCATGACCACCACGTCGGCACCAGCAGCGAGCGCGTCGCGCGCCGTGGGTTCACCGGTAAGGCCGATCTCGTCCAGCCCGATGAGCAGTCCGCTGCCGAGATCGTGCAGCACCGGTACGTCGTGCGCGCGAGCGAGCGGCGCCAGGTCGCGCACCGGCACCTCAGCCGTGTAGCCGACGACATCGAAGTTGCTGCGATGCACCTTCACGATCGCGGCGGTATCCGGCGTCATCGCGGCGGCGTAGTCCGCGAGATGCGTGCGGTTGGTGGAGCCCACCTCGCGCCGGCGCGCCCCGCTCTTCGCCATGATGTCGAAGACGCGAAAGCTGCCGCCGATCTCCACGAGCTCCCCCCGCGAGATGATCACCTCGCGATCGTGCGCCATGGTGTTCAACGCGAGCACCAGCGCGGCGGCGCAGTTGTTCACGACGAGCGCGTCCTCGGCACCCGTGAGCTCGGTGAGCAGCGCCGCGCAGTGCACGTAGCGCGATCCGCGCCCGCCGCTGGCCAGATCATATTCCAGGTTGCTGTAGCCGGCACTCACCGTCGTCATCGCGTCGAGTGCCGCGCGGGGCAGGGGCGCCCGCCCGAGATTGGTGTGCAGCACCACGCCGGTGGCATTGATGACGCGGCGCAGTGACGGCCGCCTCGCTGCCGCCACCTGCTCCGCAACGGCGCGCGTCCACGCATGGGCGTCGGCTGGCGTGGGGCCATCCACGGCACGCGCACGCGCCACGACGTCGCGCACCGCGTTGACGACGAGGCCACGCGGCGTGACCGCGAGGAGCGCACGCACCTCGACGGTCTCGAGGAGCGCCCCCACGCTCGGGAGGGCGCGACGGAGATCACTCACGGCGGCGATGCTGCGGGAACGGGAGTGCTGTCACGCGCGGGATCGGGCGCCGGCACGCGCACGGGCGCAGGCGCACGAGGCGTGGTGAACGTCCGCTCGCTCGCTTCCTCGCGCTTGCTCAGCGACCGCGCAGCGCTCACGCGCAACCGATGTGTCGTGATGGGTGCGAGCGGCCGCGCGATGCGGAGCAGCACGGTCGTGTAGGGAGGTGGTGCGCTGGGCGACGAGCCTCCTGCCGCGCGCCGCTCCACGACGGCCGGTGTCGGCAGCAGCGGTTTGCCGGCGAGCGAATCGACGCGACGCAACGAGTCGACCGTCGCCTGCTGCCGGGCCGATACCTCAGCCTGTTCAGCCCGTGGACTCAATGCAGCAAGCACGGGAATCACGGTACTGTCGCTGGCGACGAGCCGAAACGCCGTCGCTGGGGGTGGCTGATCCGGATCGAGGTAGCGGTCGAAGGTGACGCGGAGCGACAGCGAGTCCGAGAGCGCGACGGAGGAGATGCGCGCCGGCAGCGTATCGCGGGCGATCGTGCGCAGCTCGAGCCCACCGGCTTGTGGCGCCACCACACGCGCCGTGTCGAACGCTTCCGCGCGATCCAGGGCCCGATTGCTGTTCGCGTCGATGATTGCGCGCACGAGATAACTGCCCGGAGGGAGCGGACCCACCGTGAATCGTCCCACGCTGTCGGACTGCGCGAGATAGCGTACGCTGTCGGGCGTGATGGCTTCGATGAGCGCGCGAGCCGCGGGCCGTTCCGCGATCCAGTCGAACACCACACCGTCGATGCGATCGGGGGGGATCGTCGCCCCGGTGGAAAAGACGACGCTCGCACCGGCACGCGCCGAGTTGCCTCGGAGATCGGTGAGCCCCGGCAACAGCGTCACGGTGTACGCGGTGTTCGCGCGAAAGCCGTTTCGCGGACGAACCTCGATCCGGCTGCGATGCCAGCTCACTCGCGGGTTGCCATCCGACGGAGACACCAGAAAGTACCGGTCCAGCTCCTGCGACCCGCTGCCCCGATCGTTGATCGTCTCGTCGAACCGGAACGTGACGTTGCGCTCGCGCACGTTCACCGCATTCGAGTCCGGTGACAGCGCGACAAGCCGTGGCGGCTCGCGGTCCTCCGGTCCTCCCGGAGGCGGCGACGCCGAGGCGCACGCGAGAGACACCGCGAGCAGGACGCCCGCGCTCAGCCCGCGCCGCACAGTCCCTCGACGCGCCGGGAGAGATGCTCACGTCGTGCCGACCATTCCTCGCGCTTCACTCGCTCGGCCTCGATCACGTGCGACGGCGCACGCTCGGCGAATGATGGATTGCCGAGCCGCGCCTCGAGCGCGACGAGCTGCTTCTCCAGGTTGGCGAGCTCGCCCTTCAGCCTCGCGCACTCCTTGGCGACGTCGATCACTCCCTCGAGCGGCACGATCAGCTCCGTCCCGCCGCTCAGGATCACGCTGGCGCCCTGCGTGGCGGGCGCCTCGTCCACGAACGCGATTCCCGTTTTGCTCAACCTGCTGATCAGCAGGTACTCCTCGTCGAGCATCTGCCGGCGATCTTCGGACGCGACGACGAACGCATCGATCATGCGTGACGGCGCGATATTGTACTCCGATCGGATCGTGCGAAGTGCGGAGACCACGTCACGCAGCTCCTCGAACTGGGTGGCGAGCGGGCTGACCACCGTGACAGCGCGTGCTTCCGGCCACGCCGACGTGGCGACGAACGTCCCGTCGACATGACCGGGCAGCCGCTCCCAGAGCGCTTCCGTGATGAACGGCACGATCGGATGGAGCAGCCGAAGCGACTGATCGAACACGTGCACGAGCACCGAGCGCGCGACCTGCTGATCGTCGCCAGGTTCGAGGAGCCGGGCCTTGATCGCCTCCAGATACCAGTCCGCGAGCTCGTTCCAGACGAACCGTCGAGCGGATTCAGCGTGATCGTTCAGACGCAGGCCGGCCGAGCGTTCGTCGTCGAGCCACACGCCGCGCACGTTGGAAAGCGGACCGATCGCGCGATCGCAGTCGCGAATCGCATTGTCGAGCCGCTCGAGGATCCATGCGTCCGCGCGCGTGAACTCGTCCGCCGAGAGGTCGGCGAACGGACGAACCTCGCCCGTGCCCACGTTCGTGAGCAGGAAGCGGCCGATGTTCCACAGCTTCGTGGAAAAATTTCGGCCGGGAGCGAAGGTCTTCTCGAGGTCGGCCGGGTCCAGGAAGACGTCCGCCCCGAGGCCCATGCCGGAGACGAGCGTGAAGCGGAGCGCGTCCGCCCCGTAGAGGCCGATGACGTCCACCGGGTCGATGCCGTTGCCGAGCGACTTCGACATCTTCCGTCCCTTCGTGTCGCGCGCCGTGCCGTGCAGGTAGATCGAATGAAACGGTGCGTCGCCCATGAACGCGTACCCGGCCATGACCATGCGCGCGACCCAGAAAAACAGGATTTCCGGTGCCGTCACCAGCACGTCGCTTGGATAGAAGGCGCGCAAGTCGGTGGCGCCTTCGTTCGGCCAGCCGAGGGTGGACATCGGCCAGAGCCAGCTCGAGAACCAGGTATCCAGCACGTCCTCATCCTGCACCGCCGCTCCACCGCAGTGTGGACAGGTGGTGATGTCCTCACGGCTCGCGATCACGTGACTGGCGTCGGACTGACAGTACCAGACCGGCACGCGATGCCCCCACCAGAGCTGACGCGAGATGTTCCAGTCGCGGATGTTCGTGAGCCAGTGCTCGTACACCGCGATGTGCCGCTCGGGCAATATGCGGACGCGTCCCGTGCGCACCGCGTCGAGCGCCGGATCGGCCAGCGGCTGCATGCGCACGAACCACTGATCGCTCAGCCGCGGCTCCACCACCGTGTCGCAGCGATAGCAATGACGCACGTTGTGCGAGTGCGGCTCCTTCTTCACGAGACGGCCTGCTGACTCCAGCTCTGCCACGATCCGCTTGCGCGCGTCGAATCGGTCAGCTCCACGCAGGCGTTCGGGCACACGCCCTCCCGCGTCCGGCCCTTCGTCCATGCGACCCGTCTGGTCGATTACCACAGGCATCGCCAACTCGTGTCGTCGTCCCACGTCGAAGTCGTTCGCGTCGTGCGCCGGCGTGATCTTCACGACACCGGTGCCGAACGCCGGATCGGCGTACTCGTCGGCGATCACCGGGATCGCGAGATCGAGGATGGGCAGCAGGACATTCGTCCCGATCAACGACTGGTAGCGCTCGTCATCCGGGTTGACGGCGACGGCGACGTCGCCGAGCATCGTTTCGGGGCGAGTCGTCGCAACGGTCATCGAACGCGAGGCGTCGCCCTGCACCGGGTACGACACGTGGTAGAGGGTGCCGTTGGTTTCGCGCGGCTCGGCTTCTTCATCGGACAGCGACGTGAGGCAGCGCGGGCACCAGTGGATGACGCGATGTCCGCGATAGATGAGACCGCGCTCGTGGAGCCGTACGAACGCTTCGCGCACCGCGCCGCTCAGCTGGGGACTGAAGGTGTAGGCCGTGCGCGACCAGTCCGCCGATGCGCCCATCGCGCGAAGCTGCTGGAGAATCGTCCCACCGGTGCGCTCGACGAAGGCGGCCGTGCGTTGGAGGAACGCGTCCCGGCCCAGATCCTGGCGGGAGCGGCCCTCATCGGCGAGCTGCCGTTCGATGATGTTCTGTGTCGCGATGCCGGCGTGGTCGGTGCCGGGCACCCACAGCGTCTCCCGGCCTTTCATGCGCGCCCAGCGCACGAGCACGTCCTGCACCGTCGCGTTCAGCCCATGACCGACGTGCAGAATGGCCGTGACGTTCGGTGGGGGCAGCATGACGCTGTACGGATCGCGATCGCCGCCCACACGCGACGAGCGCGAGGCGTCGGCGACGAACGCACCCGCCTGCTCCCACCGATCCGAGATGCGAGCTTCTGTCGCGGCGGGGTCGTACTGGGCAGGAAAGTCGTCCGATGCGGTCGCGCGGTCGGGAGCGGGATCGGCGGTATCCGAAATTGACATGACCCGCAGAAGTTAACCCGCGGGTCATGCGCCATCAAAGTCGTGTCGTGGGTGTGCAGGCGCGCGCCGCGCCCGTGCCGTCAGTCGCCCGACGAACTGGTCGGATTCGCCACGTGATCGCCCTTCGGCACGCCCGTGGGGGCGATGGGCGAGCCACCAGTGCGGTCGCCTTTCACGACCTTCTTCTCTCGGTAGCGCCGTTCGGCGATCCCCGTGGTGTCCTCGGCCGCCTCGGCCGCCTCGACATCGGCGCTCGTCCAACGCTCCTTGAGATCGACGCGCGGATCGGAGTGCCGGTCAGGCTCGGCCGATGTGCCCTGCCGGCGACGGCCCGTGCCGACGGTGTGGCCATCCCAATGCGCTTCTGTGAGCGAGTCATCACCGGCGGCGAAGCGGCGCGTGTGATCCTGGATGCGCTCCTCTTCGTCACCGACAGCGATGCGGTTGAGCACCGTGCTCACACCGGGCACGCCGCGCGCAAGCACCACGGCATGCTCGGCTTCCTCTTCCGTGGCCACCCAGCCGGCGAGCTCGATCGTCTCCTCGCCGATGCCACCAATGTCGATCGCGCGTTCGCTCAGCACGGGATCGTTGCGGAATGCCTCGAGCACCCGCTCCTCGAGCTCGGAGCCCTCGCCGGGTTCCATCAGCTCGTCGTCCTCGAAATCGTCCTCGTAATCCGAGAAGTCGTCGGCCACGACGGGACCGCCCGCAAGATCGGCCGGCGCGCTGCCGCCAATGCGAACCCGGCGCGCGAGATTCGTGAGACCGCTGAAGCCGCCGACGCGTTGCGCGACGAGCATGCCGACAGCGAATCCGGCCACCGCGCCGAGTAGCACGCTCGACACGGTGCCGGCGACGGAGGATTCGTCTTCGTCCTGAAACCGCAGATATGACATAGCGGAACGCCTGTGGCGGAGGATGTGCCGCAAGGATAACTTGTGAACGAAAGCAGCGCGAATTGTTGCGTGTAAGGTGCAAGAAGAAGGCCGCACGCTCCCCCCTCCATTCGGCACGTTGCGCCTCTCGCGAATCTTCAGAACGTCCGAGTCGCCGCCCGATTCGGACACCGTACCGCTGCGTCAGGCCGTGCTCTGGGCCCTGTTCGCAATCGTGCTCGTCATCGGTCTCGTGCTCTACTTCAAGTATGAGCGGCTGGTCGTGCCGCTCCTCACCTAGTCGGACCCGCCCGCCGCATGATCGATCGTCCCGTGACCGCCGTCCCGGAGTCCGAGCTCGTCCTGGTCCTCCCCGATGGCGCCACGCGGAGCGTCGCGCCAGGCACTCTGCCCGCCGAGGTCGTCCGCTCCATCGGCGAGCGCCTGCTGCAGGCGGCCGTCGCCGTGTCGGTGGACGGAACGGTGCAGGATCTCATGACTCCCCTCCGGCGTGGCGGCGCGTTCCGGGTACTCACCGAGCGCGATCCCGAGGGGTTGAGCGTGCTGCGCCACTCGGCCGCGCATGTTCTCGCCACCGCGGTGCGGCGGCTGCGGCCGGACGCAAAGATCGGATTCGGGCCGTCGATCGACGACGGGTTCTACTATGACTTCGAGGTAGCGACGCCGTTCACGCCGGACGACCTGGAGCGCTTCGAGGCCGAAATGCGGAAGGTCGCGGCGGAAAAGTTCGACTTCGTCCGCGCGGAAGTCGCGATGCCCGAGGCGCGGAAGCGCTTCGCCGACGATCCGCTCAAGCTCGAACGCCTCGATGATTTCACCGACCCCAACGAGATCATCTCCACGTACACCGACGGACCCTTCATCGACCTGTGCAAGGGCCCGCACGTGCCGCACACCGGGCGGCTGAAGCATTTCAAGCTGCTCCACACGGCCGGTGCCTATTGGCGCGGCGATGAGAAGCGGCAGATGCTCCAGCGCATCTACGGCACCGCCTGGTTCAAGAAGGAAGAGCTCGACCAGTACCT
>JBDSSY010000006.1:0-4556 GCA_039928585.1 Gemmatimonadaceae bacterium | reverse complement strand
TAGTGCGCGAGATCCTGCGCAACCAGATTCACCTCGCGGGCACCCTGCGCCTGGAGCAGCTGTGCGTCGCGAATCACTTCGTCCAGGGCGAACGAGCGGTGCTTTCCGCGCATGAGCGGGATCGCGCAGAAGGCGCATCCATGGTCGCACCCTTCGCTGATCTTCAGGTAGCGGATGTGCGGCACCTCGCCGGTGAAGAGCCGGACGCCAGGATGCAGAACAGGCTGATCGTCGATGAAGCCGCGCGCCTGGAGCTCGGGCAGCAGGCGATCCATCTCGGACGAGCCGAGGAAGAGATCGACCTCGGGGAGCGCCTCGGCGAGCTCGCCCTTGTGACGCTGCACCATGCACCCGACGGCGACCACTGCCTGACAGGCGCCGGTGACTTTCATCTCGGCGGCCTGGATGATCGCGTCCAGCGATTCCTTCTTCGCCGCGTCGATGAACCCGCAGGTATTGATGACGATGATCTCCGCCACGGCGAGATCGTCGGTGAACTCGGCACCGCGATCGGCGAGCTCGGCGAGATAGCGCTCGCTGTCGACGGTGTTCTTGTCGCAGCCGAGTGTGATGAAACCGACTTTCACGGGGCGAGGGGAGGGGCGGAGCACGGGCGGAAGGGCATGCGTAAAGCTAATCCTCGCCGTGACTTCCCTGCACCGGGCGCGACGGAGCTATCGCGAACCATTTGGATCTTGCGATTACTAACTTTGTATTGTAAAGTACTCTATATGACAACGCCAGTCGTGCCACCCACTGCCCTTGACCACTCCGAGGGCCCAGCCTTCGCCAATCGAGCCGACCGGTCGCGGGCCGACCTGGCCCCCCTGGCCCGGGCCATCCTCGCGCACGCGCTCGCCGTGGGCGTCTCCGCGGATCTGCTCATTCGCGATGGACCGGCGGGCATCGGCTATCCGATATGGCTCGCGTTGCTCGCGTGTAGCGTGGTGGCCCTCGCGGGGCGAGCTGATCGCACCGTGCCCCACGAGGCGGGCGTCTGGCTCGCCACTGCCCTCGCCTTCGGCACGGGCATGGCGTGGCGCGCCGCTGGCGACCTGCACTTCCTGGATTTTCTCGCAACGCTGTTCGCCCTCGGCATGGCGGCCATCGCCCTCGGGAGCCCACGCTCGGCGCTGTTCGCTGAACGCCTGCGTGACACGGTCTGGAGCGCCGCGCGTGCTCTGAGATCGATCGCCGCAGGCCTGGCGCCGCTGGTGCTCGGCGAGGCATCGCTGGGAGAGCCGACAGTCCGCTCCACCACGCGCGCCCGACCCGTGGTGCGCGCCGTCGTGATCGCCCTGCCGCTGCTCGTCATCTTCGGCTCGCTGCTTCGCGGAGCGGATCCAGTGTTCGCCAGCCTGGTCGCGATACCCGCACTCGACATCGGCACGTTGCTTTCGCACCTCATCGTCATCGGGTTCTTTTCGTGGACCGCTGCGGGATGGATGCGCGCGGCGTTGGTGGCCGACATCGCGCGTCCTCGTGCACCGGGCCGCCTGCCCTTTGCGCTGGGCAGCCTCGACATCACCGTGGGGCTCGGCGTCCTCATCGCGCTGTTCGCGTTGTATCTCGTCACCCAGCTCGGCTGGTTCTTCGGGGGCGAGCAGTTCCTCCGTGAGCGCACCGGATTGACTGTGGCCGAATACGCCCGGCAGGGATTCTTGCAGATGGTGTGGGTCGTGTTGCTCGTGGTGCCGACGTTGATGGCATCACGCGCGTTGCTACTCCCGGATCGCGATCTCGAACGCCGGCACACCGTTCTGGCGATTCCGATATTGCTGCTCGTGGGCCTGATGATCGTGTCGGCCATGTTGCGCCTGCAGTTGTATGTACGGTACTACGGATTGACGATCGACCGGCTGTATGCGCTCGTGTTCATCGCGTGGCTCTCGTTGGTGCTCGTCTGGCTGGGATTCACCGTGCTACGCGGGGCGGGGCGCACGTTCGTCGCCGGCGCAGTGGTGAGTGGACTCGTCACCCTCGCCGCGCTCAACGTGGTGGTTCCGGACGTCGTCGTGGCACGCCTGAACATCGCGCGGAGCGAGGCAGGAGTCGGTGCAGGCGCGGTCCCGTTCGACGTGGCGCACATCGCCGGGCTTGGCGGCGACGCTATCCCGCTCGTGGTTCCGGCCGTGCTTCGACCGGACCGTTCGCCGCCCGGTTCTGCGGAGCGACTCGCCTCGGACATCGCGCGATGCCGCGCGTCGCATGACCTCTTGGCACGGTGGTCCCCGTTCAGCGAGCGTCGCGCCCGCCACGACGCGAACGCCATTGCCTGGCGCCGATGGAACCGCGGCGAGGCTCGGGCGGTCGAGGTGGTGGGAGCGAACGTTCGCGCGTTGCGGGAGGTCGAGCATACCACCTGCCGCGCATGGCTCGCGCGGAGGAGGGCTGAGTTGCGCTAACGGTAGACCCGCGATCTCACCGATAATTCCCGAACTGCAGCTGCACGCCGAAGTCCTTGCTCTTCAGCAGTGCCATGACTTCCTGGAGGTCGTCGCGTGACGGACCGCTCACGCGCACCTGTTCACCCTGGATCGACGCCTGAACCTTCTTCAGCTTCGCGTCCTTGATGGCCGCAGCCACCTTCTTCGCCGTCTCGCCGTCGAGCTCCATCTTGAGCTTCACGTCGCGCCGCACCGTATCGCCCGCCGCTTGGCGAATCTCGCCGATGTCGAGGTTCTTCACCGGCACGCCGCGCTTGATCAGCTTCGTCTGCACGACGTCGAAGAGCGCCGTCATCTGAAAGTCGCTATCGGCGACGAGCGCGATGAGCGATTCGGCGCGCGTGAATTCGATCGTCGCCTTCGACCCCTTGAAGTCGTAGCGCTGGGCGATCTCCTTCTGTGCCTGGTTGATCGCGTTGTCGACTTCCTGGAGGTCGACGCCGGTGGTGACGTCGAATGAGGCGGTTTGGGGCATGGGTGGGTCGGTGGGTCGGTGGGTCGGTAGGTCGGTAGGTCGGTAGGTCGGTAGGTCGGTAGGTCGCGGAGAACTCGACCCGAATGCACTCGTATGATATCGCGTGCCGGTCGCACTCGCGGCAAGTTGCGCAATGCAGAATCCAGAGAATCTGCGGGTCTTCGAAGCAGCGCGCGAGACAGCGATCGCGGTTTATCTGCTCACCGCCCGATTTCCTCTCGCCGAACGATACGGCCTCGTCTCGCAGATGCGCCGAGCGGCTGTGTCGGTGGGATCGAACATGGCTGAGGGATGCGGTCGTCAGGGGAATCGCGCGCTGATGGCGTTCCTGCACCACTCGCTCGGCTCGCTGAACGAGCTCGACTTCCAGGCCGATCTGGCGATCCGGCTCGGGCACTGCTCAGACATCGAGGCCGCCGAGGTTCGCGACAAGGTGCGACTCACGCGACGGATGCTCGCGCGATTACTCACGCAGCTTCGAAGACGGCCTGACCACCAGCCGCAACACTCACCGTCCTGACCTACCCACCTACCCACCTACCCACCTACCCACCTACCCACCTACCCCAGGTAACTCTCCAGCGCCCGCGCCCGCGACACGTGCCTCAGCCGCGACAACGCCTTCTCCTTGATCTGACGCACTCGCTCCCGCGTAATGCCGAGGAGCGACCCGATCTGCTCCAGCGTCATCGGCTCCTCCCCATCGAGCCCGAAATACAGCCGCAGGATCTTCGACTCGCGCTCCTTGAGGTGCGCCAGCGCCTCCTCGATGCTCTCCGTCAACGCCTTCTCGAACGTGAGCTCGTCCGGCGTCGGGTTGAGATTGTCGGGCAGATAGTCGAGCAGCCGGTTGTCCTCGCCCGGCGTCATCGGCGCATCGAGCGACAGATGCGTCTGCGAGATCGACATCGTCTTCGCGACTTCCTCTTCCGTGATGTCCATCCCCTCGGCAATCTCGGCGTGCGTCGCCTCGCGGCCGAGCTCCTGGAGGAGGAAGCTCGCGCGCTTGCCGATGCGGTGCAGCGTGCCGGCGCGGTTCAGCGGCACGCGCACGATGCGGCTCTGTTCCGCCAGCGCCTGGAGAATCGCCTGCCTGATCCACCACACGGCGTACGAGATGAACTTGATTCCCTTCGTCTCGTCGAACTTGTGCGCGGCGCGGATGAGGCCGAGGTTGCCCTCGTTGATCAGGTCGGACAATGACACGCCCTGATTCTGGTACTTCTTCGCGACGCTGACGACGAAGCGCAGGTTGGAGCGCACGAGCTTGTCGAGCGCTTCCTGATCGCCGACGTGGATCTTCTGCGCGAGCGCGACCTCATCCTCCCGCGTGATCAGGGGATAGATGCTGATGTCGCGAAGATACTGGTCGAGCGAACCCTCCTCGAACGACGACTTCTTGCTGTTCGGAGTGCTGGCCATGCGGAGCGGTTCCTGGGGACGGCGGCCCCGCCGCGTGTGGGGCGGCAGGTGGCGGGGCGAGAGGCGACCGGTGTGGTCGAACGGCTAGGTCAGTGCACGCGCTCGCCGAGCCGCGTCCATCGGACGTGGGTCAGCCAGGTGAGATCGGCGGAATCCGGAGAGAAGCTGAAGTAGACCACCTCGGGGCGCCCGCGCAGCAGCGAGTCGGGGAC
>JBDSSY010000005.1:0-3706 GCA_039928585.1 Gemmatimonadaceae bacterium | reverse complement strand
CTGCCATGACGAAACGCGAAGACGCCCTCGAGTATCACGCCCGTGGACGACCCGGCAAGATCGCCGTCGTCCCGACGAAGCCGCTCAACAACCAGCGGGATCTCGCGCTCGCCTACTCGCCCGGCGTCGCCGAACCCTGCCTGGCAATCAAGGACAACCCGGAGGACGTGTACAAGTACACGGCGAAGGGAAACCTGGTGGCTGTGGTGACGAACGGCACGGCCGTGCTCGGACTCGGCAACATCGGTGCGCTCGCCGGCAAGCCGGTCATGGAGGGCAAGGCCAATCTCTTCAAGCAGTTCTCGGACATCGACGTCTTCGATCTCGAGGTGGGCTCGGAGAATCCGGATGATGTCATCAAGTTCTGCCAGTTGCTCGAGCCGACGGTCGGCGGAATCAACCTGGAGGACATCAAGGCGCCGGAGTGCTTCTACATCGAGGAGACGCTGCGCCGCACGATGGGCATTCCCGTGTTTCACGACGACCAGCACGGGACAGCGATCATTTCCGGCGCGGCGCTACTCAACGCGCTCGAGATATCGGGAAAGGATATCGGAACGGTGCGCGTCGTCTTCTCCGGCGCGGGGGCCGCGGCGATCAGTACGGCAGAGCACTATGTGCGCCTTGGCGTGCAGCGCGAGCACATCACGATGTGCGACCGGGCTGGCGTCATCTACGAGGGACGCACCGAGGGGGGCCCACTGGACCCGTACAAGGCGCGCTTCGTGCGCAAGACGAGCGCGCGTAACGTGGGCGATGCGCTGGTCGGCGCCGACGTCTTCGTCGGGTTGTCGGCGGCCGGCGCGGTGACGCGCGAGATGGTGGCGCAGATGGCCCCGCGTCCGATCATCTTCGCGCTCGCGAATCCGGTGCCGGAGATCACGCCCGAAGAGGTGCGCGCCGTCCGGAGCGATGCGATCGTCGCGACCGGGCGCAGCGATTATCCCAATCAGGTCAACAACGTCCTCGGCTTTCCGTTCATCTTCCGTGGGGCACTCGACGTGCGCGCGACGGAGATCAACGAGGAGATGAAGATGGCGGCGACGCGGGCGCTGGCGACGCTGGCGAAGCAGGATGTGCCCGATTCGGTGGCGGCACTCTACGGACTGCGAAACGTGCACTTCGGTCCGGACTATCTCATTCCCTTTCCATTCGATCCGCGCGTACTGCTATGGGTTGCGCCGGCGGTGGCGTGGGCGGCGGTCGCCAGCGGCGTGGCGCGCGAGTTCATCGATCTGGAGGGCTACCGCGACCGGCTGGAGACACGGCTCGGCCGGGCACGCGGGATCGTGCGCGGGCTGATCAATCGTGCGCAGCGCGCGCCCAAGCGCATCGTGTTTCCGGAAGGCGAAGAACCGAAGATCATGCGCGCCGCGTCAATCCTCGTCGACGACGGCATCGCGCACCCCATCCTGCTCGGCGATCGCGACAAGATCGAGCGGCTCGCCGAGTTCCACCGCATTCCGCTCACCGACATCGTGATCGAGGATCCGGCGACGTCGGAGCGGCGCGAGGACTACGCGCACTTCATGTGGCAGCTCCGGCAGCGAAAGGGCCTGTCACTCGACGAGGCGCGTCGCCAACTGTTCAACGGCAACTACTTCGGCTCCTGCATGGTGGCGCGGGGCGACGCCGATGCGCTGCTGTCGGGCGTGACGATGCACTATCCCGAGACGATCCGGCCGGCGTTGCAGGTCATCGGGTCGCACCCCAGCGCGAAGCTCGTGAGCGGCATGTACATGCTCGTCACCGAGCGTCACGTCGTGTTCTGTGCCGATACCACGGTCAACATCAATCCGACGGCGGAGGAGCTGGCGCAGATCGCCTACGCCGCGAGCCGTATCAGCCGGACGATGGGGATCGTGCCGCGGATCGCCATGCTCTCGTTCTCCAACTTCGGCTCGGTCAAGCATCCGGACGCGCAGAAGATGGCGAAGGCGACGCAGCTGCTGAAGGTGCGCGATCCCACGCTGATCGTGGACGGCGAGATGCAGGCGGATGCCGCGCTCGATCCGGAGATGCTGAAGCGCGACTATCCATTCAGCTCGCTGAAGGAGCAGGCAAATGTCCTGATCTTTCCGAACCTGAGCGCGGGCAACATCGCGTACAAGCTGCTGCACCACCTCGGCGGCGCGACCGCCATCGGTCCCATCCTGGTCGGCATGCGCCGGCCCGTCCATGTGCTGGAGCGCGGCGCGGACGTGCAGGACATCGTGAACATGGCTGCCGTCGCCGTCGTCGATGCGCAGGAGCGCGGACATGCGGGCGAGCTCGCGTTCACCGCCGCGGGCCCGGCGCCGACGATCTTCTCGAAACTTTAATCCGGACGCGCCAAGGCGCGTCCGTACATCATCAGAGGGCAGACAGCGATGGCTACTCAGACCAGGCCGCAGGGCGACACGATTCAGCGCGGACGCCTCGATGGACAGGGACTCGCGCCCACTGGTGAGGTGCACTGGAACCTCGTGGCGCCCGTGCTCATCCAGCACGCGATTCGCCGCAACGAAGGGCAGCTCGCGGACATGGGACCATTCGTCGCCGTCACGGCACCGCACACGGGCCGGTCGCCGAACGACAAGTTTCTCGTGCGGGAGGCCGGAAGCGAGGGCGACGTCGACTGGGGCAAGGTGAATCAGCCGATCAGCCCGGCGCACTTCGAGGTGCTGCGGAGCGACGTGCAGTCGTACCTGAACGGTCGCGAGGAACTGTTCGTGCAGGACCTCTACTGTGGCGCCGACGCGCAGTATCGGCTCGCCGTGCGATATGTGTCGCCGAACGCGTGGCACATGGCATTCGTCCGCAACATGTTCATTCGGCCCGATTCGAGCGAACTCGGCTCGTTTGCGCCCACGTTCACGGTCTTGCACGCCCCGGAGTTCCAGGCGGACCCGGCTCGGCACGGCACGCGCACGGGCACATTCATCGTGCTCGATCTCGCGCAGCGCATGATCCTGATCGGCGGTACGCGGTACGCGGGTGAGCTGAAGAAGGCGATGTTCACGGTGATGAACTACTACATGCCGAAGCAGGGCCTGCTCTCCATGCACTGCTCGGCGAACATCGGACCGGCGGGTGACACGGCACTCTTCTTCGGTCTCTCGGGCACGGGCAAGACGACGCTGAGCGCCGACCCGCAGCGCTCGCTGATCGGCGACGACGAACACGGATGGTCAGCGAACGGCGTGTTCAACTACGAAGGCGGATGCTACGCGAAGGTGATCAACCTGTCGGCTGAGGGCGAGCCGGACATCTATCGCACCACCCAGATGTTCGGGACGATTCTCGAGAACGTCGTGCTGGACGCCGACCGCCGCACGGTGAAGTTCGAGGATCAGAGCATCACCGAGAACACGCGCGCATCGTACCCGCTGCACTACATCCCGAATCACGTCGCGAACGGCCGCGGAGGACATCCGAAGAACATCATCTTTCTCACCGCGGACGCCTTCGGTGTGCTGCCGCCCATCGCCAGACTGTCGCGCGAGCAGGCGATGTACTACTTCCTGTCCGGCTACACGGCCAAGGTGGCCGGCACGGAGCGTGGCGTCACGGAGCCACAGGCGACCTTCTCCTCCTGCTTCGGCGGGGTGTTCCTCGTGTGGCATCCGACCAGGTATGCCGAGTTGCTGGGCGATCTGATCGATCAGCATCACGCACAGGTGTGGCTCGTGAACACCGGCTGGAGCGGCGGAGCGTTCGGCGTGGG
>JBDSSY010000004.1:0-3971 GCA_039928585.1 Gemmatimonadaceae bacterium | reverse complement strand
GCTCGCGATAGGGACCCGCGCCCCACGTGGTCTTGTAGCCCTTGACCGCGAGCAGGTCCTTCGCGCCCCACGGAATGCCGTGCAGAGGTCCGCGATACCTGCCGCGCGCGATCTCCGCGTCGGCCTCTCGCGCCTGTCGGAGTGCGCGCTCCCGGGTGACCGTGATGACTGCCTTGAGCGCGGGATCGTAGCGCGCGATGCGTGCGAGATACATCTCCGTGAGCTGGGTGGCGGTAACCTTGCGCCGGCGCACGAGCTCCGACAACTCCGTCACGGGCAGGAAGGCAAGCTCATCGAGTTCACGCGGCATCGTACGCGCCGGCACCCGGCTGCGCACCATCGCGTGCTTCGCGGGAAGGCGGAGTGTCGCACCGGGGGGCACCGGATCGAAATGCACCGCAGGTGCGACAGCATTATCCAGCGCAATCGTGCGCAGCTGCTGGATCTGCGTCTCCTGGCTCTTCAATCCGTCAACCATCTGTTGCCGCTGCGCATCGGTGAACTTCAGGCCGGAGATCTCTTCGGCGCAGGCGATCGTCGCGGGCGTGATTTCCTCGCCGCCAGCCACCTTGGCCCACAACACTCCAGGAAGCAGGGTGCCGCCCAGGCCGACAGCGGAGAAGTAGCCGAGGAACCGGCGGCGATCGAAGCCGCCGGAGAGAAGGGAGTCGTCGCTCATGAGCTCTGCGCTGCTAAGGTGGAGTGGCGGTTGACCTTACGAGTACGAAACGGACCGGGGCCTCGCAAGGCGACGAGCGACGATGTCGCCGGATGTCGCGATGGCGCGCTCACGGAGTGAAACTATTGGACGCGCACACCGTCAACATGTACAACTCACGGCGCGTACTCGCGCCAGGATGAAGCCGACCGATGCGTGTGATAATCGTGGAAGGGGTGCTCTTTGTCGCGTTGTTCGCGGCGGGCGGCGCCCTTCTTTATTGGACGCTGATGATGTTCACGCCGGCGGGTACACGCATCCGGCAGATCCGCAACCGGCATCGCCTGGAACGCGATGCCGCGCTGGACTGTCCCATTCACGGATTGATGACGGAAGACACGTTGGTGCGCCTGGCGGATGGTGCGCGGGTGTGCCCGGACTGCTACAAGGAGACATTCAATGGCTGACATCTCGAACCGGTTTGGTTCCGTGCACTTCGACCCGGGTACGGAAAGCTCGCAGAAGCTGAAGCGCATCGTCATCGGCGCCATGGCGCTGCTCGCTGTGCTCGTGCTGCTGCCGAACATCTTCACCTACATCAACCCCGGTTACGTGGGCATCGTGATCCACCGCGCGGGTGGCGGTGTGGATCCCACGCCGCTCGGACCGGGCGTGCATCCACGCATCCCATTCGCCACGGGCATCGAGGAGTATCCGGTGTTCCTGAGGACGTTGGTGCTGACGCGCAACTCCGGCGAGGGAACGTCGCAGAACGACGAGATCAACGTCAACAGCGTGGAAGGCCAGCCACTCTCGCTCGACGTCTCGATGTCGTTCGAGCTCGATCCGGCGCAGACGCCCAAGCTGTACTCCACCTTTCGCACCGACATGGACCTGATCATGCACGGGTACGTGAAGCAGACCATCCGCCAGGCGCTGCAGGAAGTGATCGGCCAGGAGCCGGTGGCCGACGTGATCGGTCCCAAGAAAGCCGAAGCTACCAATCGTACCTTCGCTCTCGTCTCGAAGCGTTTGGCGCCGTACGGCTTCCAGGTGAAGCAGTTCACGATCAACGAATTGCGTGCGCCGAGCACGGTGATGGACGCGATCAACACGAAGAACGTGATGCAGCAGCAGGCGCTCACGGCGCAGAACGAGCTGCAGAAGAACACCTTCCAGGCCCAGGGCGATTCGATCAAGGCGGCAGGACGCGCCAAGGCGATCACCGCCGAAGCGGAAGCACAGGCGCGGGCGAATGAACTGCTCGCGCGCAGCATCACGCCGACGCTGGTGCAGTACGAGCTGACGAAGAAGTGGGACGGAAAGCTGCCGCAGGTGTCGGGCGGCGCCACGCCGATGATTCAGTTGCCGATGAAGCCGTAGACGGGGGGCGCCGGAGGCCGAACTGACGTACTTACGCACTGACGTACTTACGCACTGACGTACGGCGAAAGGCGTGCGGCGCGTCGTGGGGCGAGAGGCGTGCGGCGTACGGCGCGGGATTTGGAAGGGGCGGTTTGATCAAGGGCGCAGCGCAGAGGATGAACGGTTGATCGGTGCGGGCAGTCACCCAACCGCATCCTCCGAATACCCGCCGCACGCCGTACGCGCCCCGCCGCCCGACGCGCCGTACGCCTCTCGCCGTACGCCATACGCCGAAGGCGTATGCGCCGCCCGCCGCCCCGTCAAAGCTCGATGCTGAACCGACTCCCGGTGCCGAGCGTGCTCTCCACGCGGATCGTATAGCCCAGCAAATCGCAGAACGATTTGCAGATGGCGAGTCCGAGGCCGGTTCCGCCCTCGGTGGTCTTGTGGGCCGACTCAGCCTGTGTGAACGCGTCGAAGATGTGCGGCAGGTCGGCGACCGGAATACCGAAGCCGGTGTCCTCGACGACGATCCGCGTCGTCCGGCCGGCGTCGTCGCCGATCACGCGGACGGTCACGCCTCCCTGCTCGGTGAACTTGATCGCGTTCCCGACAAGGTTGATCAGCACCTGCTTCAGCTTCGCCGCGTCAGTCACGAGTGGCTCGAGGTCCAGTGACACGTCCGCCGCCAGCGTGATGCCCTTCTCCAGCACCCGGCCCTCGAGTGTGGAAACGACGTCGTGGACGAGGTCATACGGAAGCACGGGCGACAGCTCCTTCGTCATGTGCCCGGACTCGACCTTGGCGATGTCGAGCAGGTCGTTCACCAGCGACAACAGGTGCGTTCCATTGGCGCGGATGCGCTGCACGAACGAGAGATCGCTGTCGCCGAGCGCGCCATGGCGGTTCTTGAGCAGGATGGTGGAGAAGCCGATGACGCTGTTCAGTGGCGTCCGAAGCTCGTGCGACGCACGCGAGAGGAACTCTGTCTTGGAGCGATTGGCGCGCTCCGCCTCCTCCTTCGCCTCGAGCAGGGTGCTCGCCCAACGCCGCCGTTCGCTGACGTCGGACACCGATCCGACGGTGCCGATGACGGCGCCGCTGCTGTCATGATACGGGACGCCGGCGATCTCCACCCACACCGTACCACCGTCCTGGCGAATGTGCTCCACTGTATATCGGCTCTCCATCCCTTCGCGCCGATCATCGAGGTGTGAAGCGAGCACGGCGCGCGCCTCCGGCGTCATGAGGAGTTCCGCGAGATCCTGACCCACCAGATCGTCCGGCGAGTAGCCCGTGATGTCGCCCATGCGCCGGTTGACGTACGTGGCGATCCCGTCCAGATCGGTGATGACGAGCCCCTCGGCCAGGCTTTCCACCACGGTGCGGAAGCGCTCTTCCGAGTCGTGGAGCGCTCGCTCGCTGATCGTCTGCGCGGTGACGTCGCGCATCGCGACAACGGCTCCGAGGAGCCGGCCATCCGCATCGTAGAACTGCTGGCCCGTCGCGAGACAGGTGCGTGGCGCACGACCGTGTGGCGCCACCACCATCTCGGCGTCCACGACCCGCTCGCCCCGCAGCGCCCGGACCAACGGTATTTCAGCCATGGCCATCGACGTGACACCATCGCCATGAAACAGCGCGTAGTGTTCGCTCCAATCCTCCGGTGGAACGTCCTCGACCGGAAGTCCATGCATCTCTCGCAGTGCGCGATTGAACAGTGTGAGCTTCCCGTCCGCATCGCAGGCAACGATGCCGTCGGACAGATTCTCTAGGACCGCCCGCTGAAAGGCGCGATCACTCTCGCGGCTCGCTTCGGCAGTGCGTTGCCCGGTGATGTCGCGGATCATCACGGCGACGCCGTCGCCGACGCGTGCCGATTGCGTGCGAACCCACCGCGCCGTGTTGCCGGGCTTGGCCATCTCGAATTCGCGCTCGAGTGGCGCGC
>JBDSSY010000003.1:0-3337 GCA_039928585.1 Gemmatimonadaceae bacterium | reverse complement strand
CGCGGTTCAACAACATCATCGTGTTCGTGAAGATGGCGATCATCTTCCTGGTGATCGGCTTCGGCTTCATGTATGTGAACACGGCCAACTGGCATCCGTTCATCCCCGAGAACACCGGGCGCTTCGGTGAGTTTGGATGGAGCGGCGTGCTGCGCGGCGCCGGCGTCATCTTCTTCGCCTACATCGGCTTCGACGCCGTGAGCACGGCGGCGCAGGAAGCGAAGAATCCGCAGAAGGACATGCCCATCGGCATCCTGGGCTCACTGTTCATCTGCACCATCCTCTACATCCTCATGGCGCTCGTCATGACGGGGATGGTCAACTACTCCAAGCTCAACGATCCCGCACCAATCCTCGTCGCCGTCGCCGCCGCGGGCCCGTCGCTCGCATGGCTGCGGTACGCGGTGGAGGTGGGCTCGCTCGCCGGACTGGCGTCGGTGGTGCTGGTGATGCTGATGGGCCAGCCGCGCGTGTTCTACTCCATGGCGCGCGACGGTCTGCTTCCGCCGGTGTTCGGCAAGGTGCATCCCAAATACAAGACGCCGTACATCACCACGATCATCACGGGCACCGTCGCTGCCATTGTCGCCGGCCTGCTGCCGATCGGCCTGCTGGGACAGCTGGTCAGCATCGGCACGCTGCTGGCCTTCGTGATCGTCTGCGCCGGCGTCTGGATCCTGCGCGTGCGGTCGCCCGAGATTCCCCGTGCGTTCAAGACGCCGCTCGTTCCTCTGGTGCCAATTCTCGGCATCCTGAGCTGCTTCGGACTCATGGCCGGCCTGCCGAAGGACACGTGGATCCGCCTCCTCATCTGGCTGGCCCTCGGCCTCGTCATCTACTTCGTCTACAGCAAGAATCACTCGCACATCGGCCGCGGCGAAACCCAGCATCACATGGGCGACTGACCCCGACCAGCACTAGATTCGAGAGCGGCGTCCTTCGGGACGCCGCTTCTCGTATCCCCCAGCCCCACGCTCGTGTCCCTCGATCTCCTCACCGTCCCGCCAGCGCGCCGAGCCGCCATCACGGCGATCGCGCCGCACCTCGCCAGCGGCCGCCGCGTCGCGATCAGCACGCACCTCAACGCCGACGGCGATGGGTGCGGATCGGAGACGGCACTCGCCCGCCTGCTCGCCACGCACGGATTGATCGCCCGCATCGTCAACCCAACCCCATGGCCGGAGATGTTCGACTACCTCCTCGGCGACGACGTGGACGACCAGACGTCGCGCGGGTCGAAGGCGCTGCGCGACATCGACCTCCTCATCGTCCTCGACATCAGTGACGTGAAGCGTCTCGGCGTGCTCACGGAGTCGGTGCGGGCGCTCACGGTGCCGAAGCTCGTGATCGATCACCACATCGATTCGGATGAACCGGCCGGTTCGTTCGTGGTGTCGGATACGTCAGCGTGCGCCACCGCGGAGCTGGTGTACGACGTCGCCGTCGTGATGGGATGGACGATCACCCCGGACATTGCGCGGTCGCTCTACACGGGCATGCTCACCGATACGGGTGGCTTCCGCTTCAGCAACACGAGCCCGCGCTGCCTGGCCGTCGCGGCGCAACTGCTCGCCTGCGGCGTGGATCCCGAAGACATGTACACGCGCATCTACGCCTCCGCGCCCGCTGGCCGCGTGCGCCTGATGGCCGATGTGCTGGCCACGCTGCAGGTGGATGATGAGGTGGGGCTCTCCTGGCTCTCCATGGCGCCCGACGCGCTGGAGAAGCACACGGTGCGTGCGGAAGATCTCGATGGCATCGTGGAGCACGCGCGGTCTATCGCGGGCACGCGAATGGCGCTCTTCTTCCGCGACCTCGGCCACGGCAAGGTGAAGGTCTCGTTCCGCAGTACCGGCGCAACCGACGTCAACGCCTTCGCCCGGCAGTTCGCAGGCGGCGGCCACGCGAAGGCCGCGGGCGCTCTGATGGCGGGAACGCTGTCCGAGGTACGCGACCAGGTCGTGGACGCCGCGCGCAGGCTGCTGCGCGCTACCACCAGGTAAACGGTCACTGCGCCGCTCGGAGTTCGTCGCAGCATGCAGTGAGGGCTCGGCTCCTCGTTGCTACGGGAAGTGTGGACTTGGCGCACAGCCGCGCCCATACTTCGAGCGATGGCCATCGGTTTCCTTCACGCACATAATGGAGCGGCCACATGAGCCCGTCCTGCACACACCTGAAGCAGGTCCGCACCGATGCGCCACGCACTCCGGATGGCTGCGAGGAGTGTCTGAAGGCGGGAAGTCGCTGGGTGCAGCTGCGACTTTGCCTCAAGTGCGGCCACGTGGGTTGCTGTGACAGCTCACCCGGCAAGCATGCGACGAAGCACTTTCACGAGACCCGGCATCCACTGATCCGCAGCTTCGAGCGCGGTGAGAACTGGGCGTTCTGCTACGTGGACGAGATCAGGTTCGAGCCGGCGCCGAGGCCGGTCACATGGGAGGGGCCAGTCTCCTGATCTCGAGAACGGTCGCACCGAGACGCCCCGCACGCCGAACGGCTGCGAGGAGTGCCTCGCGCTCGGCGGCCGATGGGTGGACTCCGGCTCTGCCTCGAATGCGTTCGCCGTACGACGCGTTGGGTTCGCCGTCCGCTGCTCGCCCAACCCCTCTACAGCACCGCACTATCTTCATCTCATGACCACGACCCTGCAGGAACGACTCGCGAAAGCGCTCGGCCAGATCCGGAATGCGCGCACGGGCGCTGGCGTGTACGAAAGCCAGCAGTTGCGGGACATCGCCACCACCGTCGACGGCAAGGTCCGCGCGACGCTCCAGCTCGACGCGAGCGACGATCCGACCCTCGCCCGCGAAGTACGCCGCGCGATCGAGAACGTTTCGGGTGTCACCGACATCCAGCTCGACGTCCGCGGCGCGTCGTCGCCCTCACCCGCTGCGCGTGGCCGAAGCCTGCCCGTGATGGATCAGGCGCCCGCTGCCCCCGCGAGGCCGGCCGCGCCGACACCCAAGCGCTTTACCAATCTCGGCAAGGTCATCGCCATTTCGTCGGGCAAGGGTGGCGTGGGCAAGTCCACCGTGGCCGTGAACCTCGCCGTCGCGCTGGCGAAGGGCGGAGCGCGCGTCGGCTTGATGGATGCCGACATCTATGGACCGAACATCCCGCGCATGATGGGCGTGTCCGGCGCGCCGCCGGTGGTGAAGGAGAAGATCATGCCGCTGGAGGCGCACGGCGTGAAGCTGATCTCGCTCGGCATGATGATCGAGCCGGACCAGCCGGCCATCTGGCGCGGGCCGATCGTGATGAAGATCATCAACCAGTTCCTGCAGGACGTGGCGTGGGGCCAGCTCGACTATCTCATCGTCGACATGCCGCCGGGCAC
>JBDSSY010000002.1:0-12905 GCA_039928585.1 Gemmatimonadaceae bacterium | reverse complement strand
CGCTCCACCGCCCACGGCAGCACCATCTGCGGGTAGCGAAGTCTCGAGTACGCGTTCGAGCGCGTGTGATCGCCGTTCCAGCAATGCTCGGCACGGTCGCCATAGTCGATCACCGCATCGGCCGCGGGTGTCGCCGACCTGAGAAATTGTTCGACGAGGTAGACGGCGTTGTTCAGGTAATAGTTGTCCATGTCGCCGACATAGATGCGGAGCTTGCCGCGCAGCTTGGGGCCAAGCGTCGCCCAGTCACGCTTGAGGATGTGCGACAGGTCGTAATTCTCGCGCCAGTACTCGGCCACGCTCCGGTCGATCGTGCCGGTGCGCTTGTCCCAGATCGGCTTCGGGTAGCCATTGGCGCCGACAGGGGAGTAGACGGATTCCCAGACGTCCCACTGATCGCCCGAACGGCTGTTGGTGCCCAGCGCGAGCTCACGGTGGTTGCTCTGCTCGAGCGTGGTGCTGATGTGGCCGAGGTAGTTGCGCTGTCCGGGCCGCGCGACGCGCTTGAACGGGCCTGCGGCATAGTAGGCGTTCGTGTCCTTGT
Source organism: Gemmatimonadaceae bacterium (assembly GCA_039928585.1). Classification (GTDB taxonomy): domain Bacteria; phylum Gemmatimonadota; class Gemmatimonadetes; order Gemmatimonadales; family Gemmatimonadaceae; genus AG11. The sequence continues at coordinate 12,361 of JBDSSY010000002.1, read as the reverse complement.
AGATATCGACGACGGTGTACGCGCGGAAGTCGATGGGATCGGGGCAGGCCACCCACGCGCCGTTGTACGCGTCAGGGTAGAACATCTGCACGGCCATCGCCTCCCAACCGCCGGTTGATCCGCCGAACGTGAAACGCGCCCATCCCTGTCCGATGCCGCGGAAGCGCCGCTCGATCTCGGGGATCAGCTCGTACTGGATCGCGTCGCCATACGGGCCATTGTTTGCCGAGTTGACCGCGTACGAATCGTCGTAGTAGGGCGTGGGGTGCTGGATCTCGACGAGCAACGCGCGCGGGAAACCCGGGCCCGTCCAGTCATTGTAGAACTGATGCGAGAGCTGCTGCTGGATTCGGTTGTAGCCGCGCAGATCGAACCGCGCGCTGTAATCGGGCACGAGCGCAGAGTCCGGCGGCGTCGCCCTGAATTCCAATTCCGCCGGGAAGTGCCCGTGATTGACGACGAGCGGATAGCGCGCATCGGGATGCGACTCGAATCCTTCGGGCAGCAGCACCCATGCCGCGAGGTGGACGTCGCGCCCCCAGAACTTCGAGAGACGCTCGCTTCGCACCTTGATGTACTTCACGTACTTGGACTGCTTCGTCGCAAAATCCGCGACGGCGGGAATCTCCTGGTCGAGCACCAGCGCGATCGGCGCGCCGTCGCTCGCTCCGTCGTGCACGACTGTACGCACGGTCGAATGGAGGTTGCCCGGCTTGGCGCTCCACTGCTGCCCCTCGCCGCGATCCGGCGGCAGCTTCACCGTGTGCCCATCGCTTCGGCGAAAGGTCTCGTAGCGATTCACGAGCGCCTGCACGCGGTATCGTCCGCGCGGCAGCTGCGAGAGGGACGGCAACGGTGCACCGAAGGCACTCGCGTCGACGATGCGCGTCTCGCCCGGCCGCCATCCATCCACGTTAATGCCGTAGATCTGCGCCGTGTTCACGTTGTCGCTGACCTGCTTGCGCGGCTCGCCGGTAGTATCCGCGGAGATGATGACGAGCAGGCGGCCGTCGATCGGCGCAGCGCTCCTCGCCGCCGGAAAGGTGACGGCGAAGCGGAGAGGCCGGACGGGTTGCTGCGCGGGCGCGTCGAGTCCGATCAGCAACAGGCCCGAGGCCAGCAGCATGGAGGAACGACGTGACGCACGACCTGACGTGAGATGCATGTGAGGGCGGGAATGTATAGGTGGCGGATCCGCACGACCGGGCGGGAGAGTGCATCGCAGTGGTTGGATTGTCCAGCCTGACGCTGCGATCGCTCGCGCCCGCCGTACTCACGGACTAATGTCCTCCGATTTCCAGACGATCTCCCATGTGCTGGTCGTGCGAATCGCACCAACGAGGAGGCCGCCCGCGCCGCCCACCGCGGCACCCGCCGGGATGAGTAGAATGGACAATGTGCACATTTCGCCTGTGCAGCCCTGACTGCTGGCGCCTGCGGCCAGCGCACCTAGCAAACTACCCGCCAGGAGGCCCAGTCCCATTCCCTTGAACGCTGATCCCGCCGTGTGTCGGCGCACGCCGGATTCCACGAGGGAGACGTGCGACAGTGCCATCACCGTGTCGGTGGTCAGGCGGCCGGCCTCGCGGCGAAGCACAACGCTGTCTCGCATCGCTCGTTGCAGACTGCCTTCGAGTTTGCGGCCGTCGCGCAGAGACACACGAACGGAGTCGCCAACGATCCACTTTGTGAATGGCGAAGCGGGAACCTGGGCAGCAGCCAGCACGGGAGACATGAGCAAGGCCAGCGCGATGAAACGACGCATCGGGTCCTCCTGGTTGAGCGGGGTTGAGAACGCTGCTTCACCAGGACACGCGCATCAAGCACCGGAATCGGCTCACCGGCGGCACCCCAGCGTCGCGCCTTGCTTGACGGACTCGGCGGATGGCCCTATCGTCGCCTCGCGCGGACGAATGGCGCGCGCTCGCGCCCGCAGCCGCTTTCCCCGAATGCCAATGCCTGGCGACCTCCCCGGACCGCAGGCTTCTACACCCCCGGACGTAACCGCCCTCCTCATATCCTGGAGCAGCGGTGAGCAATCGGCGGCGGATCGCCTCATTCCCGCCGTCTACGAAGAGTTGCACCGGCAGGCCGCTCGCGCCCTTCGACGTGAATCGGACGGCCATTCCCTGCAGGTCACGGGACTGGTGCACGAGGCTTACCTGCGGCTCGTGGACCAGCGACGGGTTCAATGGCGCAATCGGTCACAGTTCTTCGGCCTTGCTGCGGAAGTGATGCGCCGGGTACTGGTCGATCATGCGCGCGCCAAACTGGCGGTGAAACGTGGCGGTGGCATGCAGCGACTCACCCTGGACGAAGCGGCTGACGTCTCTACTGGAGGGAGCGACGCCGAGATCCTGGCTCTGCACGATGCCCTGGATCGGCTCGCGCTGCTCGATCCGCACCAGGCGCGTCTGGTGGAGCTCCGATACTTCGGCGGCATGACGATCGAGGAGACAGCCGATGCACTGGACATCTCGCCCGCCACCGTGAAGCGCGAGTGGGTGCTCGTCCGCGCGTGGCTGCGCCGCGAGCTCGACATGTCATGACCGGGCCGCCCTGGGAGCGCGTCAAGTCGGTGTTCGCCGAGGTGATGGCGCGCGAACCCGTCAACCGTGCCGCCTACCTTCATCACCTCGGCCAGAGCGACCCGGCGTTGCGGGACGAAGTCGCCTCGCTGGTGTCGTCGGCAGACGAGTCGGGCAGCTTTCCTGCGCTGCGCGCCGCGATCGCGACGGGCGTCGGTGATGCCGGCGATGCATCGCTGCAGGCGCTGCTCACCTCCGCGCTCGGACAGCAGTACGACATCGTGCGTCCGCTCGGACGGGGCGGAATGGGCGCCGTTTATCTCGCGCGGGAACGGGCCCTGGAACGATTCGTCGCCGTGAAGGTGCTGCGCCCCGATCTCGCGAACGAGGAGGATGGACGCGAGCGATTCCGCCGCGAGGCCCGCATCGTCGCGCAACTCTCGCATCCGAGCATCCTGCCACTGCACACGTTCGGCGAGGTGCGCGGCACGTGGTACTTCGTGATGGGCTACGTGCGCGGTGTCTCGCTCGCCGAACGATTGCGCGTCGAGGGGCGCCTGCCGAGCGCCGAGGTGCATCGCATCCTCGCTGAGCTCGCGGCTGCACTGGAGTGCGCACACCGGCACGGCGTCGTCCACCGGGACATCAAGCCGGCGAACATCCTGCTGGACACCGAATCCGGTCGCGCGGTGCTTGCCGACTTCGGCATCTCGAAGGTCAAGGGAGGGGGAGACAGTCTCACCGTCACGGGGCTCGTCGTCGGCACACCCCATTTCATGGCACCCGAGCAGGCGCTCGGCTCCGACGATGTGGACGAGCGCAGCGACCTGTACTCGCTCGGGGCGGTGGGTTACGCGATGCTGGCAGGACGCGAGCCGTTCGCCGGCATGAGCGCAGAGCAGGTGATCTATCACCGTCTCACGCACGATGCACCAGCGCTGGACAGCATCGCGCCCTCCGCTCCCACGTACCTCGCGGAGATCGTGATGCGTTGTCTGGCGCGCGACCCGGCGAATCGCTGGCCGTCGGCCCGATTGCTCAAGGAGGCGCTCGCTCGGGCCAACGGTGAGACCGCGTCGTTGCCGGATGCGCTGCGCGAGCTGCCGATGTTCGGTCCGTACGCGCTGATCTGGGCGGCGATCTGGGCATCTCTCGCTGCGCAGCCATTTCGCTCCATCATGGATCGCGCCTTCCTTCTGCTCATCGCGCTGCTCGTGCCCGCCGGGCTCGTCCTCCAGCTCTGGAGCACATCGAGTGAAGGTCTGTCTCGCCGCGAGTTGATGCGCATCTCCTTCTGGCCACCGGAGTGGTGGGGCATGTGGTGGCCGCGCGCGCTGCGACGGCCGAGCGATCTGTGGGCTCGCCTCCCGTGGCCCGCGCGCGCCGTGCGCGTGCTGGTGAGTGGAGCGATCGTCGCCATCCCCGCGCTCATCCTCATGCGCCAATGGGCAGAGGCGACGACAGGCGCGCCGGTATCGACGGTGCGCCAGTCGTTTGAGCGCGCACAATGGGGGGTGGCCGTGCTCGCGCTGGCGGGCGTCGTCGCCGCCCTCGTCTGGTCGCGTGCTCGGCGCCTTCCCACTCGCCATGCGCTGCGGCTCCTGCTGGGCGCGACGTCGCCCGACCGCGGATGGGAGACGCCCGAGATGGCGCACATGCTGTCATCGGGTCGTGCTCGACTCCACATGCCCGATGGGGAATCGTCGTCGGAGTACCTGCAGGCCATCGTCGAGCTCGCGCAGCATCTCGATCAGGCCGAGGCGGCGGTTGCAGCCGACGTCCTGCGCGCATCGCGTGATCTGCACGAGGCCATCGTGCGGTGCGACGAGGAGATCACACGCCTGTCGTGCGACGCCAGCACAGGCGAGCTCGATCGGCTCTCGGCTCGTATCGGTTCATTCGAGGCAGATGTCGGGGCCACCGCGGACCGCCGGCGATTGCTCATCATGCTCCGCGACCAGCATGACCTGCTGCAACGCATGCGCTGGCGTTGCGAGCTTGTCGCGCGTCAGCGCTCGCGCCTCCTCAGTCTGCTGCGCGGCGTGTGGCAGCAGCTCGCGACGGCCTTCGAGGCCGGAGCAGGGCGTGGACAACGCGCGTCCAGAACGCACCTGGTCGTCCAGGAGCTCCTGGACGAGATCTCGAAGGAGGCGAGTCTCGCGCTGGCGGGCGTCACGCGGGAGTGAGCGTCGCCCACGATCTCACCGTGGCGGCGGCGGAGCGGATTGCCCGATCGTCGCCTGCGACGGACCCCGCACCGCCCGCAGACGGGCCGATGCCTCTTCCGCCCGCGCCAGCACGCGTAGTGCGTTGCGGTTGGCCAGCTTCGCGAGGTCGGCATCGCTCCAGCCGCGATGCACCAGTTCGGCGAACAGGTTGGGGTAGGTGGAGACGTCCTCGAGTCCGACGACGTTCTCGCTGATGCCGTCGAAGTCGCCGCCGAGTCCCACGTGATCGATACCCGCAATCCGTCGGACGTGCTCGATCTGATCGGCCACGTCGGCGATCGTCGCACTGGGCCGCGGATGCGCGGCGCGCCACGCCGCGATGTCCGCACGTATGGCAGCACTGTCGCTGCCGCGGCGCCGGAGCGACGAAGTGATGAACGACTGCAACGAATCATCGTGCGCCTTGACGGCAGCCGACACGAACACCGTGACGAACGGCACCATCACCACGCCGCCGTTCCGCGGAAGGCGTGCGAGGATCGAGTCGGGCACGTTGCGCGGATGATTCACCAGCGCGCGCGCACCCGAGTGCGAGAAGATGACGGGCGCGGACGTCACGTCGAGGGCGTCACTCATGGTGCCGGGCGACACATGCGACAGATCCACGAGCATTCCGAGCCGATTCATCTCGCGCACTACCTCTCGGCCGAACGCGGTGAGTCCGCCATGCCGCGCGCTGTCCTGCGCCGCGTCGGCCCAGTCCAGCGTGACGTTGTGGGTGAGCGTCATGTACCGGGCTCCCAGTTCGTGGTACATGCGCAGCGTTTCCAACGAGTTCTCGATCGCATGTCCGCCCTCCAGCCCGAGGAGCGACGCGACGCCGCCGCTCCTCATCGCCGCGCGTACCTCGCGCGACGTCGGCGTCCAGCGGAGCGCCGGGTATCGCGCGATGACACGGCGTGCGATGTCGATCTGCTCGAGCTGCACGCGAGCGTATCCGGGTGAGCTCGTCACCCTGCCATTGGACGCATAGATCGCGTCGCCCGGCTCGCCGGGGATGTACACGGACCAGAACTGCGCGCCCACATGGCCGCGCTTCAACCGAGCGAGGTCCGTCATGCCCGGCGTACGCATCCGGAGATCGTAGGCCTCCACGTCGCGCGGGCGCACCGTGTCCTCGCGGATTCGCCATGGCAGATCGTTGTGCCCGTCCATCACTGGCGACGATCGCAGCACGCGGAGCGCGCGAGCCATGTCGCGCGCGGTCGCGGCGCCCGTTGACGCCGCGGTCTGCCCGCGGACGGGGGTGACGCTGACAAGGATCGCCAGCGAAGCGACGAGAGCACGACTACGGAGTGCGGAACGCACGTGCATGCGACGAGAGAAGGCGGTGATCGAGCGGCGAGGGCGGAGACTGGACGGAGTATACCAGCCTGCGCCGCCGCCGTCGCTAGGCTGATCTCGCGCCCAGCAGCATGTCGCGGTAGTGGCGGTACCAATCGCTCTGGAGCCGCTCAGACGGATCGTGGTGGAGCTTCGCGCGCAGCAGTTCCGGCAAGCGCGGATGACAGGCAAGCACCTGCTCGCGCGTCGCATGGCGGTGGTACGTGAGGTAGTAGCTCCCGCCGCGCCGCACGGCCATGTCGATGAGCCGGCGGAAATGCTCTCCCGAGCGCGCGATGCCGTCGGCCGTGTGCTCGACGTGCAGGTTGAAGATCACGCACGCCCATGACTCGCGCGCCCACGCCAGCACGCTTTCATCGTCACGCTCAACGAGCCGGATGGTGCCGTAGACGAGGTCCACCTCCTCTCGGCGAAAGTCCTCCCGTGCCTCCGCCAGGAAATCCACGAGCCGATGCCGGGGAACGTAGATCTCCGTGATCATCTCGCTACCGGCGTGCGCCGACTGCATGGCCATGTCGAGTGCGGGATGATAGTCGTCGAGGTAGTCGGCGAGCTGGTGGAGATCCGAATGGTAGAGTTGGCCCGACGTCGCCAGGTAATGGCGGGAATACGCCTCGAACGCCTCGGTCTTGCGCGTGTGCGCCAGATAGAGGAGTCGCTGCCAGTCGTCGCTCCGGAGCGCACGCTGGATCGGTGGAATCGGCAACGCCGGATCCACCGGCTCGTAGGTGGAGAACACACCGCGGTGCAGGAAGTCGTCCGACGCGGAATCGATTGCGAACTGGAAATCGCCGTAGAGAAATCCCGCGGCGATACGTTGCTCGAACGCGTCCATCAGTGCATCCGCCGTGAGAATCTCGACGACCCGGCGCAGGGTGCATCGCGGCACCAGCCTCAGTGTGACGGATGTGACGACGCCGAACAGGCCGTAGCCGCCCACGACGAGCCGGAAGAGTTCCGCGTGCCTCGTGCGACTCACCACCCGGAGTTCGCCGTCGGGTCCGAGCAGGGTGAGCGACTCGATGTCACCGATGAAGGGTCGCATCGCCAGTCCGCGGCCGTGGATGTTCGCCGCGACCGCACCACCGATGCTCAGGCGATCGGCGCCCGTCTGCTTCTGGGCGATGACCCACGGGGTGGCAGTGGACCCCTGCAGACGGCGCAACTGCGCGATGAGTGCGGGCCATTGCATGCCCGCCTGGATCTCCACGCGGCCGCGCACGGGATCGAACGCGAGAATCTCGCTGAGCCCTCGCATGTCCAGCAGCACCGCGTCGGACGCGAACTGCTGTGCACCCATGGCATGTCGTCCGCCCGCGATCGCGACGGCGCGTCCGTCCAGGGCGGCACGGCGCATCGCGCGCTGGAGCCCTCGAACGCTGGTCGGTGCTTCGACCGTTGCCACTCTTGTGGCGTTCAGCCGTGAGTGGACGTCGTTGACGATGACCTCACGCGCTGTCCGGGTCGGTTCAGCTGCGAAGGTGGTGTGCGGGCTGGGGAATGCGTGCAGGCTGCGCATGGGGCTCCTCGACGAGGTGACAGGTCGAAGATTGCGCGGCGCGGCGCTGCTCCCCATACGTTCGACGACGCACTGCCGGCGCCGGAATGACGTAGGCAGGCGTCGCGATGACGTAGGCGGCGCGCGCTCGCACCCTGCCGACCGCGCGCTACGCCGCGCGCTCCGGCGCGCCGATGTCCGCGGGGAGGCCGCCCATCTGGTGCTCCACCAGGGTCGCATACGTCGTGCAGGTCGACAGCAGCTCATCGTGCTTCCCGCTGCCGATCACGCGCCCCTCGGCAATGACGAGAATGCGGTCGGCATCGCGCACGGTGTTCAGCCGGTGCGCCACGATGAAGGTCGTCCGGCCGCGACGCAACGAGCGAAGCGCGTCCTGCACCGCCCGCTCCGATTTCGTGTCGAGTGCCGCCGTCGCCTCGTCGAGCAGCAGCACGGCCGGATCGACGAGGAAGGCACGCGCGATCGCGATGCGTTGCCGCTGTCCGCCCGACAACGAGCGTCCTCCCTCGCCCACCCGCGTGTCGTACCCCTTGGCGAGATCGAGAATGAACTCGTGCGCGTTCGCGGCCATCGCAGCGGCCATGACTTCCTCGCGAGTCGCGCTCGGCCGGCCGTACGAAATGTTCGCCGCGACCGAGTCGTTGAACAGGACGACATCCTGCGGCACGGCGCCGTACTGGCGGCGCACCGTGGCGATCAAGAGCGCGCGGAGATCGCGCCCGTCGATGAGCACGCGGCCGCTCGTCGGATTGTGAATGCGCTGGAGCAGTTGCAGGATGGTGGTCTTGCCGCTGCCGGACGGACCGACGAGGGCCACCGTTTCACCGGCGGGAATCGTGACGTCGAAGTCGTCGAGCGCCTTGCGACCGCTACGATACTCGAAGCTCACGCGCTCGAACCGGATCTCGCCCGTGATGGGCGGACACGCCGATGCGCCCGCGATGTCCGGTGATTCCTCCTCGGCGTCCAGCACCTGGAACACCGAGGTGAGCGCGACATGCGCCTTGCGCAGGGTGGGGTAGAGGTCGACGAGCTGCTGCACCGGTGCGAACACGCCGCTCACGTAGCCGAGCAGCGCGAGCAACGACCCCACCGTGAGCTCGCCGCGCACGACAAGCCACCCGCCGAGGCAGAGCACGACGACACGCGCGGTGAGCTCGGCGATGCCCGCGGCAACCGTGGTACGCGCGTCGACGTGGACGCCCCGCTGGATGCTGGCGAACGCCCAGCGGATGCGCCGCATCAGCCGCTTCTCCTCGTCGTGTTCGCGCGCGAAGGCCCGCACGGTACCCATGCCATGGAGCCGCTCCGTGTAGCCGGACCACAGGCGCTTCCAGAACGCATGCTGCATGCGCTCGCGCCGCCGCTGCTGGCGCGACGCCACGGCGGCCACGAGCGCCGGCACGGGGAGCAGGCAGAGGATGATCGCCGTGATCGCCCCGTCGAGTCGCGCCATGCCCCACGCGGCCAGTGAGACGTACACGAGCGTCGGCACCAGCTTGAACGCCATGTCCGTGAACGCGCCCGCCGTCTGCGGCGAGCTCGAGTCGATGGCGTAGCGCAGCCCGCCCGTGCCCATCTCCGACTGCGTGCGCGCCGAGAGCACGCTCATCTTCGCGGCGACGCGAGAGCGGAGCTGGTACTCGAGGTTCAACCGTACCGCCCACGTGGACGTGGTGACCCACGCCGCTCCCAGAATGCGACAGGTGAGCACCAGCGCGAACAGCGCGACGCCGCCGACGATGGCCCGGAGGGTGGAATCGGCGGCGCTGGGCGGCGCGCCGGCGAGCCGGTCGACGACCTGCATCAGCAGCAGGGGCTCGGAGGCCGCCGCCGTGGCGACGGCGAGCGAGAGCACGAATGTGAGACTCACGCGCCGCAAGTTGGGGCGCACGAACAGGTGCATGGCTCGCCGCGCCGGGCCGAGCTGGTCGAGGATCGTCACAGAGGTGGGACTGGGAGAGGGGTACCCTGTGCAGACGTGTGGCGCACGGCGGTGGTCACCACTCATGGCGCTCTGCCGGGCGCTGTCGTATCGTCAAGGACCAGCAGCTCCAGGCAAGCGATCCAGTCGAACCATCCACGCACGACTGAGAGGCTTCCATGTCCACATCAGTTCCGCATGGCGACGGCGACGCGCTGACTCCGCTCCCGATTCGCACCCCGCTCGCCGACGAGCACGCGCTCCATGAGGCGTTTCTCGCCGAGTATCCCACACTCGCCGCGGAGGCCCGAGCAGATCTCGGAGCCGAGGCGGCCGCGCTGAGTCCCAAGGTGGTCGAAGGCGCGTTCGTGCGCGCATGGGACGCCCGCGCCAAGTTCGAGACGCCGGCCCAGCTTCGACAATTTCTCATCGAGGACGTGCACCACGCCTCGGCCCGTGCGCTGAGCCGCCGCGCCGCGGCCCATCGCTTCGCTGGCCACGAAGCAGGCGCCACGAAGCACGCGCCGCATCCCACCGACGAAGTCGACATGCAGCAGTCGTGGGCGCACGTGCTCCACGCGTTGCGGGGGGAGGCGCACAGTCCGGAGGCGCTGGCGAACGCCGCCGCACACTCGCGGCACGAGGCCGCCACGCACATTGCCGTCATCGACAAGGCGGTGCCCGTCTGGAAGATCGCGGCCGTCGTGCTCGTCGTAGCCGGAGGGCTGTACGGCGCCGTGACGGCAATGAACGCGCTCGGTGCAGACGCCAAGGTTGCGAGTGCCGTGAACGGCGCCGACGTCCGGGTGGTGTCGGCACTGCCGGCGCAGATCGGCGTGGTGACGCTCGACGACGGAAGCACGGTACGCCTGGCGCCTGAGTCGAAGCTGTCGATTCCCAACGGATTCGGGCCCGGACTGCGCGCCGTGAAGATCGAGGGCGCGGGCACGTTTACCGTTGCGCCGGGTCAGCCGGATCGGTTCCAGGTGCATGGTGGCGGCGCCGTGGTGGTGGCCACGGGCACGGCGTTCACGGTACGCAGCTATGAAAACGAGCCGGGGACGACGGTGGTCGTGCGGGAGGGCACGGTCGAAGTGACTCATGGCGAGCAGACGCAATCCCTCGCGGCGGGGTCCTCGCTGATGATCGCGAAGGGTCAGCCCACACGCGTCGCAACCGCGGCCGAGGTGGAGGAAGCATCGGCGTGGAACGAAGGCACGCTGGCTGTCGCCAACCGCCCGCTGCGCGAGGTGCTGCCGCAACTTCGCCGGTGGTACGGGCTCACGGTGAACGTGCCGCAGGCGGACTTGCTCGATCGGGCGGTGACGTTTCGGGCGTCGCTCGACTCCTCGCGACAGGCCATCCACGGCATCGAGCAGAGCACAGGCCTGGAGTTCGGGTACATCGGCCCCAACATGGTCTTCCGACAGAAAGCGGCGAGCGGCGTGAAGAAGTAGTCGTCCGCAGGGAGAACATCGGTATGCAAGTGAGCCCCTCGCCGCAGCGCGGCGAGGGGCTCACTGACGCTGGCACCGGCCGGCCTCGAGTTCGCGACTAGTGTCCGGCTCGCGTGAGGGTGAGACGCGGTGACACCATGGTACCGATCACGAGTGTCGGCAGCACCTGTACGGTCTGGATGAGCAGCGCCACGGCGATCGCCGGGGTTTCGGCGATGCCGAACGAGCGCGCCGTCAACGCGTACACCACCTGAAAGACGCCGACGTTGCCCGGCGTGGCGCGAACGAGAAAGCTGATGCCCACCGTCAGCAGCGCGGCGACGGAACCAGTGAGCGGAATGGGCAGATGCGCCGCCAAGGCGGCGACGTGATAGGTGGCGACCTGCAGCGCCCACGCGCCGAGCGAGAGGCCCATGGCGGCGGTGAGGCGAGGTAATGAGGCGAGTTCGAACACGCCAGCCGCGAAGCGCACCAAATACGCATGGATGCGTCCCGTCGGATCGGGCCCTTCGGCCCGATCCCGGACGGTGAGCACCAACAGGACCAGCAGGATGATCCCGAACGCCACGGTCGCCGGTATGCGCCACCGGACGATGGTCCGTGGTACGTCGAGCAACCACGCTGCGCCCACCAGGAGCAGCAGGTAGCTCACGACATCCAGCAGTCGCTCCATCGCCAGAGCCGCGAGGACGCGTGCGCTGGAGACCCCACTTGCTCTCGACACGAGGAGCACGCGAACGCCCTCGCCGCCCTGCGCGACGAGCAGGTTGTTGAGCGATGCACCGGCGAACGTGGCGCGGAGTGCGAGGGCGAGCGAGCCGACGCCCATGGGACGGAGGAACACCCACCAACGCACTCCCTTGAGCAGCAGCGACACGAGGTTCAGCGCAACGGCGAGCACGACAAGTCGCAGATCCGCCGCGCGCATCACCGCCACCGCGCCGCGCCAGTCCACGTGCCGGGCGAAGAGCAGGAGGAGGGCGACGACGGTAGCGCTGACGGCGAACTGCGCCACGCGTCGACCGAGGCCCGTCATCTGTTGCGGCCGGGCCGCTCCAGCACGGTCATGAACTGCGGCGTGATGAGGAAGTCGAACGCACTGACGACGTGCGTGAGTCCGCTGCGCTCGGCGAGTTCCGAGATGCTGCGCGGTGTGAACTTGTGCACGTGCAGCCGGCGCGCGAGGAATGGATTGCCGAAGCCGAGCCACGCGCCGGGCATGGCGTACAACCCTCGAATCGGCTCGGCCGGATAGACCAGCAGGATGCGCCCGCCGGGTACGACCACGCGCCGCATCTCGCAGAGTGCCCCGGCCGCGTCGGGGATGTGCTCGATGGCGTGAAAGGAGTACAGCTTGTCGA
>JBDSSY010000001.1:0-7395 GCA_039928585.1 Gemmatimonadaceae bacterium | reverse complement strand
TCATCGGTTGCGACGCTTCCGTCCGCGAGATAGGCGGGCACGTCACGCGCGAGCTGCTTGAATGTCACCGGCATCCGGTGGCCGAGGAGGGCGGCGAGCAGGTCGATCCAGCGCTGGACCTTGGAGGACATGTGCTAGGTGGCGTGAAGCGCGTGAGCGGCGTCGAGAAGCGCATGCAGCCGCGCGAACGATCGCTCCATCTCCGCAGGATCCGGCGTGTAGGCCGCCTCTCCCCCTGAAGTCGGAAAGAAGAACGAGAAGCGCGTTGGCGCCTCGCCAGTGAGTGCCGAGATCACCGTAGAGTACACGTCGCGCTGGACCAGGTAGGCATCACCGATCTCTCGCTCCCTGCCCTCGGCCCGCCCGTGCGACTTGTAGTCGAGAACCTCCAGGTGCCCATCGATCTGTGCGACGAGGTCCATCGCGCCGCGCATCATTGTCACGCGATCAGCCGAGCGGGCGAACCAGGTGAACGCGAGCTCCCGCTCGGAGAGCGCGGCGTCACACATGCGCGCGACCGATGGGTGCGCCCGTGTCGCGTCGATCATCTGTCGCAGCATGAGCACCGCAGTTGTCACTCGTGGCGATGCCGCGTCGTCGCCGATCTGGGCGCAGAGCTCGCGCTCGAGGTACTCGTCGAGATCATCGTCTTCTCGATCGCGCTCCAGCGCTCCGTGCAGCACGACACCCAGTACGGTAGCGGGCACACCCATGCTGGAGCTGCCAGCCGCGTGCTCGCTCGTGGCAGAGTAGGCACGACGCTCAGCGAGACCCAGCAGATAGCGCTCCCGATACGCCACCGCATCCTGATTCAACAACTGGAGTTGCGTCGCAGAGCGCGCGGGCAGCGACATGCCGGCGGACACAGGGGCTAGCCGCGCCGTGAGCGCCGCTTCGACATCGGCTGGCAGGCGCGCTGCGCTCACCTGCTCGATGGTCGGCAGTGAGCGCGGGCTGGCAGATGGCAACGTCTCCGGGGTGACGATCGTCTCGCCGACCGACCAGCGCTCGCCAGCGTACGAATAGGTATGGTAGTCGTCCTCAGGAACGAGCGACCGCAGCAGCCAGTGGAGCACCTTCGTCGCGCCCGCTTCCGTCGCAAGTTGCGCTCGGGCATCCTCGCACTTTTGTGCACCCGCGCACAGGATCAGCCGGTCCTTCGCCCGTGTCGTCGCGACATACCACAGTCGCTTTTCCTCGGCTTCAGAGAGCGCGATGTCACGTTGCCGCAGGCACTCGAACGCGCCGGCGATGAGAGACTCCTCATTCTCACCCGTGCCCGAACACTTCAGGGCGATCCCCGCAATCGGGTCGGCGTAGATCGACGACATCTTCGTGGTGCTGACAATGTCCCGCTCCAGGTCCGCGAGGAACACGACTCGCCACTCGAGCCCCTTCGCAGCGTGTACGGTGCTGAGCGTCACGACATCTTCGCCGGCGGTATAGAGCGCCGCGTCACCATCGCGGGCATCGCCCTCCTCGCGCTCGTCCATGAAGGAGAGGAACTCGGCGACACTTGAATCCGGACGGCCTTCAGCGATACGCACGAGCTTTCGCAGATTCGCCAGCGACTGCTCGCCTCCAGGCTCGGCCAACAGCTGCGCGGCGTAGCCACTCGCACCCAGCAGGTGATCGATCAGCGACGCCACGGGCATCCGATCGCGCAGCTGGCGGGCTGCGTCGATCCAGCTCGATGCGAGCAGCGCGTGCGGGTCCTGCTCCGCTCCCGCAAGCTCGAGCATGGCCGAGAAGGGCTCGGCAGGATGTCCGGTCCGAAAGCGATAGAGCGCCTGATCGGTGAGTCCCACAAACGGAGAGCGCAGGACCCCGATCCACGCGAGGTCGTCGTGTTCGTCCGTGAGTGCGGTCAACAGCAGTCGAACGTCCCGGATTTCCCGTCGACCGAACAGCCCCGCTCCGCCGGCGATGTAGTACGGAATTCCGAGTTTGCGAAAAACCATCTCGTACGCGGGCAGCGCAGTGCGGGCACGAAAGAGAATCGCGATGTCGCTGTACCTGATTCTGCGTGTTGCACCGGTGCCATCCGTCTCCAGACCACCGGCAGCGCTGTCGACCATCTCGCGTATCCGCGCTCCCACCATCTCGGCTTCGACGGCACGCTGCTCGTCGGCCTTCCCTCCCCCCGGAATGGCCAGCAGTTCGAAATGCTCCTCGGCTACCGCAGCACGACGGTGCGCTAACAGCTTCACGTATGGGACTTCATGTCCTGCGGCTATCACTCCCTCGCGGCCTTCGCCGATCAGCCCATCGAACGTTGCATTCACGAACCCGAGGATCGGCGAGCGGCTGCGAAAGTTGGTGTTGAGGATGATCGGTTCAGCCCCGCGCGCCGCCATCATCCCGCTGACCGTCTTCCAGAGCGAGACGTCGGCCCGCCGGAATCGGTAGATGCTCTGCTTGGGGTCGCCGACGATACACAGCCAAGGCAGATCCTGCGAAGCGCCAGTGCTCCCACCCGTATCGATGCCGCAGATGCGATACGCGATCTCGAGTTGGTCCGCATCGGTGTCCTGAAACTCGTCGATGAACAGCCACTTGAGACGTTTTTGTATCGCGCGCAGCACGTCGGGTCGCCCCGACAGCAGCGACCTTGTCCTGAGAATCAGTGCATCGAAATCGAGCACACCATCCTGCACCAGTTGCGCATCCAGCGCAGCGCGCGCATCAGTAGCGAGGGAGAGTAGCGTACACGCCATGCGCGCCGCATCGGGATCCACATCCGCTTTCCACGTACCGATTTCATCCTGACATCCCCACCCTGCGCGCTGCGACTCGATGCCATGCTGCAGCTCGACCAACCTCGGCGATCCGTCAATCGCCCAGGCACCGAGGGCATCGGTGGCCATAGATCCCGATGAGACAATCTGCGCAATCAAGCGCTCCGACTCTCGAAGTCCCAACCTCTCGGCGAGCTCGAATGCCGACTCGCGCTCCTCGCGCAGCGCTGCATTCAGCGCGCTGGCTGCAGCTTCCCCGGCAAGCCGCTTTCCCTCGCCCTCGTCAGCGATCTGGAACGCGGGATCGAGCCCGACTCGCAGCGAGAATTCCCGGAGCAGTTGGCCACAGAAAGAGTGGATCGTGCCGACCCTGGCTCGGTCGACTTCGTAGATGCGATTGCGCCACCGCCGTTCCTCCGCGGCCGCACCCGCTCGCATGTGGAAGTCAGCGATCAGTCGCATGCGCTCGCGCAGCTTCCGCTTGAAGTCGGCTGCCGCAGCATTCGTGAAGGTGATCGCCGCGATTTCCGACAACTCGCAGCGGCGCGTGGGAGAGTGTCCGGGAGCCCGGTCGGCACCAAGTGAGTAAATGATCTTGTCGACGAGCGTCGTCGTTTTCCCTGAACCGGCTCCGGCTTCGAGAATCGTGTGCCCTTCTCGGACGACGGCCGCGAGCTGTTCCGCCGTGAGCGGTGGCTCGCCATCGAACGGCGTACGTCGCAGCGCGCTCACCATGACTTGATGCGCTCCTCACGGC
The DNA here is from genome assembly GCA_039928585.1 of Gemmatimonadaceae bacterium. GTDB lineage: Bacteria > Gemmatimonadota > Gemmatimonadetes > Gemmatimonadales > Gemmatimonadaceae > AG11. The sequence continues at coordinate 3,900 of JBDSSY010000001.1, read as the reverse complement.
AGAGGTGGCGACAATCGCAGTAGTGCAGGCAGGTCACGTTCTCCGGCACCCTGGCCGGAAAGTGTCCGGCGAGGATTTCGTCATTGATCGAGAGTGCTACAGCAGCGGCGCCGTCGATCGTGGCCTGCGCTTTCAGCTGAGAGGGATTGCCGAGCTCCCTGACCCCCGCCTGCACCAACGAGCATCGATCCAGAGTCGCCGAGCGGCTCCGCGTGCGTACGATCTGGTAGGCACCGCCCCAGATGGATGCCTCCGGCTCGAGTTCGCGCAGCGCCGCCAGGTAAAGCGCGAGTTGTAGTACGCCTCCAGCCGGCTGCAGACTCGTGACGCCCTTGAACGCGCTGTCGCCGGACTTGTGGTCCACGACGTAGAGATGTTTCTCTGCTCCGGACACCAGCATCCTGTCGACGCGGTCGATGCGGCCTCGCAGTCGCACGGCGCGACCGTTTCTCGTGAGAGTCACGATTGGCGCACCGGCGCCATCGACTCCGAAGCCGTACTCCATGCGCCAGGGAACGCGAGGCGTCTTCGTGTTCTGCTTCATCTCCCAGACGACATACGCGGAGAGCTTCGCGGCTATCTCCCGAGCGCGGCCCAGGAAAATGCCACGACGTGCCGGTTCGTCTTGCGGCACGAGTTCCCGAACGCATTCCTCTGTGACAATCTCGCAAGCCCGGTCTGCATTGTCATGATTCAGCGCGTCGTCCCCGAACTCGGCAACGAGTCGCCCGTATACTCGCGCGAGCACCGAGTGCATCACTGCGCCCACCTGAAGTGCGCTATCTTCGTCTTCCGCTTCCGGCGCCTGTCGGACGCCCAGTCCGTACTTGACGAAGAATGAAAACGGACAGCGGCCGTATGTCTCGAGCTGTGTTGCGCTCCACACTCGATCGCCATAGGTAACGCGTAGCGCCTCGAGCAGTGCAGGATCGTCGATCCGGCCGTTCCATGGGTTCGCCAGAGTCGTGCGATCGAATCCGGCCGTGTTCGACATCGCCCGCATCGTCGCGCGCGTGTCGCTCACCCCCGCGGTCGCCAACAGTTGCTCGATTTCCCTCCGGCCTCTGGCGTTACGTGCCGTATAGCCGAGCAGCGCGTCGCGATCGATATTCCCGGCGCGCAGCGAGGCCGCCGCGTGGAATCCGAGCTCATGAAGGCTCCACACGTCGCCAATCGCATCGGGAAAAACGTATGAGCCCGGCACCAGCTTGACCCATGCGCCAGGCTCGCGTCCAACCTCCTCGGCGCCGATCGTTGCGTCGTAGCGGGAAATCGCATCGTCGAGATACGCCGCGGCGAGCTGTGGCGCGCCGTTCGCATCAGCGTATGCGTAGCTGAGCGACAATGTTCGGCGTGCCGACCGCGCGAGAGCTTCCCACAGGGCTGCCTCACGGTCGAACCACACGCGCGCTGGCTCAATTGGAAGGCCGGTGGCAAGCAGTGCTTCCTTCTCGTGATCGGCGAACAGTGGGTCGGGCGCCGGCTCCGCTGGAAATGCGCCGACGCTCATCCCCACCACGAAGACGTGATCGAACGACCCGCCGTCTGCGGAGAGCGCTTCAAGAAGCTGCACCCCGCCGGGCATGCCTGTGCGAACCGTGGCTTCGTGTTGTGCGAGCGTCGTCTCGAGCAGGGCGATCCAGTCACCTAGCGAGAGTGTACCGGCTCCAGCGGGAGCGAGCGCGAGAGAGCTTTGCCAGCTTGAGAGCACTTCTCCGGTCGCGCGAAAAGCAGCCGCGTCGATCCGCGAAGCGGAGAGAAGCGGAAGCCGTGATTCATCGGTGAGCCGCGGCCGCACATTGGTGGCGAGTCCGAGCAAGCCCGCGGTTGTTTCATTCTCCGACGCGCGCACGGTTGTCGATCCGATTGCCGCGCGCGTGAGCACGATCCAGTCGGCGAGTGTAGCGGGTCCGTTCAGGGATGCGGTCTGGCTCTGGACAAGGCGAAGCGCATCTCGTGTCGCGATGAGTCGCTCGAGCGCCGGCCCATCGCGATTCTCCACATCGGAGCGCGCTTCCTCCTCGAGGCTTCCGAGCGCGGCGATCCATTCGGCCAACCCGCGCGGGCGGAGTTGAGCCGACGCGTATCCGAGCACGCCGGCGTCGAGTCCAGTAGTGAAGTAGGGCGACGCTGCCAACTCGCGGAGCCCGCCAACGGTCCATCCTTCCCCCACGCTGCGAAGGCAGCGCAACAGCGCGGCGATCGCCGGCACGTCGGTGAGCGTGTACCGAAGTCGAGCGGTGACCGGAATCCCGTAGCGCGCGAAGACGTCTGCCGCGCAGGTCAGATAAGGCCGAGCCTTTCTGGCGACGACGGCGATCGCGGATGTTTGCGCCGAGGATCTGCTCGCGAGCAGGCGCTTGATCTCGCGCGCCACCCCTTCGAGCTCCCTCGTGAGATCGGGCGCGGCGGTGACCGAGACGTCAGCGGCGGGGGGCGCAACGCTGCCGCCCAGGGTGAACAGCGTGGATCGCAGGTGGGTAATCGCCGGCGGAGCATCTGTTCCGCCTGGGACGATGCGTGTCTCGTCTGCATGATCCTGCAACCACTGCGCGACGTCGCGCTGTGCTGCTCCGGTCGTGTTGCTCGACTCGGTGAGGTAGATACGAAGCTCGTCGACGAAGGGCGCGGCGTGCAGCGCCTCGAGAAGGCTGCGCCATCCACGTCGTAGATCGGCCAAGCCATGGATGTCGATCGAGCGCCGCTCGCCCGCTGCACGCAATGGGCGTCGTAGCCCCGCTCCTGCCACGCTGGGGCAGTCGATGATGACGCGGGCAGCGCGTAGCGGGCCATCTCGACCGTCGGTGCGTGCGGATCCGCCCTGTGCTGGCAGCTTGGCGAGTAACTCCAGGTAGCGTCGGTAAAGCGCCTCGACGTCCGTGTTCCGCGCCGCCTCCCACTCCCCATCGCGTGCCGCCTTCAACGTCCGCTCCATGTCCGATGCGGCGACGCCGGATGCGATCAGATCGCCGAAGAGGCGATCGAGTGAGTCGGTCACCGTTGTTCGCGTCGCGACGTTCCCGAGCACGGCCGGCGATACGTCCACGATGGCGCGACGGAGGAGCGCCTCTCGTTCGAACTCGTCGAGTGGAGCGATATCCCCCACGAACAGTCCGGGCAACTCCGCGAACACGACGATCGGCGAGCCGAACCAACCGACCGCCTGAGCATCGGCGGCAAGCTGGTGAACTGCGTCGCGCAGGCCGCCCTGGCGCACTGCGAGCAGGGGAAGCGGCTCCACGCACGGACCCGCCGCGCAGAAGGGAGCGGCCGCGGCGCGAAGAAGCGTGTCGGGATCCGGACCCGTCATGCGGATGAGTCTCGCCATGCTCAGGTCAGCCGCAGTTCCGGTGCAGCGATCACCACGGGCGCTATCTCGAGTCCCGTCAGCTCGACCATCTCCTTCGTGCTTCCGACGCCGAGCGTCTGGAAGCGACGGGCCGACGGCAGGACGCGCGTCTCGAGCGATCGCACCGCTTTGTTGTACGCACCCACCGACTTTCCGAGATGGCTGCCCACGTCGTCGAAGTGCTCGGCAAGCGTACGGATGCGCTCGTACAGATCGCGGCCCATCTCGCTGATCTCCTGCGCGTTCTGCGCGATCGCCTCCTGTCGCCACCCGAACGCCACCGCCTTGAGCACCGCGACCAGCGTCGTCGGCGTGGCGATGATCACTTTCTGCTCGAACGAGTGTTCGAACAGCGTCGGATCGAACTCGAGCGCGACACTGAAGAACGCCTCACTCGGCAGGAACAGGACGACGAACTCCGGCGCGTGGGCGAACTGCTCCCAGTATCCCTTCCTGCTCAGCGCCTCGATGTGCTTCTTCACGCCGATCACGTGCTCCATGCACAGCTGTCGGCGCCGCTCGTCATCCTGGCAGTTCACCGCTTCGAGTAC